>NZ_JBLWFS010000001.1:0-520392 GCF_048323755.1 Alkalihalobacterium sp. APHAB7
ATCAAACTCTCCATAAAAGTGTTTGATATAGCTCACTGTCACAAACGTGACGTTTTTTAAAACATTGACGAGATATCATGTATCTCATTTATTTCGCTTGGCTTTTTGTTCAGTTTTCAAAGAACTTATGTCTTAACGACAACTTAATCAACTTTACACCATATCACCTTATAAGTCAATAGTGTTTTTTGTTTGTCACTGTGTTTGTTTTGTTGTGTTTCCTTAGCGACAAAAATTATTATATCAATATATTTATTAGAATGCAATAGTTATTTTAAAAAAATTTAATAGAGTATATCGGCTATATAGAGAGAAGACTGTGTACTTAAATTAATAATTTCCTCTGAGTTCTCCAACTTAACCATCGGCTGAGTTAATTGCTGTTGATTAATAAAGATGATCTCACCTATTTCTCCATTGTTAAGTCGAGCCGTTATTCCAATTAAATATCTTAATAATTCTTTGGTTAATGCTTGAATGACACTTGGTTGAAATTTCCCAAATTGCTCTTGATTTAAAGCTTCAATAACTTTGAAAGGGGATTGTTTTGTGCGGTAATATCTTTCGGATACCATCGCATGATAAACATCAGCTACTGCTACCATTTGACTGAATGCATGTATTTTTTTAGCCTGAACTCCCATTGGATAACCTGAACCATCTTCTCGTTCATGATGTTGAAGAACTGCTAACAAGACAGCATCGGTCACACCTTTTAATCCCTTTAGCATATTATAACTAGTAATCGGATGTTTTTTTATTTCCTCATACTCTATTTGTAATAGAGGGCCATTTTTTGTAATTAATTGATTGGGAAGTTTGGACATACCAGCATCAGACATTAGTCCAGCTATTCCAACTTGAATCCATTCAGCTTTTGAGAAGTGTAAACTTTTTGCTATAAGAGCAGAAAGAATTCCAACAAATACAGCATGGTGATATAAATAGTTTTCCTTTGTAGTATAATGGTGCAGCTTTAAAATATCTCCCTGATGGTCCATCGCTTTTTCTAATAACGGTAAATACATCTTTCGTAATTCTGCGATATCTACAGTTAATCCTGATTGCCATCCTTGAAAATATTTTTTATACGTTTGTACAGCTGAAAGATACATGTCTATAAAAGGATCTTCTTTTTTTTCTCGTGCCGTTTGTATATCTTCCTCTATTATTTCTTGAGGAGTAAATCTCTCACCAGTTACTAATTTATTCTCTACATCAACAACATCAACTAAAAATCGATTTATCACTTCTAGCAATTCAGCGTTCAGCACCGTATTTTTTTTCATAAACGGTTGGTTTGTTAGTAAAAATAGATCACTGGCAAGTATACATCCTTCTTGTAGCTGATTCCTCTTAACTTTCATAGTGTCCCCTCTATTTCCCAATACTGTAATTCTATTATACGTTACTTTCATCAGGTAAATAAAGGGTTTTTTCAGAAACTCACTGACTTTCGTAGGACTTAAAAACTATAATGCAATACAATATGAGTATCTTTTATACTAGATAATTAATAACCTATAGTCTGTGAATACTCGCTAATAAAATAAAAGGCCCTTCTCAATAAGGATTGAGAAAGACCTTTTACCTTTATTATATTGTTGCTTAGAGAAGCACATAACCTCTTTACTCGTTATTGTCCTCTGCTTCTACTTCATGTTCTACTGCTGAAGTTTCTTCGTTGCTATCCGTATCAGATTCGGTGTTCTCTTCTACTCCTTCACCGTCTTCTGGCTCTTCAATATCTTCATCATCAATATCTACGCGAGCTACCGTTGCTACTTCACCATCGTCACCTACACGGATTAGAGTTACACCTTGTGTATTCCTTCCCATTTGTGAAATTTCACTTACATGTAGACGAATAATGACTCCAGCTGTTGTAATAATCATGAGATCATGATCATTAGAAACAACCGTTAATGAAACGACTGGTCCATTTTTATCTGTGATGTTACATGTTTTTATACCTTTACCACCACGGTGTTGAATACGGTAATCATCAATAGTTGTTCGCTTACCATAACCATTTTCGGTAACAATTAATACATCGTGGTCCGATTCAATAATATCCATTCCGACTACACGGTCATCTTCTGATAAAGTGATTCCTTTAACACCTGTAGCTGTTCGGCCCATTAAACGAACGTCATCTTCGTGGAAGCGAATGGCTAAACCGCTCTTCGTTCCAATGATGATTTCTTGATTACCATCTGTTAAACGTACCCCTAACAATTCATCTTCTTCACGTAAATTAATTGCAAACAAACCGCCTCTACGAATATTCGCAAAGTAAGATAACGGTGATCGTTTACATATTCCTTCTTTCGTCATAAAGAAAAGATTGTGTTTATCATCAAATTCTTCTATTGGAATAACCGTACTAATGTACTCGTCTTTCTCAATTTGTAATAGATTGATAATCGGAATTCCTTTTGCTGTTCTTCCTAGCTCAGGAATTTCATACCCTTTTAGACGATAAACCTTCCCTTTATTTGTGAAAAAGAGAATCGTATGATGTGAATTTGTCGTAAATAGATGTTGAACAAAGTCATCATTATTCGTACCCATTCCTTGAATTCCCTTCCCACCGCGTTTTTGGCTACGGTAAGTAGAAATCGGCAAACGTTTAATATAGCCATTATGAGTTAATGTAATGACGATATTTTGACGAGGAATTAAGTCTTCATCTTCAAATGATTCTTCGCCAATGGAGATAATCGTACGACGTTCATCATTAAATTTTTCTCTAACTTCTACTAGTTCTTCACGGATGATTTCTAATACTTTTTCTCCATCCGCTAAAATAGCTCTTAATTCTGCGATACGTTGAACAAGTTCAGCATACTCAGCCTCAATCTTATCGCGCTCTAATCCTGTTAAACGTTGTAATCGCATATCAAGGATCGCTTGAGCTTGTTCATAACTTAATTCAAATCGCTCCATCAATCCATTTCTTGCAATCTCAGTCGTTTGTGAACTACGAATTAATGAAATGATTTCATCAATATGATCTAACGCAATACGTAATCCTTCAAGGATATGAGCTCTTGCCTCTGCTTTTCTTAACTCAAACGCTGTACGGCGACGAATGACAACTTTTTGGTGCTCTAAGTAATGGAATAAGCACTCTTTTAGGTTCAACACTTTAGGTTGCCCGTCTACTAGTGCTAATAAGTTAATTCCATAACTTGTCTGAAGTGCCGTTTGCTTAAACAAATTATTTAGTAACACATTGGCATTCGCATCGCGACGAACTTCAATCACAATTCGCATACCTGTACGATCGGACTCATCGCGTAGATCTGTAATGCCATCAATTTTTTTATCTCGTACAAGTTCTGCAATCTTTTCGATAAGCTTTGCTTTATTCACTTGGTAAGGAATCTCTGTAACTATAATTCGCTGCTTACCATTTTGCATTTCTTCAATATGAGACTTGGCTCTTAGGGTAATAGAGCCTCTACCTGTTTGATAGGCTTTTCGAATTCCTGAAATCCCAACAATTTCTGCTCCAGTCGGGAAATCTGGACCAGGTATAAATTCCATTAATTCAGCAACACTAATTTCAGGATTCTGGCTTAACTCCAAAACACCATCAATGACTTCACCTAATTGATGAGGTGGAATATTCGTTGCCATCCCTACAGCAATACCTGAAGTACCATTGACTAAAAGATTTGGAAAACGTGATGGTAACACAATCGGTTCTCTCTCTGAACCATCGTAGTTATCTTGGTAATCAATTGTATCCTTGTTAATGTCGCGGATAAGCTCCATCGAAATTTTCGACATTCTAGCTTCTGTATAACGCATAGCAGCTGCTGCATCACCATCGATCGATCCAAAGTTACCATGCCCATCAATAAGCATGTAGCGATAACTAAAATTCTGCGCCATACGTACCATTGTTTCATAAACCGCAGAGTCGCCGTGAGGATGGTACTTACCAATAACCTCACCGACGATACGAGCTGATTTCTTATAGGCTTTATCAGATGTCATACCAAGCTCATTCATAGCAAATAAAATTCGTCTATGAACAGGCTTTAATCCATCTCGAACATCAGGTAACGCACGGCTAACAATAACACTCATTGCGTAATCTAAGAAAGATGATTTCATCTCTTGGCTAATATTTATTTCTTTAACTCTTGAACGGTCCTGTTCTTCCATTTAGAAACCTCCAATATCTCCGTTTCGAGCAAGGTTTAATATTATATATCTAAATTCTTAACATATTGAGCATTTTCTTGGATGAAATCTCGTCGTGGCTCTACCTTGTCTCCCATCAAGATTTCAAATACTTCATCGGCTTTCATTGCATCTTCTAATGTTACTTGTAAGACAGTTCTTGTCGATGGATCCATCGTTGTCTCCCATAGTTGTTCAGGATTCATTTCCCCTAAACCTTTATAACGCTGAATACCTGGTTTTGATTTATCAGGGATCTCGCTTAAAATCGCATCTAGTTCTTTATCATTGTATGCATATTGTATATCACGACCTTGCTGTACTTTGTATAGCGGTGGTTGCGCAATATAAATATAGCCTTTTTCAATAATCGGCCGCATATAACGATAGAAAAACGTTAAAATTAAAGTACGAATATGGGCACCATCAACATCGGCATCTGTCATAATAATAATCTTATGATAACGTGCCTTTTCAATATTAAAATCGTCACCAATTCCGGTACCGAGCGCCGTAATGATCGCACGAATTTCATTATTTGCTAGTATTTTATCAAGTCGAGCTTTTTCAACATTAATAATTTTTCCGCGCAGTGGCAAAATGGCTTGGAAGTGACGATCACGACCTTGTTTTGCTGATCCTCCCGCAGAGTCACCCTCAACAATATAAATTTCACTAATTGTAGCATCTTTAGAAGAACAGTCAGCTAGTTTTCCAGGTAATGAACTTACCTCTAATGCACTTTTTCTTCTTGTAAGCTCTCTCGCTTTTTTGGCCGCTTCACGTGCTCTTGAAGCCATTAAGCCTTTTTCAACAATTTTTTTAGCGACTGTCGGATTTTCTGATAGGAAACGGGCAAAGTGCTCAGAAAATAGTGAATCAGTAATGGTTCTGGCTTCACTGTTTCCTAACTTTGTCTTCGTTTGACCTTCAAATTGTGGATCAGGGATTTTGACTGAAATAATCGCAGTTAATCCTTCACGTACATCTTCACCCGTTAAGTTGGGATCATTTTCTTTAAATAAACTTTGTTTTCTGGCATAGTCATTAATTACACGAGTAAGTCCGGTTTTAAACCCAGATTCATGGGTACCTCCTTCATGTGTACTAATGTTATTAGCAAAAGAATAAATGTTACTTGTATAACCATCATTATACTGAACAGCAATTTCAACATTTAATCCATCTTTTTCCCCTTCAATGAAAATCGGCTCTTGATGAAGCGTTTCTTTCGTTCGATTTAAATGTTCTACAAACGAAGCAATTCCACCCTCATAGTGGAATTTTGCAGACTTCCCTTCAGGACGATTGTCCGTAATTTCAATCGTTAAGCCACGATTTAAAAAGGCTAGCTCACGAACTCTAGTCGCTAACGTATCATACTCATAAACTGTTGTTTCTCTAAATATCTCTGAATCTGGTTTGAAATGAACTTTTGTTCCATGAACTTCAGTCTCACCAATTACTTGGAGATCTCCTTGTGGAACACCACGTTCAAATCTTAGGTGGTGTACCTTACCCTCACGAGAAACGGTTACCTCTAACCATGACGAAAGAGCATTTACAACAGAAGCACCTACACCGTGCAATCCACCAGAGACTTTATAACCGCCGCCGCCAAACTTCCCACCGGCATGGAGTACTGTCATGATAACTTCAACTGCAGGTCTTCCCATCTTCTCATGTATACCAACAGGAATACCACGCCCGTTATCTACTACCGTTATACTATTGTCGTCTTCAATCGAGATTGAAATCGTGTCACAATAGCCAGCCATTGCTTCATCAATACTATTATCAACGATTTCCCATACTAAATGGTGTAAGCCTCGTACACTGGTAGAACCAATATACATTCCTGGACGTTTTCTAACAGCTTCTAAACCTTCTAACACCTGTATTTGACTTTCGTCGTATGAATGTTGTTCAATCGTCAATCTCTTCACCTTCACTTCTTTCAGTGGTTACCACTGTTCAATTTTATGTCGTCAATTTAGAAAAGCGTAAGCGGCCGTTCAGCAGCGCTCCGCTAGATATCACCAATACTTCTTATCTTTAAGCGCTGTTAAAGAGTATTGTTGATTTAATTTTAGGCTATTTTCATACGATGAGCCCAAAATCAACGGATATCAACAGGATAATCTAACACGACTTATCTTTTTAAAAAAGCTATTCAGTATAACTTTCAAGCTCAGACACTACATGGGATCTTCGTTTTAATGTCACAGAAGAAATAGGAGAATAATATACCTTTTCTTTCGTAATTACAATTGACTTAATAATTTCTTCTGAAATCTGGACAACATAATTTGCTTTTAAATGAGCATTTATAAACTCTTTTGTTATTCCTGATGACTCTTTCATATCACTATTTAATATAGCTACAACATCTTTGGAGCGAATAACCGTATCTCCACCTAAATGAATAAACAAAAGACCACCTCAGTTCTTTTTCTCAACCTGACCTTGATTTACAAAGTACGTCGTCGCTTGCTTTAAAGTTTGATGATCAATTCCGTCTACGCTTGTCGTTGTAACAAATGTTTGGACTTTTCCTTGGATTGTATTTAGTAGGTGCGATTGCCGGTAATCATCTAATTCTGAAAGAACATCATCCAGTAGAAGAATAGGATACTCACCCACTTTGGAATGGATTAGTTCGATCTCTGCTAACTTTACCGATAAGGCAGTCGTTCGTTGTTGTCCTTGAGAACCGAATGTTTGAACATCCATGTCATTCACTAAGAATCCAATATCATCCCGATGTGGCCCAACAAGAGTTGTTCCCCTTTGAATTTCTCTTTCCTTTACTTTTTCAAATCCGTTGTAGAGTTCTTCTTCTATTTTCGACAATTCCATCTTTTCTGATACGTTAATAGATGGTTTATATTGGATTTTTAGCAACTCTTTTCCTCGACTAATCTCTTTATGGATAGCTTCTGCCCAATTCTGAAGTAACTCAATAAACTCAAATCGTTTGGCAATCACCTTAACGGCTTCTGCGACGAGCTGTGCTGTGATCACATCTAGCATCACTTTATTGCCTTTATTTTTTTGTAGTTCTTTCAGCAGGTGATTTCGTTGTTGAAGGATTTTTAGGTATTTACCTAAGTGAAAAAGATAAAGTGGGTTAATTTGACCAATTTCCATATCGATAAAGCGTCTCCTCACTTGAGGAGCACCTTTTACTAAATTTAAGTCTTCTGGGGCAAACATCACGACATTTGCTGCACCAATATATTCACTTAATTTTCGTTGTTCTAAACTATTTATTTTTACTTTTTTACCTTTTGAGGAAATAATAACTTCCAACGATAACGGACCATTCCGTCTTTGAAGCTTTCCATCTATCTTTGCAAACTCTTCGTTCCAATGAATCAATTCTTTATCACGAGCCGTTCGATGTGATTTGGCCATCGCAAGTACATAGATGGCTTCAATCAAATTCGTTTTTCCTTGAGCATTTTCACCAAGGATTACGTTTACTTGATCTTCAAATGTTAGGCTGACTTTTTCATAATTGCGGTAATTAGTTACCACGAGTTCTTTAATGTGCAAGGGTGATCCCCCTTATGATCCGTTCACTATCTTAAAAGTACCTACTGTTGTAATGGTAATTTGATCGTTTGGATATAATTTTTTTCCACGACGGTTTTCTAATTCATTATTCACAACAACTTCATGCTCGGATAAGAACCATTTAGCCATACCACCTGTATCAATGACACCAATTTCTTTAAGCAGTTGACCTAAAGTAATATATTCTGAATTAATTACTACTTCTTCTGGCATAGAGAACCCTCACTTTCAGTAATTTATAAAAAAGTAGAAAATGTTTGATTGTCCTATAAGCACAAAGATAAAACAGCAATTTATTCGGCAATTGCTGTTATTCATCCGTTACCTTTTTTTCATCGGTAATTAAGTTCTTATCTCTATTGTACTAAACTATTAGTAGAACGCCAATAGCTGTGCATTAACTTAGTAAAATCCCCTTATTTTAAGCCTTTCCTTTTGTTTGTAAAAAGCTGCAGGCCATTGGCGTGCAGCTGTAACTGATTAGTAAGTTCGCACCGGTGAAAATAAATGAAGTGCTAAATCATGTTCTGTTGGTCGAACAACAAACGGGCTCATAGCCCCTGTAAATACAATATGAATTTCATCACTGTCGACAACCTTTAGGGCATCAATAACATTTTTACCATTAAATGAAATTCTTAAATCTTCACCACTTAAGTCACTACTTTGAATTTTCTCAGTGACTTTTCCAATTTCAGGCGTAATGGATGTAATTTCAATTTCACCTTCTTCAAGTGTCTTTAAATTAATTACATTATTTTTCCCTTCTCTTGAAAGTAGTAATGCTCTCTCTAACGTTTGTAAAAACGGTTTTGTTTTAATTTTAAATTCCGTCTTTGAATGTGTCGGAATCATATTTTTAGTTACTGGATACTTCCCATCTAATAATCTCGAGAAAAACAGTAAATTATTTAAACGAAACAAAACTTGGCTTTCAGTAACAACTACATCGATTAGTTGGTCCGTCTCCTCTAAAACTTTACTTAATTCACTTAAGCTTTTCCCTGGAATAACAACATTTTCAAAATGCAGATCACTATTATTCGTTTCAATCTTCGCTTTTCTCATCGCTAGTCGATGACTATCTGTTGCAGTACAGGTCAACTGCTCGTTTTCTACTGTCAAGTTTACACCTGTCAACACTGGACGTGTTTCCTGAGTGGACACCGCGAACCCAGTTTGTCGAATAATGTTTTTTAATAAGTCTTGCGGCAGACGAAAAACATGATGTTCTTCTACTTGTGGTAAGCGCGGGTATTCTTCTGGATCAAGTCCGTTCAAATTAAAGACCGCCGAACCTGAACGTATTGTTGTCGCAAACTGATCTTGTACAGAGACCTCAATTTGACCTTCTGGTAACTTTTTTACGATTTCCGTAAAATACTTTGCTTGAAGTACAATACTTCCTTCTTCTAATACTTCTACTAGAACTTTGTCATTTTCTTCTGTCGGTATAAAGCTCTCAATTGAAATATCAGAATCACTACCTGTTAATGTTACACCTTCTTTTGTTGCAACAATTTTAATACCAGTAAGAATGGGAATTGTCGTTCGTGAAGAAACAGCTTTTGAAACATGTTGGACACTATGTACGAAACGATCTCTATTAATTACAAATTGCATTTTTAATCACCTTTAATTAATTATTTTTTATTTAAAAAAGTAATAGTAATAGTAATAGGCCTTGTGGATTTGTGGATAAGTGGGAAATAACCGAAAGATAAAGCCTATACACATGTGGATAATGTGTGCATAGGCTAGGTTGAGTTATTCACATAAATCACAAATTTAATTTCTAAGTTGTTCGACGATTTCTTGAACCTTTTGTTGCAACTCGTGATCGGTCGTTAACAATTTTGATATCTTTTCGTGAGCATGAATGACCGTTGTGTGGTCGCGCCCTCCAAACTCACTTCCGATTTTAGGTAAAGAAGCATCTGTCATTTCTCGAGATAAATACATGGCAATTTGACGTGGAAATGCGACCGATTTGGTTCGCTTTTTTGCTTTAAAATCATCTAACTTGACACTATAGTGTTCGCCAACGACTTTTTGAATATCAATGATTGTCAGCACTTTCGGTTTTGAATTCGGAATAATATCTTTTAGTGCATCTGCTGCTAGATCTGCATTCATATCTTGATTGATGAGCGACGAATAAGCAACAACGCGGATGAGAGCACCTTCTAATTCACGAATGTTCGTGTCAATTTGGTTAGCGATATATAACATAACTTCATTTGGAATATCTAAATTCTCAGCTTTCGCTTTCTTTCTTAGAATAGCAATTCTCGTTTCTAAATCAGGAGGAGTGATATCAGTTATTAAACCCCATTCAAATCGAGAACGTAACCGGTCTTCTAACGTTGGAATTTCTTTAGGTGGACGGTCGCTTGAAATTACTATTTGTTTACTTTCTTCATGTAAGGCGTTAAATGTATGGAAAAATTCTTCTTGTGTTTGTTCTTTTCCAGCTAAAAACTGAATATCATCTATTAATAGCACGTCCACATTTCGGTACTTATTACGAAAATGAACTGCTTTATTATCACGGATTGAATTAATAAACTCATTCGTGAATTTCTCTGATGATAAATAAACTACTTTTGCATTTGGATTATGATCGATAACATAGTGGCCGATCGCATGCATTAAGTGTGTCTTTCCCAGCCCAACTCCACCATAAATAAATAAGGGATTATAAGCTTTTGCTGGAGCTTCAGCAACGGCAAGTGATGCAGCATGAGCAAAACGATTTCCAGATCCAATAACAAAAGTATCGAATGTGTATTTTGGATTTAACATACTTTTAGGGATGTCACCGTTAGTTGGAAGCGGATCTTTCGGTAACTTTTTTACTTCTTGTTCAATTAAAAAGTCATCCTCTAATTGATTTTTGGGAATAATAAATTTCACACTTAAGTTAGAACCAGTAATATCTTCTAACGTTTCAGAAATAATACTTGAATACCGATTTTCTAACCAATCTCTTGCAAACTCATTTGGTGCTGTAATAATGATCGTATCACTTTCAATGTTGTTTGCTTTTGTAGCTTTCAACCAAGTTTCAAAGCTCGGTTTACTTACTTTTACTTCCATTGCAGCAAGAGCTCGGTCCCATAAGTCGTTTATGTTTTCCAATTATTGCTCCCTCCTTTTCTTAGGGATTCTAATATTCCGTACTAAAAAATAATTAAATAAAAACTTGGCTTATATCCAAGTTTTTATAGGATAGTAGCTTTCTTCTACCTTTCTGTACAATGATTGTATAATGCAATTTTTTATAAATGTATAAGTATGCAATACACACAATATGTGGAGAAATGTATAATATAGTAGAAAAGCGTCGTAATATAAATTATAAACAATGTGTGGACAAGCTTACAAACAGTCTTTTATAACTGTCCACAGGTTTATGCACAGGTTGTGGATAAAAAGAATATGAAAGGAAACTATCCACGGGTGAAAACAAATATATAATAGCAAAAAATGATAGGTGTTGCAACGCTTTTATTGATTTATCCACAGAATACTATCCCTTGTGTTTAGTTTTTGTCCACAATACTAGATGGTGTGTATATGTTGTAGATAATCTTGAGGAAAAGTCAGATGCTGTCGATAAATGTTATCCACAGTCGAAAGGTGGGAATACTTCCGAGGTTTTGTCTATTGATCGAAGAAGATGGTTATTCTAAAATCATTAAGCTTTCTATTATGAAGGCTATTTTATTTTCAAGATCTTCATGTTGTACGTGAAGAGCAAAGCATTCGCTTGGCTAACGGTTCAAGAGCTAATAGCAGCAATCTTTATAAGAAAAGAGTCATTATGAAAGATTTAACAACAAGACAAATCAAAAGGTATACTTGACAATTGGTCGGTTCGTTCCTTATAATTTACAAGAATGTCTATGTTGAGTATATCCTCAGGGAGGTGTTATAGATGGGAAAACCAACGTTTCAACCAAATAACCGAAAACGTAAGAAAGTTCACGGCTTCCGTGCACGTATGAGCACACCAAGCGGTCGTAAAGTTTTAGCTCGTCGTCGTCGTAAAGGAAGAAAAGTATTATCTGCATAGGCCACTGGAATCTTCAGTGGTCTTTTTCACTAAAAAAGACGTTAAGATATTGTTCTATCAGTAGTAGAATAATTAATCATAATTAGGATCGTTGGGGGTAACGGATGAAGAAAGCTTTTCGAATTAAGAAAAATGAAGAGTTCTCTATAGTATTTAATAAAGGAAAATCCGTTGCTAACCGTCAATTTGTCTTGTATGCACTTCATAAAGAAGGACAAACTCATTTTCGAATCGGCTTATCGGTTAGTAAACGAATTGGTAACGCGGTAATGCGTAACCGAATAAAAAGAGTCATACGTGAATGGTTCAACCAGTATGAAGATCAGTTAATGCAAGATAAGGACTATGTGGTTATTGCGAGAAAACCGACAGCAGATATGGATTTTTTTGAGATGGAAAAAAGTTTAGTCCATGTTTCTAAAAAAGCTGGGGTATTTTTAAAAGATCGTATACATAGTGAAAAACAGGCGGTGCCTAACCGTAAAAATAAAAGTAGATTTGGTGAATGACAAGGAGGAAATATAGGTGTCAAGAAAGCTTGGTTTAACCTTGTTGCTTATCAGTATGCTTGTGCTTCTTACAGGGTGTTTTAACCTAGAAGAACCAATCAACGCTGAAAGTACTGGTGTTTGGGATCGCTACCTTGTATATCCATTATCTTGGTTAATCATCTATTTTGCAGACTTTTTTAATGATAGTTTTGGTTTGGCTATTATAACAGTAACTATCTTAATACGAACAGTACTTCTACCATTAATGATAAAACAAACTAAGAGTGCAAAGGCGATGCAAGCGATACAGCCAGAAATGCAAAAACTACGTGAAAAATATAGTGCAAAAGATCAAAAAACACAGCAAAAGCTTCAACAAGAAACGATGAAAATGTTCCAGGAAAAAGGAGTTAATCCTTTAGCGGGATGTTTACCTTTATTTATTCAAATGCCAATATTACTTGCATTTTATCATGCAATAATGCGTACTGAAGAAATTGGCCATCAGCAATTCTTGTGGTTCTATCTTGATGTTCCTGATCCAATTTTACTTCCGTTGATTGCTGGTATTACGACGTTTATCCAGCAAAAAATGATGATGGTAACGGACAATCCGCAAATGAAAATCTTACTTTACATGATGCCAATCATGATTTTCGTCTTTGCGATGTTTTTCCCAGCAGCGTTAACATTGTACTGGGTAGTAGGTAACTTATTTATGATTATACAAACCTACTTTATTACAGGTCCTAATGTAGGAAAAAAAGAAGATGAACCAGCAAGTGCAGGAGGAAAGAAAAAGTGAAAAAAGTGACTGCATCTGGAAAAACGATTGAAGAAGCGATTGAAAAAGCATTAGTAGAACTAAATACAACGAGAGAAGAAGTAGAGGTTCAAGTGGTAGAGGAACCTCAAAAAGGATTTTTTGGACTTTTCGGTGGAAAACCTGCAGTGGTTGAAGTTGAATTAAAACCCGATTCCGTACAAGAAGCTATGGAGTTTCTCAACGTCTTATTTGTAAAAATGGGGGTTGAAGTTGATATTGTTGTAAAGGCAGAAAATAGAGAAACTATTTTTGATTTACAAGGTGAGCATATCGGTACACTGATTGGAAGAAGAGGACAAACGTTGGATTCGCTTCAATATTTAGTGAATTTAGTGGCTAATCGCAATTCTGATGGCTTTTTACGTATTCGTTTAGATGCAGAAAACTACCGGGAGCGCAGAAAGCAGTCGTTAGAGCAGTTAGCCGAACGACTAGCAAAAAAGGCAATCCAAACGAAAAAAACGGTCAAATTAGAGCCTATGCAAGCTCATGAACGTAAAATCATTCACACTGTACTTCAAAATAGTAAGGGGATCGCAACATATTCTGAAGGGCAAGAGCCGAAACGATATATTGTAATCAACCCGAAATAAATTAATAAGAGTTCGTTATCTATAAAGTGGCTGTGCATCTCAAAGTTGAGGTGTGCAGCTTCTTTTTTACGTTAAGGAAAGCATAAATTACCAGCAAAGAAGTTCATTGATATAGTGGACAATTTTAGGAACGAAGTATAGTGCAACTACGCTCTACCTTCGGCTAAAGGCTCGTCAATCGTCGAGTGATGGAAATAAACTATCCACATGTGGATAGTTTTTCTTCTGACAATATAGGTTAAAATATAATGAAGGTTGTTGATATCTTTTTTTGGACGGGAATATGTGGTATTCTATTTTTTTAGGGAAGTATGTTCGAACGAATATATAATGAAAGTTATTTTATTATAAAAACGAACGTCAGAATTGAGGTGACACAATGGAGTTCGATACAATTGCTGCAATATCGACGCCAATGGGAGAGGGAGCGATTGCAATCGTGAGACTTTCTGGTGACGATGCGATACAAATTGCAGACAAAGTATATAAAGGAAAACAACGGCTAGGAGAAGTAGAAAGTCATACAATCCAATATGGATATATTATTGATCCTCAAACGGAAAATAAAGTAGAGGAAGTCATGGTGTCTGTTTTAAGAGGTCCAAGAACCTTTACCCGTGAAAATATTGTAGAAATAAATTGCCACGGTGGATTAGTGTCAGTTAATCGTGTACTGCAACTCGTGTTAAATGAAGGTGCCCGACTAGCGGAACCGGGTGAATTTACTAAGCGAGCTTTTTTAAATGGAAGAATTGACTTGTCTCAGGCAGAAGGTGTTATTGACTTGATACGGGCCAAAACTGACCGTGCTATGAATGTTGCTTTAGGCCAGTTAGATGGTCGGCTTTCAAAGAAGATTAGAACATTACGACAAGCATTATTAGAAACGGTAGCACACGTTGAAGTTAATATTGATTATCCAGAGTATGATGCTGAAGAAATGACAAACAATCTTCTACTTGAAAAAGCTCAATTTGTGTACCGGGAAATAGAAAAGTTATTAGAAACAGCTGCACAAGGGAAAATCTTAAGAGAAGGTTTAGCTACCGCGATTATAGGACGCCCAAACGTAGGTAAATCTTCATTATTAAACAGCTTAGTTCATGAAAACAAAGCGATTGTTACTGATATTCCAGGTACGACAAGAGATGTCATTGAAGAATATGTTAATGTAAGAGGTGTTCCTTTACGGTTAATTGATACGGCAGGAATACGTGAAACTGAAGATATTGTAGAAAAAATTGGTGTTGAGAGGTCTAGACAAGCATTAAAAGCAGCCCAACTAATTTTATTAGTACTTAATTATAGTGAAGAATTATCAAAAGAAGACGAAGCTTTAATGGAAGCTATAGATAATATGGACGCCATTATTATCGTTAATAAAACAGATTTAGAACAAAAAATTGATCTAGGCCGTGTGAAAGAACTCGCAAAAGACCGATCGATTGTAACGACATCCTTACTGCGAGACGAAGGTGTCGATGAGCTAGAGGAAGCAATTAAAGAGCTGTTTTTTGTAGCAGGTATTGAAGGAGAAGATGTAACCTATGTTTCAAATTCAAGACATATTGCTCTTCTTACCCAAGCTAAAAAATCAGTTCAAGAAGCCATTCATGCCATTGAAAATGGAATGCCGGTAGATATGGTACAAATAGATATTACTAGAACGTGGGAATTACTAGGTGAAATTATTGGTGATAGTGTTCACGAAAGCTTAATTGATCAACTGTTTTCTCAATTTTGTCTAGGTAAATAAGTAAAAGGAGCTGAAAACCACATGCAGTATCAAGGTGGTGAATTTGACGTTATCGTAATTGGTGCAGGCCATGCGGGCTGTGAAGCCGGACTTGCAGCCGCTCGAATGGGAGCTCAGACGTTAATGTTAACTTTAAATTTAGATGCAGTTGCGTATATGCCGTGTAACCCTTCAGTAGGAGGACCAGCCAAGGGAATTGTCGTCCGTGAAATTGATGCCTTAGGTGGTGAAATGGGACGAAACATTGATAAGACCCATATTCAAATGCGCATGCTGAACACAGGAAAAGGTCCTGCAGTTCGTGCATTACGAGCACAAGCTGATAAGTTTATGTATCAGCATGAGTTAAAAAATACTATCGAAGAAGAAGAAAACTTATTACTTCGTCAAGGCATGGTCGACCGCTTAATTGTAGAAGATGGAGTATGTAAAGGTGTTATTACAAATACAGGTGCAGAGTACCGTTCAAAAGCAGTAATTATTACAACGGGAACCTACTTAAGAGGGAAAATCATTCTTGGTGATTTAGCCTACGAAAGTGGTCCAAATAACATGCAGCCATCTGTAAAGCTCTCGTATCACCTTCAAGAATTAGGGTTTGAAATGGTTCGCTTTAAAACAGGAACACCGCCTCGTGTGAATAGCAGTACGATTGATTATTCCAAAACAGAAATTCAACCAGGTGATGATGTTCCACGAGCTTTCTCATATGAAACAACAAAATACATTACCGATCAACTACCATGTTGGTTAACATATACGAGCGAAGAAACACATCATATTATTAATGATAACTTACATCGTTCACCTATGTATTCAGGTGTCATTGAAGGAACAGGACCTAGATATTGCCCGTCCATTGAGGATAAAGTGGTGCGATTTAATGATAAACCACGTCATCAAATCTTCTTAGAACCTGAAGGAAAAAACACAAAGGAAGTATATGTACAAGGATTTTCAACGAGCTTACCAGAAGAAATTCAGTTGAAGATGCTAAAAACGATCCCTGGACTTGAAAACGTAAGAATGATGCGCCCTGGATATGCAATCGAGTATGATGCAATTGTTCCGACTCAATTATGGCCAACCCTTGAAACGAAAAAAATATCGGGGTTATTTACAGCTGGTCAAATCAATGGAACATCCGGATATGAAGAGGCTGCAGGTCAAGGTCTAATTGCAGGAATTAATGGGGCGAGATATTCCCAGGGAAAAGATGGGTTGATTCTCGATCGCTCACAAGCTTACATCGGTGTGTTAATTGATGACTTAGTAACAAAAGGTACAAATGAGCCATACCGTTTACTGACTTCACGTGCAGAGCACCGCTTACTGCTGCGCCATGACAATGCTGATTTAAGACTTACGGAAATTGGCTATGACATTGGATTAATTCGAGAAGAGCGATACGAACGATTTAAAGAAAAAAGGCAACTTATCGAAGAAGAAAAACAGAGATTAGAAGAAGTGATGATTAAGCCAAATGAAGATGTTCAAGCATTATTAGTCGATGCACAGTCATCTCCATTACATGAGGCCGTCCGTGCAGTGCACTTATTAAAAAGACCTGAAATTAAATATTCACTAATTGAAAAGATGGTCCCTGCAGATAAAGAGATATCTGACGATGTAGCAGAACAAGTTGAAATTCAAGTGAAATATGAAGGCTATATCCAAAAACAATTACAACAAGTAGAGCGAGCATTGAAAATGGAAGATAAAAAAATCCCGGAAAATCTCGATTATCATGCCATTTCAGGGTTGGCGACAGAAGCGAAGCAAAAGTTAAGTCAAGTTCGTCCGTTATCCGTCGGTCAAGCTTCACGTGTATCAGGTGTTAATCCAGCTGATATTTCCATCTTGCTTGTTTACTTAGAGCAAGGAAAATTAGCAAAAGTAAAACCATCCTAATTGTATTTTGGAGGACCTATGAGTAAAGAACAATTTCAGCACATGTTAGAGGAGAAGGGAATTTCTCTTTCGCCGGCACAACTTGAACAATTTGATCAGTATTTCCACACATTAGTCGAGTGGAATGAAAAAATGAACTTGACGGCAATAACAGAAGAGAATGAAGTGTACTTAAAGCACTTTTTTGATTCGATTTCTGCAGCTTTTTATTTTGACTTTTCGAAACCATTTAAAATCATTGATGTTGGAGCAGGGGCAGGATTTCCTAGCATTCCATTAAAAATCTGCTTCCCGCATCTTCATGTGAGCATTGTTGATTCATTAAATAAGCGCATTGGGTTTTTAAATCACTTAGCCGATACGCTGAACTTAGATAATGTGTCTTTTTTCCACGACCGCGCTGAATTATTTGGAAAAAATAAAGAGCATCGTGAAAAGTACGATATTGTAATGGCGAGAGCAGTAGCAAGAATGCCTGTACTTTCAGAACTTTGTCTTCCTTTAGTCAAGGTGAATGGGACATTTATTGCAATGAAAGGTGCAGGAGCAAGTGATGAGTTGCAAGAGGGAAAAAAAGCAATCTCATTACTTGGCGGAAAGCTAGTGAAAGATGAGCGTTTCATTCTGCCCATCGAGGAAAGTGAACGCCATATAATAATAGTAGAAAAAATAAAAACAACACCAAATAAGTATCCAAGAAAGCCAGGCACACCTAATAAACAACCGTTAGTATAAGCAAGGTCAAAAGAGAAGCGAAGAGCTGTGGGAAGAAAAAGAAAAAATGGCACAGCTCTTTTCTTTTTAGATACATGACTAGTTCAATCTAATAGAAATGTTATAATGAATGTAGAAAAGTTGATTCGATATTCGTGCGAATTTTTAACAAGCTACAATTGATATTTTTGTAAGACGATCGACCTAGAAATTCAAATGGTAATATTTTACAAACGAATATATAATACTACTGCTTTATAAGGTATTTTCATAGACTGAAATAAATTGTTTCACGTGAAACAATTAATCTAGCAAGAAATACTTGACGTGAAGCTTAAAACCAAGATATAAAAGACTTATAGATATAAGCAGGAATATTGTATGATCTTATCGAAATAAATACTATAATAGACGGTATTATTCAGAAGGTGGTGTAAGGCGATGAAACAGCCGTTTTCACGCCTATTCGGCTTCGGAGAGAGAAATGAAGAAGAAGTGGAAACAGGTGAAAAAAAAGAAAATGAAGCAAATGAGGAAAGAGAAGAAGTAAAACAAATTCCTATTCATGAAATTGTTCCAAATCGGTTCCAACCACGTACTGTTTTTGATAATGAGAGAATTGAGGAATTAGCGCAAACAATT
Source organism: Alkalihalobacterium sp. APHAB7 (assembly GCF_048323755.1). Taxonomy (NCBI): domain Bacteria; kingdom Bacillati; phylum Bacillota; class Bacilli; order Caryophanales; family Bacillaceae; genus Alkalihalobacterium; species Alkalihalobacterium sp. APHAB7. The sequence goes on from NZ_JBLWFS010000001.1 coordinate 18,788, forward strand.
AAAACACATGGTGTCATTCAACCCATTGTCGTTAGAAAACGAGAAGGGCAATATGAATTAATTGCTGGAGAACGACGTTGGAGAGCGGTCACGAGTCTAGGGTGGGAGAAGATCCCAGCTATTATTAAAGAATTCAATGATTCACAAACAGCGTCTGTTGCGTTAATCGAAAATCTACAACGTGAAGGTTTAACAGCTATTGAAGAAGCTATTGCCTATGCAAAGCTACTTGAGTTACACGGACTAACGCAAGAAAGCCTAGCACAAAGATTAGGAAAAGGACAATCTACGATTGCAAATAAATTACGACTGCTTCATTTACCGCAGTCTGTTCAAGATGCAATTTTAGAGAGAAATATAACAGAGCGTCACGCAAGAGCATTAATCTCATTAAAAAATGCGGAGTGGCAAGAACAGATTTTAGAAGAGATTATTGAAAAAGGCTTGAATGTTAAGCAAACGGAAGAACGGGTTAAAGCAAAATTAGAAGCTAGCGAAAATCCTAAGAAGAAAAAGCCGAAACATAAATTGTATTCAAAAGACATGCGAATTGCGATGAATACAATTCGCCAATCTGTGGATATGGTTATGAAAACAGGATTAGACGTCGATACAGCAGAAGAAGAAAATGATGAATTCTACCAATTTACGATACGGATCCCTAAGAAATAATCTATCTCAATGATAGGTTATTTTTTTAGATTAGAAGGATGTCCAGCTGCAGGAGTCATTGGCTCGAGGTCGCTTCGATCCATCAAAAGTGACCAAAAAGCAGGTCACTTATTGCTGGCTCTCCAGCGCTTGTCGCCAATAAGCAGACGCCTTCCGCTTTCCTATGTCTAGCTGCAGCACCCAGCGTCTAGTAGACTTCGCGTCCCCTCCTTACGATAAGTCAACATCAGCTCGTTAGCACTCACTGTGTTTCCTATATTTCATACGGGCGAGCTCCAGTCTTTACGCCGCTGAACGAGTGCTTCCGCCTTTCATGTCCAGCTGCAGGCGTCATTGGCTCGAGATCGCTTCGATCCATCAAATGTGACCAAAAAGCAGGTCACTTATTGCTGGCTCTCCAGCACTTGTCGCCAATAAGCAGACGCCTTCCGCTTTTCTATGTCTAGCTGCAGCACCCAGCGTCTAGTAGACTTCGCGTCCCCTCCTTACGATAAGTCAACATCAGCTCGTTAGTACTCACTGTGTTTCCTATATCTCATACGGGCGAGCTCCAGTCTTTACGCCGCTGAACGGGTGCTTCCGCCTTTCTACCATATAGGAGAATTGAAGGAAAAAAGTAAAAATTTTAAATTAAAGAAAACAATAAAAACATTTCATGATAAAATAAAATATGTAAGGTGTTTTAGAGAAGAAAGAAGGTGTCAGGATGGGGAAGATCATTGCGGTGGCCAACCAGAAAGGTGGGGTTGGAAAAACCACAACGGCCGTGAATTTAAGCGCATGTTTAGCATATATCGGGAAGAAAGTTTTACTTGTAGACATCGATCCTCAAGGTAATGCTACGAGTGGTGCCGGGGTAGAAAAAGGAGATGTCGATCAATGTGTTTACGATATTTTAGTTGAAGATGTTCCTGCTAATGAAGTGATTAAAGTAACCAATGTAGAAAACCTACATATTATTCCTTCAACCATACAGTTATCTGGTGCAGAAATTGAACTAGTTCCAACGATTTCCAGGGAAGTCCGTTTAAAGCGAGCTTTAAACGCAGTAGCTGCGGAATACGATTATATGATCATTGATTGTCCACCATCACTTGGCTTATTAACAATAAATGCATTAACTGCAGCTGACTCTGTACTAATCCCAGTTCAATGTGAGTATTATGCGTTAGAAGGATTAAGTCAATTATTAAATACAGTAAGACTCGTTCAAAAACATTTAAATACAGAATTAGAAATAGAAGGTGTCTTATTAACGATGTTAGACGCTAGAACAAATCTTGGAATCCAAGTCATTGATGAAGTAAAAAAATACTTCCGTGAGAAAGTTTTTCAAACGATTATCCCACGAAATGTTCGACTTGGGGAGGCACCTAGTCATGGACAACCTATCATTATATACGATCCAAAATCGAGAGGTGCCGAAGTCTATTTAGAATTAGCAAAGGAAGTGGTAGCTGATGGCCAAAGGGTTAGGTAAGGGGCTTCAAGCTTTTTTTCCCGAAGCAGCTAATGAAAAAGAAGAAAAGGTTCAAGAAATAAAGGTAAGAGATTTACGGCCGAATCCATATCAGCCACGTAAAACCTTTTCACAAAAATCAATTGACGAATTGAAAGAATCGATCCAAAATCACGGGATCCTTCAACCGCTAATTGCTAGAAAAAGCATAAAAGGATATGAAATTGTTGTCGGTGAAAGACGATATCGTGCTGCGATGGAAGTAGGACTTGAGACGGTGCCAGTCGTTATAAGAGAATTATCAGAAGAGAAGATGATGGAGATAGCTCTTATTGAAAATTTACAGCGGGAGGATTTAAATCCAATTGAAGAAGCGATTGCTTATGAGAAGTTAATGCAACATATGCAAGTGACACAAGAGCAGTTAGCGATTCGATTAGGTAAAAGTCGTCCGCATGTAGCTAATCACCTTCGTCTCCTACAACTGCCAAATGTCGTACAACAATTCATTCAAGACGGAAAATTGTCAATGGGACATGGTCGTGCCTTGTTAGGGTTAAAAGATAAAAGCACACTATCACGGCTTTTAGAAAAAGTATTGCAGGAAAAGTTAAGTGTACGTGAGTTAGAAAAGCTCGTCCAAAGAATTAACGAAAATGTTTCACGTGAAACAAAGAAGGAAAAAGACACAAAGTCACCATTCTTAAAGTCAAAAGAAGAATCACTTCGAAATTTCTTTGGTACATCGGTAACAATAAAAAAAGGCAAGCGAAAAGGAAAAATCGAAATTGATTTTTTCTCAGAAGACGATTTAGAACGGATATTAGTTTTATTAGATAGAGAAACTGAATAATAGATAGTGGGAGAGTCATCATCTATTGATGGCTTTTCTTTGTCTTTTTAAAACTGATATGGTAAGTAATAGGTGGTAGAAAAAACAATAACTAAATACATATAGGTGAACGTCATATTTATTAAAGTATATAGTAAGTAGGTGAAAATTATGAATTATATTTATTTTGATCAGGCAGCCTCATCTTTTCCAAAACCGGATAAAGTCGGACAAGCTGTTTTAGAGGCTATTACCGACTATGGTGCGAATCCAGGAAGGGGAGGGCATTCATTAGCCGTACGTGCCAATGATGTTATTTTTACGGCCCGAAAGAAATTAGCGGCTATGTTTGGAGAGAGAAATCCAGCGAATGTCTGTTTTTACTTAAATGCAACACAAGCTTTAAATCAGGCCATTCAAGGTGTTTCATTTGAAGAAGGGGACCACGTGATCTCGACTAGTTTTGAGCATAACTCGGTTCGACGTCCGTTAGAGATGCTTAAAGAAACGAAAGGAATTGTTACTTCCTATTTACAGTTAGATGGAAGTGATAGTTCAATGTTAGAATTATTGGAAAATAATATCAACAATAGAACAAAAGCGATAGTGGTTAGTCATGGCTCAAATGTGACTGGAACTATACTGCCAATTAAAGAATTTGGAAAAATAGCAAGTGAACGAAATCTTTTATTTATTGTTGACGCTTCGCAAACAGCAGGTGTACTTCCAATCGATATGAAAGAAATGAATATCGATTTGTTAGCATTTCCAGGCCATAAAGGATTAATGGGACCTCAAGGGACAGGGGTCCTTATTATTAGAGATCATGTCAACTTACTTCCACTAATTTACGGTGGAACAGGAAGCCATTCTGAAGAAATTGGTCAACCACTAAAAAGACCTGAGCGTTATGAAAGCGGAACGTTAAACACTCCTGGAATTGCAGGGCTTTTAGCTGGAGTAGAGGAAATTAATTCAGTTGGACTTGAACATATATACGAACATGAAGCAAAACTAACGACCTATTGTTTAGAAAAATTAACTAAAATTGAAGGTATCCGTATTATAGGTCCGGAGGTAAGTACTCCAAGGTTAGCTGTTATTTCATTTACCATTGAGGGCATTGATGTTCATGAAGTAGCAATGATCCTTGATCAACATTATCAAATTGGGGTCCGTTCTGGGTTGCATTGTTCACCACTTGCTCATTCATTAATGGGTACTGGTGAAGTAGGGGCAATTCGTGTTAGTTTTGGGCTTTATAACACAATAGAAGAAATTGATCGATTTATAGAAGCTGTTAAAGAGATAAAATCGTTCTTTTAAAAAGATAGCTATGTTAAAAAATACTCGTTAACAGCGCTAAAAAGATAAGAAAGAACAAAAATAGAGGGTGGAGAAACGATGGTTTTATTAGGAACAATCGTCAATGGTTTGGCAATTATATTTGGAGCACTTCTAGGATCACTAATTAAAAATATTCCAGAGAAGGTTAAATCAACTGTCATGCAAGCTATATCATTAGCTGTTATTGTTTTAGGAGTTGGTATGGGACTAAAAAGTGATCAGTTTTTAATTGTTATTGGAAGTTTAGTTGTAGGGGGACTACTCGGAGAACGCTGGGATTTAGAAGATAAGCTCAATCGTTTAGGTAAGTGGTTAGAAAATAAAGTAGGGGCCAAAGAAAATGGAGGAATAGCCAAAGGGTTTGTTACCACAACTTTAATCTATGTAGTAGGAGCTATGGCCATCATCGGCGCATTAGATAGTGGGCTACGCGGGGATCATTCTGTTTTATATACAAAGGCAATGCTCGATGGCTTTTCTGCAATAATTTTTACTTCCGCTCTAGGTATAGGAGTTATATTTTCTGCTATCCCTGTTATGCTATATCAAGGAGGAATTGCCTTATTTGCAACACAAATCGATCGCTTCATTCCTAGTGAGTTAATGGATACTTTTATTGTGGAAATGACAGCGACGGGTGGAATTATGATTATAGCTATTGGCTTAAATATACTCGGTTTAACTCAAATTCGTGTCGCTAATTTGCTGCCTTCCATATTAGTTACAGCTATATTAGTGACTTGCGTCTATTATTGGAACTCGATTATTGCATTTTTCTCATTTTTTGGCTAACGGTTCAAAGGCAAATAGAAACAATCTTTGAGAGAAGAAGTTTGTGTAAATAGAAGAAACTCATCTATTACAGATGAGTTTCTTTTCGTTCTCGGAGAAAAATACTAGGTTTTAATGTTTGTAGTAGACTTGATTTTTGCTCGGTCCGTTCTGAGAGAGTATGATCAGTTAAGTGTAAGCTAGAAGCAACAAGATTGGCCATTTTCATTACGGTATGCAGTCGTGTGTTTTGAAGGACAAAGTATTCCATCATTCCCCCGACATTAACAATACCGGTAATATGAATATTTCCAACTTCCGGTAACTTCTTATTTACAGCAGCTCCTGGTTTGACAGGTCCCTTTGCAACAGTAATATGGCCGACACTCGTTAACCGTCCAAGACAAGCATCGATACCAATGATATAAGGATTTCTATGATTCTGGTCGATTTCTGCTAGTTTTTCTTCCAAATTAACAGCATGGACAGGGTATTCGAGAGTTCCGTACACCGTAAACTTTGATAGTCGTTTTTCTGATAGCTTCGTACCAATTAAAGGTCCTAAAGAATCTCCTGTCGAACGATCTGTACCTATGCAAACAATGACAAGCTCACGATGAGAATGTGGGCTTAATAGTTCAGCTAGTTGCTCTGAAATCGAATTTCTTGCATTCGGCTCATCCATATGAAAACGAGAAGGAGGAGCTTTTTTAGGGAAAATATTTCGATTAAGAATCATATATCTCTCTCCTTTGCAATAGTAGTAACAGTATACGGATATTTTTTCCTTTCTATACATAAAGAGAGAAGAAAAGGTAGTAAAGATATAGAGGCTTGGAAACTATCCTTTCTGTTTTGTTAAAAGTACAAGCATTGGAAGGAGAGACATTGCATTGGTAACGAATGGATTAAAATGGTTATTTTTAATTATTGGAACAATGATAGGAGCAGGATATGCTTCAGGAAGAGAACTATGGGAATTTTTTGGGAGTGAAAGTGGACTAGCAATTATATTATTTGCCATTTTGTTTATTGTGAGCTGTACGGTTATTTTAAAGATTAGCTACAAGTCTCAATCTTCACACTACATTCCAGTATTACAAACGCTGATGGGAAAACAGTTTACTAAAGTATATGATGTAATGATTGTCCTTTATTTGTTTTCTACAACGGTTATTATGCTTGCAGGTGGGGGAGCTACATTAGAAGTCATTCATTTACCGTATTGGTTTGGAATTGGTATTATTTGTGGTTTGTTAATTTTACTGTTCGTCTGGGATACAAAAGGAATGACTTCAATGAATGCATTTGTTATTCCAATCTTAATCATTTGTTTATTAACGGTATTATTTGCTTTTCAATATATGAAAGGCTTCCCAATTGAAATGTCACTCAGTGAACAAAGAAATTGGCCAGCAGCATTAACGTTTACGGCTTTAAACATATTACCTCTTATTGCGGTTTTGTCAGCGATCGGAAGAGAAATTAAACATGAGGGAGAAATTTGGATTGCTAGTATTGGCAGTGGGGTGATACTAGGAAGTATCTCATTTTTATATAATGAGTCGTTGCTTCAGGTAGCTGGAGAAATCATCCTTTACGAAATTCCGCTTTTTGCTATTCTAAAGCATTATCCTTATTTCATGGTGTTACTGATGTCAGGGTTACTATGGATTGCTATTTATACAACAGCTGCTGCAGGCGTTTTTGGATTAGTATCAAGGTTTAGAGAGTATGTAAATTTACCGATTTGGCTTCTTGCACTACTACTCTTAATGACAATGGTTCCACTTACGACGTTTGGCTTCTCAACCCTTATTTCAATTTTATATCCTTTGTATGGAATATTAAATTTATATGTTTTAGCATCGATCCTCCTTTATCCTATTTTAAGAAAAGGAACATTTAGCAAATAATTAACAAACATTATTCCTTCTTTCCATTAAAGTAGTGTATAATAACGTAAAAATGGACGAACGTCTCTTAGGAGGAGTCGATTCATGAGCGAAAAACAGTTTGAAATCAATGATGTTGTAGAGATGAAGAAAGCACATCCATGTGGAGAAAATCGTTGGAAAATCATTCGCATGGGAATGGATATCCGTATAAAATGCCAAGGTTGTAACCATAGTGTCATGTTACCGCGGAAAGAATTCACCCGAAAACTAAAAAAGATCATTGAAAAAGGCCAACAATGATTAGAGGACAGGAAGTTGACGATCTGTAAATTGTAGAACTCTTGCTTGATGAGACCGACAATGATTTCGTAATTGTCTACACACGAGGGGCTGCCAATTGTCAGCTTCTTGTTTTTTTATGGAACTATCTCTATAATTGTGAAGGGTATAAGATGTAAAAATAATGGCGAAAATATGCAATTTTTTCACTTTATTAAGACTACCTTAATAGTGGAGTAAAGTATAAGAAAAGACATCGCTTTTGCCATCACTGGCGATAAGTCGTGTTTTTCTAAAATCTAAAGGAAGTGATGACCGATGGCTTTAACAGCTGGTATTGTCGGTTTACCGAATGTTGGTAAATCAACACTATTTAATGCAATAACACAAGCAGGAGCAGAATCAGCGAATTACCCTTTCTGTACGATTGATCCCAATGTTGGAATGGTTGAAGTACCAGATGTTCGTCTTGACCGATTAACAGAGCTTGTCCAACCAAAGAAGACAGTCGCAACAACGTTTGAATTTACAGATATTGCAGGGATTGTTGAAGGAGCAAGTAAAGGTGAAGGGTTAGGAAATAAATTTTTATCTCATATTCGTCAAGTTGATGCGATTTGTCACGTTGTCCGTTGCTTTGAAGATGAGAACATAACTCACGTAGCAGGACGAGTAAACCCTATTAATGATATTGAAGTCATCAATTTAGAATTGATTTTAGCAGATTTAGAATCAGTTGATAAACGAATTGATCGCGTAGGTAAAATGGCGAGACAAAAAGATAAAGAAGCGATGTTAGAGCATGAGGCACTAGTAAAGCTGAAAGAAGCATTTGAAAATGAAAAGCCAGCTCGATCTGTAGAGCTTACAGAAGCTGAAGAAAAGGTAGTTTATGGACTTCATTTATTAACGATGAAGCCTGTATTATATGTTGCTAATGTAAGTGAAGAAGATTTACTTGGTGGCGATAACGAGTATGTCAAAATGGTAAAAGAGTTTGCTGCTAATGAAAACTCACAAGTAATTGTAGTTTGTGCAAAAATCGAATCGGAAATAGCTGAGCTAGACGGTGATGAAAAAGCGATGTTCCTAGAAGAGTTAGGCATTGAGGAATCTGGTTTAGATCAGTTAATTCGTGCATCATATCACCTTCTTGGCCTTCGTACCTACTTCACAGCTGGAGTTCAAGAAGTTCGTGCATGGACGATTAAACAAGGAATGAAAGCACCACAAGCAGCTGGAGTGATTCATTCAGACTTTGAACGTGGATTTATTCGTGCCGAAATAGTTGCTTACAATGACCTTGTTGAAGCGGGTTCTATGACAGTAGCTAAGGAAAAAGGGAAAGTTCGTTTAGAAGGAAAAGAGTATATTGTCGAAGATGGCGATGTCATTCATTTCCGTTTTAATGTTTAATTTTATAAAGTAAGTATTCAAAAAGGAGGACAAAAAGGGCCGAGAAGATCGAGAAAGCGTAGCCTCCGAGCACCACAGCGTATGTAGTTAATACGTGAGGAGCGTAGGAGCAAGCTGACGAGCTACCACAGGATGTGGTGACTTCGACGTTCTCACAGGACGTGAGGGCTCTTAGTCGAAGTTCATCTAACGACAGCTATTTTTCCCGGACTTTTTGAATATCCGCTTAAAAGCTTGTATAGTACAAGCTACTCTGGTATAATGATTCAATGTGAGTAAATGACATTAGTTTTTTGCTCCTTGCTCCACAAAGATGGAGCCGTTAGACCAAAAGGAGGTGACGAGGAATGCGTAAATACGAAATCATGTACATTATTGCGCCAAACCTTGATGAAGCTGCTACAAAGGAGCTTGTTGAGCGTTTCAATGGTGTATTAACTACTAATGGTGCTGAGATCGAGAAGGTTGAAGAAAAAGGTAAGCGTCGTTTAGCTTACGAAATCAATGACTTCCGCGAAGGTTATTATGTTTTAATTAACGTAATGGCTAATCCAGAAGCAATTGCTGAATTCAACCGTCTTGTTAAGATCAACGAGAACATCATTCGTTTACTAATCGTTAAAGACGAACAATAATAGACGAACAATAAAATAAAAGTTCATGAGGAGACTTTGAACTTTTACTAGAAGAAGTGAAATATTGGGAGGGGTTCTGATGATTAACCGTGTCGTCCTTGTCGGACGTCTAACAAAAGACCCAGAGTTACGTTATACTCCAAATGGTGTAGCAGTAGCCAACTTTACTCTTGCTGTAAATCGACCGTTTTCGAACCAGCAAGGTGATCGAGAAGCTGACTTTATTAACTGTATCATCTGGAGAAAGCCTGCTGAAAATGTAGCCAACTACTTGAAAAAAGGTAGCCTTGCTGGTGTAGAAGGCCGTATTCAGACACGTAGCTATGATAATAATGAAGGTCGCCGAGTTTATGTGACAGAAGTTGTAGCTGATAGCGTACAATTTCTTGAGCCAAAAGGTTCAGGCGGTGGTGGCGGCGGCGGTTCTCAAGGCGGAAACGACTTTTATAGCCGTGGACCAGCACCAACTGGCCAAGGAGGATACGGTCAACAGAATCCTAATCGTAACCAATCTCGATTGGACGAGGATCCGTTTGCATCAGATGGCAGCAACATCGACATTTCTGACGATGATCTTCCATTCTAATCGTAAACGAAACTCCCGATGACTAGACAAAATGGGATAGTATATATAAAAATTTAAAAAGAAGGAGGAATTACAATGGCTCGTAGAGGACGTGGACCAAAACGCCGTAAAGTTTGTTACTTTACAGTAAATAAAATCGAGAAAATCGATTACAAAGATACAGATCTTTTGAAGAAGTTCATCTCTGAGCGTGGTAAAATCTTACCTCGTCGTGTAACTGGTACTTCTGCAAAATACCAACGTCAATTAACTACTGCAATCAAGCGTGCTCGTCAAATCGCTTTATTACCGTACGTTAATGAAGTTAACTAATTAACTTAAAAGGCATGATAGAGATCACTCTCTGTCGTGCCTTTTCTTATTCTTTGGTTGTATAAAAGCCTATTGTTGATGATTGAGGTGAATAGGAATGGAATTTATTTTACCTTATTGGGACAAAACACCTGATTTAATTACTGTATATCTTGAAACAGGAAATAGTTACAGTGCTTCGCTCACAGATATAGGAGAGATAATAAATGGACAAACAAACCATTTTTATATCTCATTAGAATAAAACGATCTTTCACTTTCTTTATCTTTAATCGAAACTAAGGTAAAATAGATGAGATGAAAAGAGAGGTGAAAATGTGAAGAAAACAAAAGCCTTAACAGAAGGAGCATTACTAGCAGCTCTGTTCGGGATTGGTGTTATAGCAACCATTTTTATTCCGTTTGTTTCCATGGTGTTAATTTGGTTTATGCCTGTTCCATTTATCATTTATGTCCTTCGACATGGTTTAAAACCGGGTATTTTATTTTGGACAGTAACGTTATTTATAACATTTATTATAGCTGGATTACCTGGGCTTCCTATTCCGTTATTGTTTGGTTTAGGTGGTTTAGTAGTAGGTGAATTGTACCGAAGAAATAAGTCTGGATTAGCAGTGTTACTAGGCGGCAGTTTAACGTATATTGTTAGTATTATCGTCCTTTTCATTATGAGTATTGCCTTGTTAGGAATACATCCATTACATACGACTCAAGAATTAATGCGTCAATCGATCGAAACTGCCGAAAGCATGTTAGCAGGTATTGGCCAAGACCCTGGAGAACAATTAGAAGCATTCCAAGATTTAATCGATATGCTTGGTCAATTAGGTCCATTATTAATTATATTAATGGGAGTAACGACAGCTTTACTAACACAACTATTTTCAAGAATCATTGTGAAACGATTTTATCCAAAGGTTCCATCTCTTCCACCGTTCAAAGAGTGGACATTTCCAAAGTCGTTTTTATGGTATTATTTAATTGTATCGATTCTTGTTTTAATTGGAGTACCTGAAACTTCATTTATCTACACTGTACTAATAAATCTGTTTCCTTTACTTACATTTGTTATGACCATTCAAGGGTTATCTTTTATTTTTCATTATTGTTATGTAAAAGGTGTACCGAAAGTGGTCCCTATTTTAATTACTGTGTTTACCCTGCTCTTACCGATGTTTCTAGTGATGGTAAGAATATTAGGTATCATTGATTTAGGATTTGAATTACGGAAACGAGTAAAAAAGTAAGGGTTAGGAATATAAAGTAGGAGTTGACAATATGCCTAAGTTCTTGATGAAACGGTGGCATGGTTATCACGTAGTTTCCTTGTTTACTGTAGCATTGCTTTTTATTGGAATATTAACATACTATCAATGGCAACTTGGGATCATTGGCTTCTTTATGTTAGGTGTTTTACTTATTTATACGATTCAAGCGAGAATCTCTTTTGAAAAGCAACTTGAAGAGTACATCTCAACGCTTTCGTATCGAATTAATAAAGCAGGGGAAGAGGCAGTTGTAAACTTGCCAGTAGGAATATTACTTTATAATGAGGAACGCGTCGTGCAATGGGTCAATCCGTACATAAGTCACGTATTCGGGGATACCTTCATTGGAAAGTCACTAGAAGACCTTTCTGAACACCTTCTATCGATTATTGAAGAGGAAAAGGAAGATGGTCTGATTTCACTTAAAGAACATTTTTTTCGTGTTGAATATAAAAAAGATGAACGGCTGCTTTATTTCTTTGATGTAACTGAAACCGTACAAACGAAAGAGATGTACGAAGAAGATCAAACGGTTACTGGGCTCATCTATTTAGATAATTATGATGAAGTTACTCAAGGTATGGATGATCAAGTCCGAAGCAAATTGTCGAGTCAAGTAACGGCTACATTAAACAAATGGGCAAGTGAATACGAAATTTTACTTCGACGAACAGGGTCTGATCGATTTTTAGCCATTTTTAACAAACAATCGCTAAGTTTAATTGAAAAGACCAAGTTTGGAATTCTCGATGAAATAAGAGAAGTCACAGGAAAAGAAAAAATTCCAATTACTTTAAGTATAGGAATTGGTAGTGGTAATGGCACGATCCGAGAACTTGGTGCTCTTGCTCAATCTAGTTTAGATTTAGCACTCGGTCGGGGCGGGGATCAAGTAGCCATTAAAGAAAAGAACGGTAAAGTTCATTTCTATGGTGGAAAGTCAAATGCAATGGAGAAACGTACCCGTGTTAGAGCTCGAGTGATCTCTCATGCTTTACGAGATTTTGTTGTAGAGAGTTCTAAAGTTATTATAATGGGACATAAAAACCCGGATATGGATGCTATTGGAGCTGCCATTGGCGTTTTAAAAATTGCTGAAGTCAATGGAAAAGATGGTTACATCGTCTTAGACAGGGATGAAATCCACTCAGATGTACAAAAGTTAATGGAAGAAATTGAAAATCATGATCACCTTTGGTCGCATTTCATTACACGAGAAGAAGCTGTCGAAATGGCAAATGACAAAACACTTCTAGTTATTGTTGATACTCACCGACCATCGCTCGTTATCGAGCCTAAACTTCTAAATCGTGTGGACCGAGTGATTGTCCTCGATCATCACAGGCGGGGTGAAGAGTTTGTCACGGACCCGGTTTTAGTGTATATGGAACCATATGCTTCTTCGACATCCGAATTAGTTACAGAGTTACTAGAATATCAACCAAAGAAACTGAAAATGGATATTCTCGAAGCGACAGCTTTATTAGCCGGGATTATCGTTGATACAAAGAGCTTTGCTGTCAGAACAGGCTCACGTACATTCGATGCAGCTTCTTTCTTAAGAAGAAATGGAGCCGATACCGTACTCGTTCAGAGGTTACTTAAAGAAGATATGGATCAATACGTACGACGAGCAAAGTTAATTGAGTCGGCAATTATTTACCAAGATGAAATAGCGATTGCAAAGGCGTCTGAAGATGAGGTGTATAGCCAAGTCTTAATTGCTCAAGCGGCAGATACTCTTTTAACGATGGATGGTATTACAGCCGCATTTGTTATTTCAAAGCGTCAAGATGGACGAATTGGGATCAGTGCTCGTTCATTGGGAGAATTAAATGTCCAGATCATCATGGAGCAATTAAAAGGTGGTGGGCATCTAACGAATGCAGCTACACAGTTAGATCATACATCATTAGATGAAGCTGAAGATTTGTTAAGAGCTGTAATAGACGAATATTTAAAAGGGGGAAGTTAACAATGAAAGTTATATTTCTTGCGGATGTAAAAGGTAAAGGGAAAAAAGGAGAAGTAAAAAATGTTGCTGAAGGTTATGCACGTAACTTCCTTTTCCCACAAAACTTAGCGGTAGAAGCTTCACAAGGGAATGTTAAGAACCTTGAAGCACAAAAGAAAAGTGAGTCAAAAAAAGCGTCTGAAGAATTAGCCGATGCGCAAAAATACAAGGAAGAACTTGAAAGTATCACTTTAGAAATAAAAGCGAAAAGCGGTGAAGGTGGTCGTTTATTTGGAGCTGTTTCTACTAAACAAATTGCTGAAGAGCTTGCAAAATTGAAGAAAAAAGTAGATAAGCGTAAAATTATGCTAGATGATCCAATTCGTGCGTTAGGCTATACGAATGTTCCAATTAAAATTCATCCTGAAGTCGTTGCTACTGTTAAGGTTCATGTAACCGAACAATAAAACATGGTATACGAAAACAGCCAAACAATAAAAAACAATATACAAAAATGGTTGATTTTAATAATCAACCATTTTTGTGTTTTATGGTAGAATATATGTCTAAGATGAATAGAAAAGAGACGGTTATAAAGTTGTATAGTAACTAAAAATCATATAAACAGAAATAGATATGTTTTCAAAAGTGTTGAGTTCAGGAGAGGAGGATTTTAATGAGTGATTTATTTGCTGACCGTACCCCTCCCCAAAATATTGAAGCGGAGCAGGCAGTACTTGGTGCCATTTTTATAGAAGAACAGGCTTTAGTTACTGCCTCAGAACGGTTAATACCAGAAGACTTTTATCGATCGGCTCATCAACGAATCTATGAGGTTATGCTTAGTCTCGCAGAAAAAGGAGAGCCTGTTGACCTAATTACTGTAACCTCAGACTTACAAGACCGCAATTGGTTAGATGATGTAGGTGGAGTTTCTTATTTAAGTGATCTAGCGAATGCCGTTCCAACAGCATCGAATATCGATTATTATAGTAGAATTGTCGAGGAAAAATCGCTATTAAGAAGACTAATTCGAGTGGCTACAAATATTGCTGCCGATGGTTATACGAGTGAAGATGAAGTAGATGCGATTTTAGATACAGCAGAAAAAACAATTCTTGATGTCGCCCAGCGTAAAAATTCAGGGGCATTTATAGCGATAAAAGATGTACTTGTTGAAACGTATGATCGAATTGAAGCGCTCGAAAAGCAAAGTGGAGAAATTACAGGTATTCCTTCAGGGTTCGTCGAACTTGATCGGATGACAGCCGGTTTCCAACGTAACGATTTAATCATTGTTGCTGCCCGTCCATCGGTAGGTAAAACCGCTTTCGCCTTAAATATTGCGCAAAATGTCGCGACAAAAACAGATGAGAATGTTGCCATCTTTAGTTTAGAGATGTCAGCTAGTCAGCTAGTTCAACGTATATTATGTGCGGAGGGAAACATTGATGCACAAAAGATGAGAACGGGACAGCTAGAACCTGACGATTGGCAAAAGTTAACGATGGCGATGGGGAGTCTGTCTAAAGCAGGGATTTTTATTGACGATACACCTGGTGTTAAAGTTAATGATATTCGAGCGAAGTGTCGTCGTCTCAAGCAAGAGAAAGGCTTAGGCATGATCTTAATTGACTATTTGCAGCTTATTCAAGGAAGTGGAAGAGGCGGCGAAAATCGTCAACAAGAAGTATCTGAAATTTCTCGTACATTAAAGGCGATTGCCAGGGAATTAGAAGTTCCAGTAATCGCTCTTTCGCAGTTATCACGTGGTGTAGAATCTAGACAAGATAAACGACCGATGATGAGTGATATTCGTGAATCGGGAAGTATCGAGCAGGATGCCGATATCGTTGCCTTTTTATACCGTGATGATTACTATGATAAGGAATCTGAGAACAAAAATATTATTGAAATTATTATAGCAAAGCAACGTAACGGTCCTGTTGGAACAGTCGAACTTGCTTTCGTAAAAGAATACAATAAATTCGTTACCTTAGATCGACGTCATGATGAAAGCAGTATTCCACCAGGAGCATAAAAATTAAAGATTGACAGTACCTTAGAGCACTACAAAACCCATGCTAACGATAGCATGGGTTTTGTAGTGCTGAGGAAAACTGATAATATAAGTTAATTTTATTGGATGATGTTTGATTCATCATCGATGTATTTTTTAAACGACTTAAGTAGCGAGTCTAGCAAGTTTTAACGAACAAATTATTAAAAAATATTTAATAATGTTCGTGTTTTATTGACTTTAGGGATGTAAATTGATAAACTATCTATGGTTTGAGTAAGATCATTAATATTTACACAATATATACATAAAGGTGTAAAAGCAATTGTGGAGGTGCACATATGTCATCAGTAGTAGTTGTTGGAACGCAATGGGGAGACGAAGGAAAGGGTAAAATTACAGACTATCTTTCTGAAAAAGCAGAAGTAGTTGCACGCTATCAAGGTGGAAACAACGCAGGACATACAATTGTTTTTGGTGGAGATAAGTATAAACTACATTTGATTCCATCAGGAATTTTTTATAAAGATAAAATTTGTGTCATTGGGAACGGTATGGTTATCGACCCTAAAGCACTAGTCGAAGAACTAAAGTATCTACATGACCGAAATGTTGATACAAGCAATCTTCGAATTAGTAATAGAGCACACGTCATTTTACCATATCATCTGAAGTTAGATATCGTAGAAGAAGAGCGTAAAGGTGCAAATAAAATTGGAACAACAAAGAAAGGTATCGGACCTGCTTATATGGATAAGGCAGCGCGTATCGGTATCCGAATTGCAGATTTACTCGATCGTGAAGAATTTGAGCAAAAAGTGGAACGTAATTTAGAAGAGAAAAACCGTATGTTTGAGAAGTACTATGAAGTTGAAGGATTTAAAAAAGAAGACTTCCTGGATGAGTACTATGAATATGGTCAACAAATTGCGCATTATGTTTGTGATACATCTGTTGTTTTAAACGATGCATTAGATGATGGTCGTCGTGTACTTTTTGAAGGTGCACAAGGAGTTATGCTTGATATTGATCAAGGTACATATCCTTTTGTTACTTCTTCTAACCCAATTGCTGGTGGGGTTACGATCGGTTCTGGTGTAGGTCCATCAAAAATTCATCATGTAGTGGGAGTTTCAAAAGCGTATACAACACGTGTAGGGGATGGTCCATTCCCGACGGAACTTCATGATGAAATTGGTCATCAAATTCGTGAAGTAGGTAATGAATATGGAACGACAACAGGTCGACCGCGCCGTGTCGGTTGGTTTGACAGTGTTGTTGTACGACATGCTCGTCGTGTAAGTGGCCTTACAGATTTATCACTAAATTCAATTGATGTTTTAACAGGAATTAAAACATTAAAAATTTGTACAGCCTATAAATATAAAGGCGAAATTATTGACGAATTTCCAGCTAGCTTAAAAGTTCTAGCTGAATGTGAGCCTGTATATGAAGAGTTACCAGGATGGGAAGAAGATATTACAGGTGTTCGTTCTTTAGATGAACTACCACCGAATGCTCGCCATTATATTGAACGTGTATCTCAATTAACTGGTATTCCGTTAGCAATCTTCTCAGTAGGTCCAGATCGTAATCAAACAAACTTAATTCGTGGTGTGTTTGTTTAAACTTTAAAATTTTAGGCAAGAATAGGAGGTAAAAGCTTATTCTTGCCTTTACTTTTTATATAATAATCGGATATGCAGCAATCAAAAATGAGCTCTAAAAAAGACTTGAAATTGAGCCAGTTTTACAGTATTCTATTAAAGGTTGCTGAAGTGCTCGTCCAAATATTTTTTTAAAAGAAAAAGTTTTTTAAAAAAGTACTTGCTAACGAAAAATATTTATGTTAATATAATTCTTGTCGTTAAGAAACGACATCGAATATGAGAGCCATTAGCTCAGTTGGTAGAGCAACGAGCGTAGGCATCTTCGAACTACTACGAGTTGTTTCGACGCATCAAACTTCGAAGCAATGCTGGTAGAGGAAGAAACATCAATTTGAATAATCATCCTTAATCTAGGAGCCATTAGCTCAGTTGGTAGAGCATCTGACTTTTAATCAGAGGGTCGAAGGTTCGAGTCCTTCATGGCTCACCACTTTATTTAAAAAGTGGCCCGTTGGTCAAGCGGTTAAGACACCGCCCTTTCACGGCGGTAACACGGGTTCGAATCCCGTACGGGTCACCAATTTTACATTGAAAATTAAATATTATTATGGTCCCGTGGTGTAGCGGTTAACATGCCTGCCTGTCACGCAGGAGATCGCGGGTTCGATTCCCGTCGGGACCGCCATAATAAAAAGTTTGGTGATGATGGCAAAGAGGCCACACCCGTTCCCATGCCGAACACGGAAGTTAAGCTCTTTAGCGCCGATGGTAGTTGGGGGCTTCCCCCTGTGAGAGTAGGACATCGCCAAGCTTTTTATTTTTAGGCTCGGTAGCTCAGTCGGTAGAGCAATGGACTGAAAATCCATGTGTCGGCGGTTCGATTCCGTCCCGAGCCACCATTTTATTCTAGTGAGTTGTTATTTACCTTATAATGTTTGCCGGTGTAGCTCAATTGGTAGAGCAACTGACTTGTAATCAGTAGGTTGGGGGTTCAAGTCCTCTCGCCGGCACCATTTGGTTTATTGAGCGGAATAAAAAACAACAATTTAACATAATCATATATAGCGAGTCACGACAAATACACCCTTTAGATGGTGTTTTTTTTTGTTCTTAATAGGCAAAATCGGTGATAAGTTTATCAGCTATCTTTAGCAATGTTCATTTCGTTTATGATTATTACATAAACATTTCATTTTCAATTATCTGACACATTTTAAATAGCTTTATGTTAAAATGATAAAGGTTGTAGAAGTTTGTCTAATAGAGCAACTTTGGTTTTAAGGGAGTTTTAGGAGGATCTTATGAATCTGTTTAAATCGACAAGTGCCGAGGAAAGTAATAGGTTTAGGCACAATAACATAGTAGAAAAATGTAAAAGTTTTGTACATACATCAATATATAATGTAAAACTTGCTACTAGCGTAGCAACATGTTCAGCTTTATTGTTAGCAGCGCCTGCCGTCCTAGCTAATGAAAATAGCGATAGCTCATTAAAAACGATTTTTCATGTGTACGTAGATGGTGAAAGAATTGGTTCTATCGATGATATGGAAGACTATCAAAGTCTAGTTGATCAAAAGATTAGCCATTACACTAAACAATATGAATCACTTAATCTAATGATAGGCCAAGATGTTCAGTTGATTCCTGAACGAGTATTCCAAGTTAGAACGAAAACAGAAGAAACGATTGAAAAGCTAGATGAGCTTTTATCAGTAAAAGCTGAAGCTGTAGCAATACGTTTTGAGGATGAAGCGGTTTTATTCGTTGAGGAACAAGAAACAGCAGAACAGGCCTTACGTGAATTTAAATTACAGTATGTTTCAGAAGATGAGTTAGTATCTTATGAAGAGCGTACAGAAGATGTAGAGCACCTGGTAGAACCTGGTGTAGGTGAAACAGAAATTCAGGAGATTTCTGTTTCATCGGAAGTAGAATACGAATACGGACTAGCTCATCCAAGTGAGGTTTTATCAAAAGATGAAGCGATTAAAATGTTAAAACTCGGTACGTTAACTGAGGAAACGTATTCTGTCGGTGCAGGCGATGTTCTTGGGTCTATTGCGAGCAAGTATAATTTAACTACAAACGAGTTACTGGAGCTTAATCCTGATCTCACTGAGGATACACTTCTGCAAATTGGGCAAAAGGTTAATGTAACGGACTACAAGCCTATCATTACAGTTCTAGTAGAGAA
The DNA here is from genome assembly GCF_048323755.1 of Alkalihalobacterium sp. APHAB7. Lineage (NCBI taxonomy): Bacteria > Bacillati > Bacillota > Bacilli > Caryophanales > Bacillaceae > Alkalihalobacterium > Alkalihalobacterium sp. APHAB7. The sequence continues at coordinate 38,044 of NZ_JBLWFS010000001.1, forward strand.
GGTTTCAAAAGTCGAAGAAGACATCACTTTCCAGACAGAAACAAGAGAAGATTCGTCGATGTGGAAAGGCGACACGAAAATTGAGCAAGAAGGAAAACCAGGAAAACGGATTGTAAGTTATGAAATCGTAGAGCAAAATGGTCAAACGGTGAAGAGAAAAATTCTTGAAGAGGAAATTGTAGAAGAAGCGGTTAATCGTATTGTTATTAAAGGAACAAAACAATCGACTTCGCGTGGAACGGGTAATTTAGGTTGGCCGGCTGTTGGTGGTTATATTTCAAGTTACCAAGGAAACCGTTGGGGCCGTTTCCATAAAGGAATTGATATTGCACGTCCTAGCAATTACAATATTTTAGCGGCAGATAACGGAACGATCGTTTCAGCAGGATGGCAAGGCGGATACGGGAATACGATCCGAATCAATCATAACAATGGAGTTGAAACATTATATGCACATTTAGCTTCTATTGACGTTCGAGTAGGTCAAACAGTTGCTAAAGGTCAAAAAATAGGTGTAATGGGGACCACAGGAAATTCAACAGGAATTCACCTCCATTTTGAAGTTTATCAAAACAGTAAGCTTCAAAACCCAATGGACTATTTAAATCGTTAATATATACGGAGGCTGACTCATGGGTCAGCTTCTTTTTTTATACTGCACAAGAAGGGAGATGGCTCCTATTACGATATTTAAACATTAATATTTTAAATATCGTAATAGTTGGAAGATGCTCTAGTCTATATGTCGCTAAGCACCCACCTTCTGTATTTCGGTTATCCTAACGTTAGGCTTCAGCAACCAGGTCGCTTGGACTACGTCCACCGTCCGCTCTTTAATTATGGAACATCTGGGGAAAAGCTATATATCTACTTTTGTGAACAGTTAATATGTTAAAATATGAAGATAAGTAAAACGTAAACTAGGTTAGGGGCGATTAAAATGGATAACCGCATTCTCGTAGTTGATGATGAAAAACCAATTGCAGATATATTGAAGTTTAGTTTAGAAAAAGAAGGCTTCCATGTCATTTGTGCACATGATGGTAATGAAGCAATTGAATTAGCTCTGAAAGAAGTACCTGATTTGATTTTACTTGATATTATGTTGCCCTATAAAGATGGAATGGAAGTTTGCCGAGAAATTCGTAAAAGTCATGATATGCCGATTATTATGTTGACGGCAAAAGACTCTGAAATAGATAAAGTGTTGGGCCTTGAATTAGGGGCTGATGATTATGTAACGAAACCGTTTAGTACGCGTGAGTTAATCGCGAGAGTAAAGGCTAATTTAAGACGTCATAGTATAAAACCAGATGAACAGAAGCAGATGAAAGAGATTGTCGTTGGTGATTTAGTGATTAAGCCTGATGCTTACTTAGTCAAACGCCGTGGTGAAGAAATTGAACTAACCCACCGTGAATTTGAGCTCATTCATTATTTGGCAAATCACTTAGGTCAGGTAATGACAAGAGAACATTTACTGCAAGCCGTTTGGGGATACGATTATTTTGGAGATGTAAGAACCGTTGATGTTACGGTAAGACGACTTCGTGAAAAAGTAGAAGATAATCCTAGTTTTCCTGCTTGGATTATTACACGTAGAGGAGTCGGATATTATTTACGTCTTCCAGGGCAGGAGAATTAAGAATGGACAACAAGGTCGGTTTTTTTAAATCGATTCAATTTAAGCTGATTATTATTTATGTATTGTTGCTTTTTATTGCAATACAAATTACCGGTGTTTATTTTATTCGTCAATTAGAAGACCAACTCGTTAATAACTATCAAGAAATGCTAGATGAAAGAGCAAACTTACTAGCGTATAGCATCGAACAAGAGTTAACGAAAACGAGAGACGATAACTCATCACTTACTAGAGATATTAATGTGCTGCTAAGAGAGTTTTTTCCTGTAGAAAATTCGGAAGCTCAAGTCGTTGATATCAATAAGGTGGTTTTAGCGACTTCTAATGCTCAAAACCGCCATATTGTCGGACAACAAAGCACCGAAGTGAGAGTGAAACGTGCACTTCTCGGTTCAAAAGATGGAGCCACCTTACGTGATCCTGAGACAGGCCATCGAATGCGTGTCATTGGAATGCCCGTTCAGTCAAAAGAAGGAACAATTGGTGCCATTTATATCGAAGCCTCAATGGAAGAAATCTATGATCAAATCAAACAAATTAATAATATTCTTGCCAAGGGGACCGTCATTGCCATTTTCATTACGGCCATTCTTGTTATTTTGATTGCACGAACGATTACAACACCAATCATAGAAATGAAGAAGCAAGCGAAACGGATGGGGGAAGGAGATTTTTCTAGACAAGTTCAAGTTTACGGACGAGATGAAATCGGACAACTCGCGATGTCGTTTAATGATCTGACGTTAAAGTTGAAAGAAGCCAACGCGTCAACTGATCGTGAAAAGAAAAAATTAAGCTCTGTCCTAACGCATATGACGGATGGTGTGATTGCAACGGACCAGCACGGTAATATAATTTTAATGAACCAAAGAGCAGAACAATTGCTAGAAACGACGAGTGAAGAAGCTTATTCTCAACCGCTTCCAGAAGTGCTAAGGCTTTCTGAGACCTTTGCAGCAAACGAATTAGATGACTATAGTGAGTCTATTTTGCTTGATTTTAGTACAGAAGATCAAGAGTTTTTATTACAAGCGAGCTTTTCAGTCATTCAAAAAGATAATGGACCGATTACGGGGATCATTACCGTTCTTCATGATGTGACAGAACGAGAAAAAATTGAACAAGAACGAAGAGAATTTGTAGCCAATGTATCCCATGAGCTGCGAACACCATTAACAACAATGAAAAGCTATTTAGAAGCTTTAGAAGACGGTGCGATTGAAGATATTGAACTGGCGTCAAAGTTTTTAAATGTGACGCAAAATGAGACCGAACGGATGATCAGGCTTGTAAATGACTTATTGCAGTTATCTAAAATGGACAGTAAAGATTATCAATTCACGCTTGAAGAAGTTGATTTCAATCATTTTCTTCACAATATAGTCGATCGATTTGAAATGATTGCGAGTGAAAAAAACATCCATTTTGCCCGAACTATACCTAAAGAGCAAATGTTTGTTCAAATTGATAAAGATAAAATTACTCAAGTTATAGATAATATTATTTCCAACGGAATAAAGTACTCACCAGACGGAGGAACAATTGCTGTTCACTTGCTCCATCAAGGAAATAATCTTCGCCTCAGTATTTCTGACCAAGGTGTGGGAATACCTCGTGAAAGTCAGATGAAAATCTTTGACCGCTTTTATCGTGTAGATAAAGCGAGGGCGAGAAACATTGGTGGGACAGGCTTAGGTCTGGCCATTGCAAAAGAGCTCGTCCATGCTCACCGAGGTGAAATTTGGGTTGAAAGTGAGTATGGTGAAGGAACAACGATTTATTTTACATTACCGTACTCAAGTTTTAAGAGAGGAGAGTCCGATTATGTATGAGAACATTAAATCTGGGACACTTACGTTTCTCGTATTACTGAGCCTTGTGCTGACATGGCAAATTTGGACTTTCCAACCAAACTATGCGCTACTTCAAGATGCGGATTACGTCAATAATCCGAACTTAAATGAAGAAAGGACGTTATCGCAAGTTATAGTTCCAGAACAATTGGTTTTTCATGTCAATGGTGACCATTCTTTACTGTATAATACAGAACCACGCTTTCTGGAGTTCTATGAACAATGGCTGACGAGTCGAGTGGAAGAAATATCGTTAATGTCGAATATCACACTCAGCCAAGTGTTAGAAGAAGCGATTGAACTTGTTTTTCCAACAAAGATCCCAGGGGATGTATTTTTAAACTTGTTTGAAAATGTGGAAGAAGATTTCATTATGCCGATTGATAATGTGGAGCGAGTACTCGTATATCCAAATCGTGAAACAGATAAAGTTCATTATCGTGTCGTTTCTAGTCAAGAACACCGATTTCTAGATATAGAAACTTCATTTTCAACTAGTGATTTTGAGGAAAATTACATGGCACAAACTGATGAATTGTTGAAAGTTTTCGATTACACAGTAGGTTCACAAATGGGCCAATGGCGAAAATCACTGTATTTACCTGAAGAGAGCGTATATGTAGAAACGATTTCTTATACGGTCACTCCTGTTTTAGTTGACGTATTTAAGCAGCTGCTTTTTAATGATCCATTGTCAGCCAAATATTTTCGTCAGGCGAATGGCGATGAATCATACACAGATGGAAATCGTCTCATTCATATTATTAATAATGGCAATTTCATGGATTATATTAATCCGATTTATAGTGAAAACCCCGAGCGAGGAAGTCGAAATGTTATTGTAAGCAGTATTGATTTTATTAACGGCCATGGTGGTTGGACGGACCAATATCTATTAGACAATTGGGTTTCAAATGAAGGTAAGGAAGAAGCCAAATATCGGTTATGGCTAAACGGATACCCGGTAATTTCATTAGGTGATTATGACGTGATGAGTCTGCACGTGTTTCGAACAGGTAACCAAACATCAAGATATGTAAGACCTTTATTTGATTTAGACCAACAACCGATGGAATATGCAAGAACAATAGTAGAGTTACCATCAGGACACGACGTTATCAATCAGCTGGAACAGCGAGAGTACTTTGATCGAACGTTACTGCAGAAAATAACGATAGGCTATGAAATGAAAAAATGGAATGCATTCGTAACGATAGAACCGCATTGGTATATTTACTACGATAACGTGTGGCAAAAATTATCGTTTGATGATGGTATAGAACGTGAGGGTGACGATCATGGATTGGAGTAGAGCGAAAACGATTTTTATCATTACGTTTATCCTATTAAATAGCTTTCTTTTTTATCAGTTACGAGAGCTCAATCATCATAATCAAATTACAATGATTATTGAGGCGACCCTGCAAGAACGTCTAAACGAGATGAACATCATAATTGAAGACACGCTTGATGATGAAATACAATCTGGATTTTTAATTGTTGGTAAAAATGTTGTCATTTCAGAAGAAGAGGTTAGTGAATTAAAAGAACAAGAAATAACTTTCGTAAATGAAACAACGATGATTTCAAGACTCAAAGAACCATATCCGTTAGAGCAAGGCTCAATGAGTCAACAAGTGAAAAGTTTTCTCGAGGAATATGTTCTAAATGGAGACATGTATCGTTTTAGTCAACAAGATGAAGAACGTAATCAGTTGCAGTTTATGCAACAATACGATGAAAAAATCATGTATTCTTTCGATGAGGCCCCTCTTATTCTTCAATTAAATGATCAAAGTGAAATCGTAGCTTATCAACAAATGATGTACGAAGTGGATGAAACGGGTAGAGAACAAGAGTTTCTTTCAGGATTAAAAGCAATCGAACGGCTATTAAATGAACAATTAATTACGGCCAATCAAACGATTACCCAAGTTGATTTTGGGTATTATAGTTTCTTTAAACAAGTAGGTGATGTCCAAGTATTTGCTCCGATGTGGAGAATTTCTGTAGAGGGTGAGGACTACTTGGTCAACGCAATAGACGGTTCCGTACAGGACGTATTTTAAATGAATTCGATGAGATTACTGGAGTGAAAAAATATGACTTTGCAATACAGCGTCTTAGCTAGTGGGAGTTCCGGAAATGCCATTTATGTCGCTACTGAAAACCAGCGGATACTGATTGATGCTGGCTTAAGTGGAAAAAAAATGGACGAGCTCCTTAAAACCATTGGCTGCCAACCAAAAGAATTAGATGCCATTCTTGTGACTCATGAACATAGTGATCATATTAAAGGAGTAGGAATATTAGCAAGAAAATACAATCTTCCCGTTTATGCAAATGCAAAGACATGGCAAGCTATGGAGAAAGATTTAGGGACACTTTCATCCGAGCAAAAGTTTCATTTTGAACGAGAAGAAGTTAAATCATTTGGAGACCTTGAAGTCGAGTCGTTCGGGGTGTCTCATGACGCGGCAGAACCGATGTTTTATGTGTTTCACCATTCAGGCAAAAAATTAGTACTTGCGACAGATATGGGATATGTCAGTGAGCGAATTAAGGGAACGATCAAAAATGCCGATGCGTACATTTTTGAATCGAACCATGACATCAATATGCTTCGAATGGGGCGTTACCCTTGGAGTGTAAAGCGACGGATTCTTAGTGACGTAGGGCACGTATCAAATGAAGATGCAGCTCATGCTTTAGCTGATGTCGTCGGTGAACAAACATCTCGCGTATATTTGGCTCATTTAAGTAAAGATAATAACATGAAAGACTTAGCAAGAATGACGGTTAGTCAAATTTTAGACGAACGGGATTGTGGTCATGGCCATCAATTTTCGTTATATGACACAGACCCTGATAAGCCAACCGAATTGACAGCCGTATAAGTAAGTATTTTGCACTAGCAGATAAATAGTGCAAAAACAGGAGTGTAGACTTAATGTCTCACTCCTGTTTTTGCTTAATAAAGTGAAATTTTTACGAAACTATCATTCATCACTATCACTGTGTTAAAAAAAGCTTGAGCGAGAGGCATTTCAAAGTGGTTTGATAGCCTTAATTTTTGGGAAATCTAGTAGATAGTATGTGAAATATTCAAAAGTGTTGCTCTCATGTAGACTTTTTACTCAGGGCAAATATAATAAAATTAAAAGGCAGAGTTTTACTTACTATCGATAAAGGATGGTGGCAGACATGGGATATTACGATGAACACTATTCTACCGAAACGAGGCAGAACCGACGCAATGGAAAAGGGCTAGGTCTGTCAGCGTTTATTGGTGCAGTTATTGGAGGTTTAATGGTTCTTTTTTCAATTCCAGCTCTCTCACAAATGGGACTTCTCCCATTTGAAGTAGAACGAGCGAATGGACCGGTCTATGAAGTGATTGAAACTACACCAGATGGTTTAGAACAAACGGTCAATGTTTCTGTCAATACGGATATTACAGATGCCGTTGAAAAGGTATCTGATGCAGTTGTTGGTGTGATCAATCTCCAACAATCGAGCTTTTGGTCGGAAGATATAAATGAAGGTACAGGATCTGGCGTTATTTATAAAAAAGCAGATGGTAAAGCATTTGTCGTAACGAACCATCATGTGATTGACGGTGCTAGACAAATCGAGGTTAGTCTGGCAGATGGAACTCGTGTAGAAGCGAGACTTCTAGGCGCAGACGTGATTACCGACTTAGCCGTACTTGAAATTGCCGATGAAGGGGTGACGACAGTAGCTGAATTCGGTAATTCAGAAACGTTACGTGCTGGAGAGCCAGCCATTGCGATCGGAAACCCATTAGGTCTTCGTTTTTCAAGCTCAGTTACTCAAGGAATTATTAGTGCAAAAGAAAGAAGCATCCCTGTTGACCTGACTGGAAACGGGCAAATCGATTGGCATGCCGAAGTTCTACAAACAGATGCAGCGATTAACCCAGGAAACAGTGGAGGAGCACTGATAAATATAAAAGGACAAGTAATTGGTATTAACTCCATGAAAATTAACCAGAGTGCTGTAGAGGGAATTGGGTTTGCAATTCCAACAGCTGTTGCGGTGCCTGTCATTGAAGACCTCGAGCGCTTTGGTGAGGTGCAACGTCCGCAAATGGGAGTCGGCATTCGGTCATTATCAGAAATTCCAGGGTACCACTGGCAAGAAACATTAAAGTTGCCAGCAGAAGTGAAAGCAGGTGTATTTATTACAAGTATTGCACCAATGTCGCCAGCGGAGCGAGCAGGCCTTAAGGAATATGATGTCATAGTTGAAATTGATGGCACCGATATTGAGAATAGCCATGATTTACGAAAATACCTATATTCAAAAACACGAATTGGTGACGAAATTAGAGTAACCTATTATCGTGAAGGCAAGAAGGAAACCATACAATTAACATTAGCAGAACAACAAAGTTTTTAGTTGCTAAAAATAATGAACAATAAAGAGGCATTCGTCAAGAATGCCTCTTTATTGTTGTGTTTAGCTTTTTACTAAGTGGTCAGCTTTCCCTTTTAAAAAGTCCGGTTTAGCAAAACTCGGGCTAGGATATGTATAAAAGCCTTCTCCTGTTTCTCTTCCCAATTTTCCTTTATCGATATATTCTGTTTTAATAAAGTTAGCAAGCTTTTTAAGCTCTTCGTTACCCGTTGCTTGCGCTTTTGCATTGGTAATATTATAAGCGGTAGTCACGCCAACCACATCTAGAATAGCAAACGGACCAATAGGTGAACCGGTTCCAATCATCCATGTTTTATCAATCGTTTCTACGTCAGATACTTCATTGGCTAGAAGCATTTGAGCGGCTTCTAGGAATGGAACTAATAGAGAGTTTAAGATATAGCCAGGTTGCTCTTTATATAAAGGAAGAGCAATCATGCCGATTTCTGAAGCAAATAGAAGTACCTCATCAAATACTTTCATATCTGTCCCTGGATGCTTCATTATCTCTGCTGTATTGTTTCTCCAGATTTCGTTAGCAAAATGAAGTGCTAAGAACTTTTCTGGTCTGCCTGTAGCTTCTGCAAATTGACTAGGAAGGAACGTTGAAGAGTTAGTAACAAAAACAGCTTTTTCGGGTGCAACTTGTCCTAATTTCTCATAGAACTCTGTCTTGATGGATACCACTTCAGGAACCGCTTCAATTACAAGATCCGTATCTCTCGTTGCTTGAGGCAGATCCGTATAAAAAGAAATACGGTCACATGCTGCATTCACTTCTTCGTCAGAAGCCCCTAATTCTTTTTGATAGCGTAACTTTAGTTTTAAAAGTCTCGCCTTTCCTTTTTCAATCGCTTCATTATTAATGTCAAAGACAGATACATTAAATCCTTTAAATGCCGTTTGGAAAGCGATTTGACTACCTAACACACCACTACCTGCAACAGTAATATTGATAAAATTCATAATTTCGCTCCTTCAACTTTAGGCTGGTTTAAATAAATAGATTAATTTGAATAAATTTTACCATTTAATTGTTAGTTGGTGTACACAAAAATAGTAAGAGAGTTAAAAAGTTTATCCACAAGTAACGAGAGATAGTATGGGGTATGTTATAATAAAAAGCCAAAAAGTTAATGAGCGGATGTGAAAGGAGTAACAATATGAAATACTATACTTGTGAAGAACACGTAGAACTAGCAATGGATCATATTATTGACGAGTGTGAGGCAGCACCCAACATGGAAATTCTATCAGATGAACAAAAATTATCCACAACTTGTTCCTTCTGTGAAGAGCATCCTACATACAGTATTACGGATTAATGGGAACAAGTGTGTGGATATGTGGATAAGTTCTGTGGATAACTTTACTAGAATGGGGAGAAGCAACCTGTGAATATCTCAATTGTGACTGTAGGAAAGCTAAAAGAGAAATATTTAACGTTGGGGATAAATGAATATTTAAAAAGATTAGGTGCTTATGCAAAGATAGAAGTCATTGAAGTACCAGACGAAAAGGCACCTGAACAATTAAGTGACACAGAAATGGAACAAATTAAACAAAAAGAGGGCGAACGAATCCTTGCCAAAGTGCATCCCGATGCGCATGTGATTGCGCTTGCCATTCAAGGAAAGCAAATGTCGTCCGAGCAATTAGCGTTGGAACTAGACAAGCTGGCGACCTACGGTAAAAGTAAAATTGCGTTTATTATCGGCGGATCGTTAGGATTGAGTGATGAAGTATTAAAACGATCCAATGCGCAGCTATCGTTTTCAAAGATGACGTTCCCCCATCAGCTGATGCGGTTAATTCTGGTGGAGCAGGTGTATCGGGCGTTCAGGATTAATCGGGGAGAACCATACCATAAGTAAGTGAGGTTACTTCTTAAAGAGTAGTAAACAGGCATATTCAAAACAAACCAGAATATGCCTGTTATTAATAAAAAACTTTAGTTTAATAATTTATATTAGAAAATACTTTTATGAAAGTTTTAAATCAAATAGATTTAAAGAAGTAGTATCCATGAGATTTTGAAGCCTTAATTCAGGTGTTGGGCTTACTACACCCATAAAGGCGCTTCTAATTTTACTCTTTTTGTTTTCGTCTAAGGAGTCAATTACAGAGGGAGAAAAATATACATTTTCGCTATATTCAGCTAAACAAAATGTGATATATCTAAAGAGTTTTTCATCGTGTTTATTGTTTTTTAATTGTGAAAATAAATTTTCATAACAAGTATCTTCTTTAAATCTTGATATAATAATCATTGTTGAATTTTCTTTGGGAATAACAGAGATATACATGCTAGGTATGAACAAATTTTTGTCATAATTATAAATATCTGCTGCAATGTTGCCCTCCAAATCTATTCCTACAGCTACAGAAGTAGTAGCGGTAAAGCCAACTTTAAACGGAACTTCTTTAACAAAGGATTCTAAATCATCAAATGATTTTTCAACATAAACATTTTTGAATCTTTCATATTCTTTCCAAGAATCTCTGATATTAAGTTCGGTGTTATAAAAGTTTGTGTATATACTTGGCACTTTAGTAGCTTGAGCATGCTTTTTAAAAAGTAAGGAATAACTTTTTTTTAATCTTAGTTTTCTATGTAATTCAAAACACAAAGCTCTAAATGCAAACCAATAATTTTGTTCTGGTGTTTCTTCATATTTTTCATCTTCAATACATTTAAAATATTCTTCATCATGTTTCTTACAGAATCCAGAAAAAATACTAGCCTTATTTTTACCTACAGTTATAAATTTTAATTGAGGAAGCATTGAGTTTTGACCAATCTCTAGGCTTAATGTGTAAACATGATTTTCAAAAGAAATAGTATTTATCACTCCATTATTTTGAATAGAGTGTGCTCCTATAACATTTTTGCTGCACTCAGAAGTATCAAAACCAAAGCACATTTTAAACTCAGTATCTCTAAATAATTTCTGCCCCTCAGCAGTAAGACGAGCTGCACTAAATTTAGAAGAATCGATTTTAAGGTCTTTACTTTTAGCATAACAACAAAATTTGTATTTTTTACCGCTTTCACAAGGACACTCTTCATAAGGTTTAAATTGATATTGTTTTGCTTCTTTTAATGGTGCAAACATTATTGAAACCACCTTTAAATAAATATCATATATCTTACATTTTATAACATTTGAAGTATTTGAGGTAGTGCTTTTCTATCAACAATAGATAAATTAAAAGAAACTGGTATTGAATCTGAGTTAGAATCTATTGATGGCGTAAATAGACAAGCAATTTCTTATGGAGAAACTATGGGGATATTTCAAAAGTTAGGACTTTCGGATGCACGTTCTTATAGCCAGGGAACAAAAGAGGGAAAAACCATAGAAACTAGACGAAGCAAGAAAAGAAGCAGCAAGTTTAGGATTTAGTGATTCTCCTTCATCAGCTTCACAAACATTAAAGAGTCAAAAAATATAAACCTCATTTAAACTCACTACGGTGAACCGTACCATAAGTAAATGATGGTTATTATTAAAGAGAGCCTATTCATATTATTGTTATTTTGATAGGTTTTATGATTTTGAACTAATTGTAGAGGTTTTCCGATGAACTATTAGCAATAATAAAATTCTAATTTTTTGTTTCTTATACAAAGTGTCAGATATAACTTTCTTTAGTTGAGTTTTTGCAGGCATATTGAACTCCTTTTCATTTAAATTATGAAGTTTAGGGAAAATAGTTAATAAAAAGCTTTCGACTTTAATTACAAATTCCGGACCTGTTTGATTTCTCCTTTGGTAATAGAATTATAGGCATAATCCATAATGGTTGATGAGTTCTTTAAATGAATGTTATTAGAACTACTACCATAGAAGGAGAAAAAGTTATCCAAATCTTTCACTTTACTAAAAGGGGGTAGGCAAAAGAGGTGAATAAGCAGTTGGATGAATTATCATATCTTTATCATTATACGAGTATTGAAACCCTCGCTTTAATTTTGAGAAATAAAACGATACGTTTCAGTAGTCTGTCAAGAGTGGACGATATTGAAGAACAGAAAACAAAAGATTATGGGGATCTTGGAAGGTTTTGTTTTGTTAGTTGTTGGACAAATGAAACAGAGGAATCAATTCCATTGTGGAACCTATATACACCTAATATGTCTGGAGTAAGGATTAGGTTGCCAATTAATCCATTTAAAACAATAAAGATTTCTCCTGATGGAAGACATATTAACGGGGAGTATATAACCCATCCATCACTAACCAATGAAAAACTTTCGACTCATGGCTGTTTACTTAACCCTCCTTATTTTGCAAGTCTTTATCAAGTACAGTACATTAATGATCCTGATAAGTTAAATCGGACAGTATTAACGGAGATGAAACCAGAAACTAAGATAGAAAATGGCGCTAAAAAAACAAGTTGGGAGAAAAACATAAGTCTTAAAAGTATAGGAATATATAAAAACAAGAATTGGACGTTTCAAAAAGAGTACCGTTATAAATTTTTTGTAGTTCCTTGGACATTGAGTGACTTAGAATCAGCAGAATCATACGAAGATCAGGCTAAATTGATTAACCGTTTAGAGACAGAAAAGCTGAAGAAAGATTATTTTGATCTTGAATTGGATGAACATGCTATGCATGATATGGAAATACTAATTGGACCAAGAGCTAACTATGCCCAAAAACAAATAATAGAAAGTCTCGTAAATGATTTGAATCCATCTGCAATTATATTGGAAAGTAATCTTGGAATTCGCTAATTAAAGGAGTTAAAGGGGCCATATAAGTCATGATTGAGTATTTACCAATACTGATAACATTACTCTCAGTAACTGCTGGATTTATTACTTGGAGTTTAAATGAAAAAAGTGTTGCAGGAAGTTACCCTTTAAACTTGGGTCATCTGAATCCACATAGAATCCCTTAATACTTTTAATTAATTCAGCATATCGTTCTTCTTTTCTTTTGTAGTTCTCTTGCTTTCTTTAAATGATTTGTTAAAAGATTCAAAAATAAAGAGCAATTTAACTCCTGATCAATTCAAAATATACTCTGCAACAAAAGATAAAAAACAGCATTGAAAATTTTTCAATGCTGTTTTTTGCCTCTTAAATCACCACGGTGAACCTTAACATATGTAACTGGGGTTTATCAAAAGTTGCCGTATAGGAATTTAATTAAACCTGCCAGTGAAAGGCTTGTCATAAATAGTAGTGTAATGTCATTAGAGTGTTTGGTATCTGTTGACTTTAAATCCTAATGGAAGCAAGTATCCCCCTCATCTTTTTAAGTTGAGGGGGAATTCAGGTTTTTCTATAAAATTTTTTATTTAATTGCTTTGCTCACTTTCAACTTCTTCCCTTTAATAGTCGCATTCTCCATGGCTTGTAATACGAGTGAGCCCTTTCCATTCAAAATATCAACGTAAGACATTTGATCATGGATGGTGATAATGCCGATATCATCTGCTGTGACTCCAGGGATTTTTGCGATCGTTCCAACAAAATCAACAGCACGAATTTTCTTCTTTTTACCACCGCTGAAATGGAGTTTCATAATGTCTTGATTGATTCGAGCTGTTTTATTATTTCTTACAATTCGCCTGCCGCTAAGTTTTTCTTTGAAAGCCGCTTGCTCGCCAGCCACTTCTAGATGGCTTGGAGCTTCTATAGTAGGTATCTCAAAGTCAATGTATCTTTCAATGGCTTTAATGAACTTTCCTTCAAAAGGTGTTGAAAACGTAATCGCCTTTCCTTTATTACCGGCACGGCCGGTTCTTCCGGTTCGATGGACATAGCTCTCTTTTTCCATAGGAACGTCATAGTTGATGACAAGGGTCACGTTATCAATATCAATGCCTCTGGCAGCTACATCAGTGGCTACCAAATAGCGGAAGTTCCCCATTTTGAACCCTTCCATAACAGCAAACCGGTCTTCTTGTTCTAGACCCCCATGGAGCTTCTCACAAGGATATCCAGCTTTATCGAGTTCGCTGTACACTGTATCCACGTGTTCTTTGGTTCGGCAGAAAATCAGACAGCTGTCTGGATTTTCGACAACCGTGACGTCTTTAAGGAGTGAAATCTTTTCTTCTTCTCGTACTTCAATTAAAGAATGTTCAATGGTATCGGCTGTTACCCCAGTTGATTCAATCTCAATCTGGATAGGATCTTTCATATATTTATGGCAAAGATTTTCAACATCTTTAGGCAAGGTAGCAGAAAAAACCATTGTTACTCGGTTTGAAGGAAGCTCTTTAATGATCGTTTCCACTTCATCAATGAAACCTCTATTAAGCATCTCGTCAGCTTCATCAATAACAAGATACTTTATTTGATCCAATATAAGGGTTTCTCGTTCAATATGGTCCATGACCCGCCCAGGCGTACCAACGACTACATGAGTCTTTTGTTTCAATTCATCCTTTTGTTTTGCGAAAGGTTCTTTTCCATAGACGGCCACTGCTTTAATGCGTTTAAACCTTCCGATATTCGTAATGTCTTCGCGGACTTGAACCGCAAGCTCCCTAGTTGGGGTAAGAATTAAGGCCTGTGGATTTTTTTCTTCCCATTCAATCATATCCGACACAGGAATACCAAAGGAGGCAGTCTTTCCGCTTCCGGTCTGAGCTTTAACGACAAGATCTTGATTTTTCATTGCTAATGGAATGACTTCACTTTGAACTTCTGTTGGAGTTTCGTATTTTAGCACAGCTAGTGCTCTTTTTATTTCTTCGCTCACATGATAATCCGCAAAACTTCTTTTACTCATTTTTTAACCTCGTTTTTTTGTTTTTTCGTCATATGTATAGAATTCTCTTGAAGAAGTATTATATGCATTATCTGAATATGGTTCATTATACTTGAAAAGTGCGGGATAAAACGGCTTTTATTTTAAATATTAAAAAGTAACAGATCTAGGTGCCTGGCCCTACACCTGTTAAGCATTAAAACAGTTGGGGTCAGGCACCCATATTAGATGAACTTAGCTAAACACTAAGTTCACTTTCTTTTACGTAAACTACCGCTCAAAGTGACTTCTATCAGTTGCTAGGTTAAGTGACTAAATTCAATTAGATCTGTACAACCTAATGTTAGATTTTAACATTATCTATGATTGGAGATTACGGGTTTGCTTCTTTTTGGATTGGTTTTCTTATTACTGTATGGTCTTCTTGTTTTTTATATAGGCTGGAGCGGTTGGCACTGGATGAAGTTTAGGGTACAAACTGAGTTATCATGGAAAATAAAAATCATCTATATTGTCGTATTGACGGTAGTTGCGACTTCATTTGTAACGGGTAGAATGTTTGAAAATGTTATTTTATATTTTATCGGCTCGGTCTGGATGGCGGTATTTTATTTATTGGTGATCCTCTTACCGCTTGTACATATGAGTGTCTGGCTCTTACGTAACACTCAAGTGCCAAAAGAACATCTCAACAAATGGCCTGGACTTATTATCGTTGGACTGGTTTTTTCATTCGTTGGGTATGGAATGTACAATGCCTACAGTCCAACTGTGCAAACTTACGATATTCATATAAAAAAAGAGAGCCCTGCGATAGAGCACCTTAATATTGTTATGGCTTCAGATATGCATTTTGGGCTTCTTTTTGGCAGGGAACAGGCTAAGAAGATGGTGAAAAACATTAATAAGCTCGAACCAGATATCGTCTTGTTCCCAGGTGACATTGTTGATGATCAAATCAATCAATTTATTAACCAAAACATTGATGAAGTTTTAGCTGAAATCGTTGCTCCTTTAGGTGTATATGTCTCGCTCGGAAACCATGACAAGCACAATGGCCCAATCGATGAGTTAATTGAAACACTAGAGAGAGGCAATTTACGGGTATTGTACGATGAAGTAATTCCAGTTCATGAGAATATCCTTTTAGTCGGGAGAAGAGATCGTAGAGACGCTGAACGAGAAGAGATCGCTAATTTAACTGAAGGGATTGATCTAACAAAAACCGTTATTCTCATGGATCATCAGCCTTATGATTTACATATTGCCGAGGAGCAAGGAATTGATCTAATGCTTTCGGGTCATACGCATCTTGGTCAAGTTTTTCCTGGTCGCTTAATTACACAACAGATCTATGAAAACGATTGGGGCCATCTACAAAAAGGTCAGATGCATTCCATTGTGTCATCTGGCTTCGGATTTTGGGGGCCACCGATTCGCATGGGTACTCGTGCAGAAATTGTACAAATTGATGTTACATTCGGATTATAGATAGCGTTTCATTACGGTGGAAAGTAAGAAACCGTTCTTTCAGATTTAATAAGAGGGTTTATACCCAATGGAAACGTTGCTATAATAAAGAATAAGTTAATATTTATGGTTGGAGAAAAGGAGAGACCGGCTTCATTATAACCCTTGTTATAGTGCGAGTTGCGTCTCTTTTTTTGTTATTACTGAGCAGGCAGCTCGCGAAGTAATAAAGTTTTTTTGAATGCCTTTTGTAAAACCGCCTTCACGAAGCTATGGACCGAAAGATAACCGGTTAGTTTGGTCATAAGAAACACAAAAGAGGGGATGAATAATTTGCTAAGACAAAGTTGGTTAACAATGTCAGATGGTCATGAGGTTTTTTTAAATCAATGGTATGACGAAAATGTAAAGCCGAGAGCTGTTTTGCAGCTTGCACATGGTATGGCAGAACATTCATTGCGTTATGATGAGTTTGCAAGCTTTTTATTATCAAAGGGGATATTTATGGTTGCAAACGACCATCGCGGTCATGGAAAAACAGGAGAAAACAATGGAATTCTCGGTTTTTTTGCAGATGATAATGGTTTTGAAAGAGTTGTAGACGATATAAAAGAGATTAATGAAAATATCCATAGTCAGTACCCGGAAACTCCGGTGTTCATCATGGGTCATAGTATGGGATCTTTTCTAGTACGCCGTTTTATTCAACGGTTTCAAGATGTTGTTGAGGGGGTTATTTTATCTGGTACAGGCGGAAATCCTGGCATTTCAGGAAAAGTAGGAAAATTAGTTGCTAAATCTCAAATGCGAAAGATAGGTAATCGAACAGAAAGTCCATTACTTAACGAATTATTTTTTGGGAAATTTAATAAAAGTTTTAAGGAAGCAAAAACGGATTATGATTGGTTAACAAGAAATCCGCAAGAAATTCACAAGTATATTGAAGATCGGCATTGTGGTTTTATCGCTACGGCAGGGTTTTACTATGATTTATTATCTGGGCTTCAAACCATTCACTACCATCAAGAAGTAAAAAAAATAAACAAAGAGTTACCGATTTTTATTTTTAGTGGTGATCACGATCCTGTAGGTAACCATAAAAAAGGTGTGTTAAAAGTAATTCAACAATATCAAAAGGCAGGAATGAAAAATATTAATTATACGTTTTACAAAGAAGGACGTCATGAAATGTTGAATGAATTAAATAAGGATGAAGTTATGGAAGACATTTATAAGTGGATTGAGAAACAATTGGAAAACGTTTTGAAGTGTTAAGACTTGGTACCCTAAACTTGTAGGGAGAAGTTGACCATTACTGTGACGACATTAATAAAACCAGGAAATCATCTGCGATTCCCTGGTTTCTTGTTTTAATAGATAACAACCGGATCATAGACCCTTAGATTATCATACACTTTTTTCATGACACTAGGCGGTACGTTGACACAACCGTTAGATCCAGCATTATGGTAGGCATTGCCTGACCAGTTACTTCGCCAATCTGCGTCGTGGAAGCCTTGTCCACTGTTTGTAAAAGGTGCCCAGTAGTCTACGTCAATTGCGTAATCATCACTAGTGAGTGTGTAGGGTGTCCGTTTAAAGAGGATGTACCACACTCCTGGTAAGGTGTCTTGTTTTTTACTTCGGTCTCCAGTTACCACATGAGTCGTTAAGACTAGTTCGCCTTCTCTATAAATCCACATGCGTTGTTGTGCGATAGACACTTCAGCATACGTATGACCGATACCGTTGTTTGCCGTTACGCCATAGCCAAAGCCTTCACCGCTCCAGCCATTTCCGTAAATATTAGAAGCAGAAATGGAAGTTTTTCCTGTTTCGAAAGCTTCTAGTATTAATTTAGACTCTTTTTCAACATCAAGTGCCCAGCCATAACCTTGTCCTTTCACGGATATGACCGAACCTGAATGGGTCTTAAAGGTAAAATCTTTTCCTAATGTTGATTGAGTTTCATTAATTTTAGCTATTTGCTTAGGAATTGTATGTTCGTTGATCACAATATCCATATCCTCTGATACAGAAGCACTTGTAATAAGATCGCTTGCTTTTAGGGAATGGACTTGATCTTCTACTTCATACTCAACGGTATGTTGAAGAAAATCTTGCAGTTTTTCTACTTGTTTTTGTACAATCTCACTGTCTTCCTTGATGGGTTCTAGGTAGATAGGCTCGAGATAAATTTCACTCGTATAATCTTGTTTGTCGAATTCATCTAGTAGGCTATTAATATCATATTGCTCACCATTGATGCTTTCAGAAATGATAATTTCGCCTTCTTCTAAAATCGCTTGGGCATTTATAGGAGCTGTCAATTCGTCATTCATAGTGATGAGTGTTTGCTCGAGTTCGGTTCTCAGAACTTCACTGCGATATTCGTCTGTTTGACTAGGCAGTAAAAAATATGTTTTAGCTTCTGAAGAAGGGAAAAAGGTCGCCTGACTTCTTAAAATTTCTCTGATCTCGGGCAAGTCTCTTTCTGTAAATGCCATCTCAGTTTCTGTTCCTTCTAAAATGAGTTGTTCCCCAATATAGATTTGATTTTTAAGTACAGATGATTGTAACTTTTCTAGAGCTTGATCAGTAGTCAGCCCACTAACTTCTATGCTGTTAATTGTAATGTTTGAATTAAAGTGTGTATTTTGATAGTAGATCATTACCGTCAAGAGAACTGCCACAATAAAGATAATAATGGATAGGATGTACTTCCAGTTTTTATACCATTTATTGGGTTTTTTCTGTGGAAAATTATTGTTTTCAACTGATTGTTCTACGGCATAACTCATTTATATTCCCCCCAAACCTTCGACTTTATTAGACTCCAAACTTGGGTATCTAAGTTTATTATAATCTTTTATTACCATTTTACTAGATAGGAAATTTATATTTTGTCGCTTTTTGTAAGTTGGGGAAGTTTATTATAAATTTTTGGTGAACATAAGGGAGGATGTAGGATACTGGAGAAATACTTGGTGGGGCTGTTGCAACTATTTCTTTTCTAGAGAATGAGAGTACGAATGAACAGCCTGAAACAACCAGTAATTTAAAATTAAAAACGAAGTTGCTCGAGAAAATGAGTTATATATGCTTAGAAGTACATAAAGTTCCTAGCTATTCTTTTCTTTAAAACCTTAAATTATTATTGGCACTTGAATAGTACATACTAAACGTTGAGGTAATAAGAGAGACATGATCAACACAAATGAGGTGATACGGATCGGATCAGGAACGTCTCAATTCAATTAGCAGTTATTTAAGCAAATTGATCAGAAAGAATTTCGGGAGAGGACCACAATCGTGTCAATCTACAGTATGTAAGAAGATCTTTACTACATATATCAGAGGCTTTATTTCTCCGATGGAAGAAGTATTACTGGAACAAGGTCACCAAGAACAGGTTGAAAAGGCGAGAGCCGTATTAATTAATCATGTGGTAGACCAATTAAAAGGAGTTGTAGAAGTATCACTAAATTGCGAGATTGTAGAGTGGTACCATGATTGGAATCTTCCTAATAACTCCGGCCTCATTATTTTATTATTAGACAGAGAATTGACTAGCGAAGTTCGTCCATCTGAACAAGTGGATATGGAAAAGTTAGAAGAAGAAGTTGCTAGAATTAGTTTAATGGCTCAAAAAGTACCTGACCAAATTCACATATATCCTGTTTCAGCTAACATTTATATTGTTGAGCGAAAACGAATATTAATCACCATTGAGAAAGCACTTCTAGCCAAAGGTTTTGAGGAAGAACTCATAATGACGAAAGATAAATTAGAAAAAAAGTATTTTCACAATTATGGGAAGTTCGATAAAATTTTTAATAGGGAAGTAAAAGAAATATTTATTGATTGGTGTTTTAAAGAGGATAAATCCTTAATGGGGTTTGTCTTGAAGGGATGAAGGTTAGTGTGGTTTTTACATAAATCGCATAGTTATGAGGCAATTAAGCGTAGGAAAAGACATTGATCCATAGAACCGATATAATGAAAATAAAACAAATTAGGAGCTTGGAGACGATGTATCAAAATTTAGAAGAATGTATCCTCGATCTAGAGAAACACGGTCATTTAGTTCGAATTCATGAAGAAGTAGATCCTGATCTTGAAATGGCTGCTATTCATTTAAAGGTATATGAAGCTGGAGGACCAGCCGTATTATTTGAAAATGTAAAAGGATCAAAGTTTCGAGCGGTCTCGAATTTATTTGGCACGGTTGAGAGAAGTAAATTTATCTTTCGAAAAACGTGGGATTTAGCACAAAATGTTGTTGCTGTTAGAAATGATCCTGTAAAAGCTTTAAAAAACCCATTCAATCATGTTCGTACCGGTGTTGCTGCTTCAAAGGCCTTGCCGATGAAAAAGTCTTCTTTGCCAGCTAGCTTTGAAGAAATCAATATTTCGGACCTACCACTCATTAAGCACTGGCCAGATGATGGTGGAGCTTTTATCACGTTACCGCAAGTATATAGTGAAGACCCACTGAAACCGGGCATTATGAATTCGAATCTTGGAATGTATCGCGTTCAACTGAGCGGAAATGAGTATGAACTAAATAAAGAAATAGGGATGCATTACCAAATTCACCGAGGAATTGGTGTTCATCAAGATAGGGCAACTCGAAAAGGGGAGCCACTAAAAGTAAGTATCTTTGTCGGTGGACCGCCTGCCCATACACTATCTGCGGTTATGCCTTTGCCAGAGGGGTTAAGTGAATTGACCTTTGCTGGGCTTCTATCTGGACGCCGTTTTCGTTATAGTTACGTCGATGGCTATTGTATTAGTCACGATGCCGATTTTGTCATTACTGGAGAAATTCATCCTGAGGAAACGAAGCCTGAAGGACCATTCGGTGATCATTTAGGTTATTACAGCCTTACACATGAATTTCCGGTCATGAAAATTCATAAAGTATTTGCTCGAAAAGATGCAGTTTGGCCATTTACGGTTGTCGGTCGTCCTCCTCAGGAAGATACGTCTTTTGGAGCTCTTATTCATGAGTTAACCGGGGATGCGATTCCCCAAGAGATCCCTGGTGTAAAAGAAGTTCACGCAGTTGATGCGGCCGGTGTTCACCCGTTACTTTTTGCGATTGGCAGTGAGCGCTATACGCCTTATCAGAAAGTTAAACAACCAACTGAACTTCTAACGATAGCTAATCATATCCTAGGAACAGGCCAGCTTAGCTTAGCGAAGTACTTATTTATTACTGCTGAACAAGATCAAGCACTTGATACACATAAAGAAGTTGAATTTCTATCATATATACTAGAACGCCTCGATCTTCGTCGAGATATCCATTTTCAAACGAATACGACGATTGATACGTTAGATTATTCAGGGACAGGGTTAAATACCGGAAGTAAAGTGGTAATAGCGGCTTTCGGTGATAAAAAGAGAGAGTTATGTAAGGAAGTACCTGAGCAGTTGAAAAAGCTGAGTGGCTTTAGTGAATCTCGCTTTGTCATGCCAGGAGTTGTCGCGCTAGAAGGATCTACTTTTACAACGTATGAAAACGCGCAAGAAGAGCTACAAAGTTTAAGTGAAGCGATTCAGACGAACGGTGGAGTGCCAACTTGTCCAATGATTATTTTATGCGATGACAGTGAGTTTCTAAGCGAGTCTATTAATAATTTTATGTGGGTAACGTTTACCCGAAGTAATCCTTCGCATGATATTTACGGCGTAAATGGTTCTTACGAATTTAAGCATTGGGGCTGCGACAATATGATTATTGATGTCCGGATAAAGCCACACCATGCACCACCGCTCATTCCTGATCCAACCGTTGAGAAGAATATCGAGCGATTGTTTGGAAAAGGAGCTAGTTTGGAACAAGTAAACATCGATTAAGACGCAAAAGTAAGGAGGTAGTAAATTGGACGGGCTCAAGCGTCAAAGCTTTTCACGAACCAATGGAAGTTGGTTGATGGCACAGACATGGAGTTCTCTTTTGTTTGCTCATTATAAAGTTCCGAAATCGTTGCTCCGTCCTCTTATTCCTAGATGTTTTGAAGTGGATACATTTGAAAATGAGGCTTGGATTAGCGTTGTTCCATTTATTATGAGTGGTATTCGAGCTCGTGGATTAGCTGAATTACCGTTTACCCCTTCTTTTGCAGAATTGAATGTAAGAACGTATGTAACCTTTGACGGTAGGCCAGGCGTATATTTCTTTAGCCTAGATGCGAATAGCAAGTTAGCTGTCGTATTAGCAAATGTAACGTATAACCTTCCATATAGGCATGCAAATATGAAATGTTGTATTCAAGGAAATACGATTGATTTTTATAGTGAGAGAACCGATTCACGCGTAAATAAAGGAATATTTTCGGCCCACTATCAACCGGTAGGAGACATTTATTATTCTTCTCCTGGCACTTTAGAAGAGTGGCTGACAGAACGGTATGCACTTTTTGTAACCCGAAACAAGGGTATATACCAAGGAAAAATTCATCACGATCCTTGGCCATTACAATCAGCAAACGCAGACATTTATGTAAATACGGTTTCAGAAAGTGTAGGAATTCCTATAAAAGACCCACCTAATTTACTTCAGTATGCTAAAAAGCTGGAAGTCGCCGTATGGCCGCCGAAAAAGGTTGGACTTCTTGGATAATGTAAATATGGAATTAGACGAAAACAACCATACTCGATAAGGAGTATGGTTGTTTTCTTTATATTTTAATTAGTGTTTGTCAGTGATTAGATAATACGAAACTCACCTTCTGCATGTGTTGATTTCCCGCAGAACGTTTTTAACTGATATAAGATAGGAAGCTTCGTGTCTTCGGTATCAGAACTTTGAGTTTTTGTCGATTCAAGAAATTTAATATATTCCTCGGTTGTTAACCCGGATTCAAGCGCTTCGTTTACAACATCATTCCAAATCGGGTCAAAGGTTTCTTGAGAGCACTCCATGAGCAAATCATCTACTGGAATACCTAGTATTGGAGAAATCTTTTCAAAATATTGTAAGGATGGGTTAAGGTAGATCTTTTCTTCAATAGAAAGAAGATATGATTTTTCAATACCCGAACGCTCCGCAATGTCAGAAAGTGTTAAACCTTTTCTAATGCGATATTTTTTAACCGTTTCGCCAATCATATGTATCCACCTTTTTACTCAGTATTTTTTACACGTTTATTAACTACCTATACGGGGAGCTGTTCCTTTTTAGGGGGGTTAGAAAAATTAATTTTAATTTAATTCTATCCTTTGACTTAGAAGTGGTTAATAAGAATAGCCTAGTTTATCTATGAGATAACATTAATATTAACAAAATAACCCTTTACTAGTAATATTGACACTTTAATAAATATCTATTCCTTCTTACCCATGTCGACAATAAGCGAAAGTATCTAGTATCTATTGAGCGGTTGGTTACGATAGATACTAATTATTCTAGTAATCCGTAAATGGGATTCAAGCGATTTGGGATGATTTGTGCAGGTGGGGGAGGGGAGCATAGTAGTATTATAGGTTTACTATTATTAGGAAAATTGTCTAAAAGAATTTCTTTTTTTAAATATATATGCTACGAGACCGTTTATCTAAAGCTGTAGAAATAAGTAGTCTAGAGTCGAATTATAAGATTTTAAGCAAAGAAAACGCCTGTTTACAAGAGTGTATACAAGTAAACAAGAAGTACACTTGGTGTACACATTAATGTATACTTGAATACAAAATCGTACACATCGCTAAATGACAGCATGTTTACATTTTTGTGTGTGTTGTATACAAAATAAGTTCATCTGTTTACAATAATGTATTCATGTATACAGATGAACGCAACTTATGAATTATTGACCTTTCTAGCAATTGTTTGATAACCTTAGAACAATGTAAGAATACTAGTTTAAATACTTATCTTGAAAGGGTGATAGGATGAATGTTTCTCGAATAGCTGCGATTGATGTAGGTAATGATTGTGTAAAGGCGATTTTTGGAAAGTATGAATCTGAGTTGTATATACCAAACGTAATTGCTAGAGACACAGAGGATCGACCTGTTATTGGAATTGAAGAACTGAATGAAAAGGACCCACTAGACGGAATTCATATTCGTATCCACTCCCCTGCTCTGAACGAAAACAATGTCATTTACCGTGTCGGAAATTTAGCAACGAAAAGTGACAACGCAAACGAGCTTGATCCAGGAAGCAGTAAATCCGAAGAAGATCAAACGTTAGTTATGCTGTTCACTACGTTAGCATTAGATGCAGTTGGGCTCGAGACCGCTAAAGCGGCAAATAACAATAAGAGTGTAATTGATGCCAATTACACACTAGGAACAGGTTTACCACTTCGAGAAGTAAAAGAAGGTAAAGATGTAGGCTATCGTTCGCAACTGTTAGGATCAGTTCATCAAGTTGAATTTCTAGTAACACCAAAGTATCAAGGTTTAAAAGTAAACATCAAATTTGACGAAGTGAAAGTATACCCAGAAGGCTTTGCTGCTTATATTAATTTAGTTATGGATAAAGATTTAAACATTATCAATAGAGACTTAATTGATAAGCGCATCCTCATACAGGATATTGGTGGACTGTCAACAGACGTGGCTGTAATTAAAAACAGAAACGTAGACGATGATAAAGCACAAGGCTTTAATATTGGTGTTTCTGAGTCATTAGAGGCGATCCGTGAAGAAATTCGTTCGAAGCATGGAGTTGAACTTGATAGTCGCCGTGATGTCGTGGAAATTATTACGAGAAAGAATGATCGTAACCATATTATGGTCAAAGGAAGTCGGACAAGCGTTCACGATATAACGGATCGTATTCTTTTAGAATTAGCAAAAAAACAATACCGTCACCTTCGTAATGTTTGGCAAAAGAACTCTCAAACGGAGATCTGTTATTTTGTTGGTGGTGGAGCAATGGTGTTAAAGGAATATATTAAAACGCTAAATAACAACCTAGATGGCTACAATATTGAATTTTTTGAAGATGAAAAAGAAAGTATCTGGATGATGGCGAATGCGTATTACAAGCTAGTTTCAGATTTTGTAAGAAAAAATAGCAAGGAAACGAAAGTGGCACAAAAACAAACCGTAGAAAAATAGGGTGATCCCATGAAGAAAAAGGGGACAACGGAAATACAGCGAGGACAGGCGATAACGTTTCGCCTTCCTTCGGATACACCTGATCATATTATTAAGCAACTCCAGAAATTAAAAGAAACTGAGCGAAGAAACTTCTCTAGTAAAATCGCTCAGTTTGCTTTGGAAGGTGTCAATCAATCGTTAGTAAAAGAAAGAGAAACACTAACAATTCCGCTTCCAAAGCCGTTAAGTAAAGAACAACGAAACTGGTTGAAGCATTCACATTCCGAAGCATTATTAGGAACGATTGTCTATCAATTACTATCCGATCCGCTTCGTGCGACTTCGATTTTAGCTGCCCTAAATAGTAATTCACTAGATATTGATGAAGCTCTTTACTTACAAGAAGTTGAAATTGAAGAGCCTATAGTGGAGCAGACGGTGACAGCTAGTAAGAGAAACCCAGTGGAGGAACAAGATCCAGAGGAATTCGAAGAAGAAGTTGAAGGTCCAAATGATATCGACTTAGATGATGACTTAGAAAATTTCAATTGGAACGAGGCGAAGCAAGAAGTAGCTGCTTCTGCTGAAGAACCTGAAGAAAAAGAAGAAGACATCGAAGACCTGCTCGGCGGCTTCCTCGCTCAAATGAATAAATAAAAAAAGAAAAGGGTAGCAGGCACCTTTAATGCGTTATTGTATTAAAGGTACCTGCTACCTATTTTAGTAGGTTTTGGATGACGTTGTTCGTTAAGTTCGGAACGACTTCAAGTGAGTATTTTAATTCCATTCGTTCGAACTGTTTATGTGCATCGAAGCCGTAGGGACCAATATTAATAACGGGTACATTAATATCCCGGATATCTTGATAGTTGACATAGTGTTTTGCACCCCAACTCGGATTGTTACTAGAAACAGCCTGAATGCCAGCCTCATCATCACTTAAAGCGACAAAGCTCATATCTGATATATAAGGGAAAAAGTTCTTAGTTGCAATCGGATATTCATAATGTGGTTGAATCGCAGTAATCGCATGCTCGAGCGATTCAATTAAGTTTTCTTCCTTATCATTCTTTCCTGTTACTTCAATTCGAGGTGAATATAAAGAAGAGTAGAAGAGAATAATCGCAGGGCTTCGATCACTCATCCATTTCCATGCTTCTTCAACGACTCTTGCAGCATACATTCTTGTATCCAGTTCTTTATCTAATAAAAGTTGTTCTTTAAATTGAGACATATGGTCAACGTAATCAGTGCCATTTTCTTCAATTAGCAACTGATTCATTTCTTCATAAGTTAATACTCTAGCTTTCCAAGGTATATCCATATACGGCTGACCGCTTGCTAGACTATATTGTTTATACTTTCTATTGAACTCATTTAGTGCATTCATAAACGCAATTTCAGCTTGGTCTTTTAACTTTTCTAATACTTCTTTTGGGGACCAAGAATGAATAAAGAAATTGTAATAGACGTAAGCGGATAGGGCCGTTTGAACTGTATAGGTTGGCTTTAAATCGGTTTGTTTTAAAGAAACAGGCGGTACAGTCGTTTCCCCAAACGCTTCATTACATAGATCTGGGTTATAACTAATTTGCTTTGTCAATTCAGCTGCAATAAAATTGGGATCAATTCCTTCAAAGCATGAACCCACATGTGTTTCAGCTCCAGTTATAAAAAACGACGGCAGTAATTTACCGACCGTTCCTTTATAAATATAACGATTCACATCTCCTTCATAACGAGGAGAGACAAAATCGGCATTAATTGCTGCAATATAATCAAATCCGTGCTCTTCTTTTAAATGTTTTAACTCTTTTAAAGCTGATAAAATCCCGTGAGAACCGTCTTCCTCATCGCACTCAATGACCACAAGAAGATTGCCTTCCAATTCCTCCGGGTGCTCAGAATAATATTTTAATAGATAAAGGTGGCTAGCGACTCCACTTTTCATATCGAGGACACCCCTGCCAAATAAGTAGTTACCCGAATTTAAATGATCCTCGACGACAGTAGGAAGTCTCTCTTGTTTTAAAGCTTCCATTAGATCTGTAGGATGACATGCCTTATTTTTTAAGTGATTATAGTCGTCAATTCCGACTGTATCCATATGTCCCATTAAAATAACTGTTTTATCACTTTTCTTTTTTGTTCCTTTAACAAATGCCAAAATATTGTATCGCTCTTGCTCATCATCGATCGTCTGCTGCTTTAGGATGTGGTTAGGGTTTTCCATAAAATAAGGGAAGGATGACAATAACATATAAATTGCCTGGCTTATTTCTTTTTCACCATCTGAATTTACAATACTTTCTATATTTACAAGTTGATTCGTTAAAAATAACACTTCATCACGACAAGGTAGCATAAGTGAGAACTCCTTTACTCTATTAATGTATTAATGTCAATTTACAATACTATTATAACGATTATTTCGCTTCTCGAGGTACTTTTTTAAAAATAAATAGAAAAGGGCTGTTTTCGTAAACTTTGTTGCTTTTGGTCCGTTTTTTGAATAGGCTATTTTATTTTCAAAAGCTTCACGCCTAGCGTGAAGAGCCAAGCATTCGCTTGGCTTACGGTCCAAAAGCACGGAGCAACAATCTTTGTAAAAAGAGCCTAGAAAAATAACTGTTGGTAAATTTAGTAGGATTGATGACATTAGGACTTATGCAAACAACAGAAACCCCAATTTTTTTAGTGGTACATTTCCTATTGTTGCTTAAGTAGTAAGGCAACCAAAATTAAAAAAACGCCCCTCAAAGGAGAGCATCATCCATACCTATTTTTGTTTATGTTTCGTGAATGTACCCTGTTGTCTAGCTAACAACTCTTTTACTTCGTTATAGGTCAGACCTGATTGTGCATTTAGATGTTTCACTTCTTCAATATCGGTACCAGCAACAGTTTTTTTCTGTTTTTCCATAATAGACCTCCTTACTTTTTCGTTAGTTGTAGTCTTTACTAAAAAAATGATATTATTTTGCCGGAAAATAAGAAGTTTTCAAAATCTTGTTGACACAATTATTGGAAAATTATACACTTATAAATGCAAATATACATGGAAAAGGAGGGTTACGAAATGAAGCAGTTCCAATTTACACTCAATACAACTTCAAATAAACATGTGACCCGCCATCAAGATCGAGTTTAAGCTGCTGCTATTTTAAAATGCGAATCTCGAATTCACCCGTAGGTCACGAATGAAGTGACGTACGTTATTTTTATGTCTTTTTTAGGCACCGTGCGCCCAAGCGTGGTGCCTTTTTTGCGCTTAAACGGCATTTGTTTTTAGAGAAATAAGCGCTGTAATCCATCTAAAGATGTAATCAATATCCATCGTTCTTCTGATGGAACGAACGACAGTATTAAACGATTTAAAGAGGTTTCACTATGTAACTAAGTGGGTGTTGTAATTGTTCCGAGCATTTCTAGCTCGTTGCAATAGATTAATAAATTTCGAAGGGAGTTTTTAAGATGATGAAAAAGAAGGTTATTCGAATGATTGGTTGGGGTTTGATGGATAGTGGCTAACGTTTATTTTTACAAAAAGATGCAACTGAGGGAGGAACATAACTTTGTTTTCAGTACTTTGGAAGTTAAGCTGGTTTTTTAAACAATATTGGAAGCGGTATACCGTTGCCATAACATTATTAATTATTGTGAGCTTTTTAGACGTCATTCCGCCCAAACTAATTGGGATGGCAATAGATGATATTCATTTCGGTCAAATGACAACAGAGCGTCTTGTCGAGTTACTCGTATTTTATGGCGGGCTGATTGTTGTCAGCTACCTCATTACCTATGTGTGGATGTACCAATTATTTGGTGGCGCTTATTTAATTGAACGAATTATGAGAACTCGCTTTATGGCTCATCTTTTAAAAATGACGCCAACCTTTTATGAAAAAAATCGTACCGGCGATTTAATGGCGAGAGCAACAAATGATTTAAAAGCAATCTCAATGACGGCTGGTTTTGGAATTTTGACTTTAGTCGATTCAACGATCTTCATGATCATTATTATTGGAGTAATGGGCTTTACGATCAGCTGGCAGCTTACTCTTGCTGCATTGTTGCCGTTACCGTTTATGGCACTTGCAATCAACTACTTTGGAAAGCTAATCCATCAACGTTTTACGATTGCCCAAGACTCATTTGGGAATTTAAATGATAATGTCTTGGAATCAGTTTCAGGTGTTCGTGTCATTCGTGCGTATGTTCAAGAAAAAGCAGACGAAAAGCGTTTCAATCATATGACAGAAGATGTGTACAACAAAAATATTGCTGTAGCAAAAATCGATGCTTTATTTGAACCGACTGTCAAAATCCTGGTCGGAATTAGTTACGTCATTGGACTGGGATATGGAGCGTACCTTGTGTTTCACCAGACGATAACACTTGGTGAGTTAATTTCCTTTAATGTATACCTTGGAATGTTAATTTGGCCGATGTTTGCTGTCGGTGAGCTAATTAATGTGTTGCAAAGAGGAAACGCCTCATTGGACCGAGTTAATGAAACACTCGGCTACGAAGCGGATGTTCAAGATGATGCCGAACCGGAAGATATTAAGGTACCTGGTACCATCTCATTTTCAAATTATTCGTTTCGTTACCCGGCTTCGACGACAGATAACTTGAAGGATATTTCATTATTTGTGGGTAGGGGCGAGACGATAGGTGTAGTTGGAAAAACAGGAAGCGGAAAGACCACACTACTCAAGCAGCTTTTACGAGAGTATCCGCTTGGGCAGGGTGAACTTCATACCGATGATGTACCACTACAAAAAGTGCCACTCGATACGGTACACTCTTGGGTCGGGTATGTACCGCAAGAGCAAATTCTCTTCTCACGTACGATCCGCGAAAATCTTCAGTTTGGTAAAGAAGTAGTGAGTGAGGCGGAAATTGAGATAGCACTAGAGTTAGCTGCGTTTGAAAAAGATTTAATGGCCCTGCCAAAAGGACTCGATACATTAGTCGGAGAAAAAGGAGTAGCTCTTTCAGGTGGACAAAAACAACGAATTTCAATAGCAAGAGCGTTAATAAAAAAACCTGAAATCCTCATCTTGGACGATGCAATGTCAGCGGTTGATGGCAAAACCGAGGCAAAAATTATTGGAAATATCCGTCGCGAGCGTGCAGGAAAGACAACATTTATAACGGCGCATCGCCTCTCAGCCGTACAGCATGCGGATTGGATTGTTGTTATGGACGAGGGACAAATTGTGGAAGAAGGCACACACGACCAGCTGCTGCAACAAAATGGCTGGTATAAAGAACAATATGATCGCCAGCAAGCTGATTCATACGGTGAGGTGAGTTAAATGAAACAACAAACAACAGGAAAGCGCCTTTTTCAATATGCCATGCTTTATAAAAAGACGATTTTTATCGCACTTGTCATGCTGACGATTGCTGTTGCAGCGGAATTAACAGGTCCGTTTATTGCAAAGAAAATGATCGATGACCATATGCTTGGAATTGAAAGTCCATGGGTTGAGGTTACTGAAGAAAGCGAACGAACGGTCTGGTATAATGACGGCTTTTATATGCGCAGCATCCATGCAGCACCAGATCAACAGACAGGAAATGAAATGCAAATTGTTCAAGTTGGACGTTCTTTTTATGCCGTTCCAGAGCATTTGCCTTTTGATGGAAGCCGTACAGTCGACGGTAGTAGCATCCTAACTGTAACGCAAGGAACAGAGACGGCAAGCTATGAAGCGGAAAAGCTTAGTCAACAACAGATCTTCGCTTTTTACCAACCGGAAATTAAGCCGATGGTGATGCTCTTAGGTTTTTATGTGGTTCTGCTAATTATTGCAGCCTTTTTCCAATACGGTAAGGCATTAATGCTCCAAACAGCAGCGAACCGAATTATTCAAAAGATGCGTACGGACGTGTTTGAGCATATTCAGCGGTTACCTATTACGTATTTTGATAATCGTCCGGCAGGGAAGATTGTTTCACGTGTAACAAATGATACAGAGGCGATTCGAGAGCTTTATGTGAAAGTATTAGCCACATTCTTTACAAGTGCGATCTATATGACAGGGATATTTATTGCATTATTCCTGCTCGATTCAAGATTGGCAATGATTACATTGCTTCTCGTACCCATCATCGTCCTTTGGATGGTCTTATACCGCAAGTTCGCTTCAAAGTATAATCATCTGATTAGATCAAGGGTAAGTGATATTAACGGAATGATTAACGAATCGATTCAAGGTATGCCAATCATTCGCGCCTTTCGCCGAAAAGAACAAACGGCCAAAGAGTTTGAGAAGTTAAATGAGGAGCATTTTACGTACCAAAACAAGCTCTTAAGTTTAAATGCGATGACGTCGCATAACTTAGTGTTTGTGCTTCG
This sequence comes from Alkalihalobacterium sp. APHAB7, assembly GCF_048323755.1. Classification (NCBI taxonomy): domain Bacteria; kingdom Bacillati; phylum Bacillota; class Bacilli; order Caryophanales; family Bacillaceae; genus Alkalihalobacterium; species Alkalihalobacterium sp. APHAB7. Next base: position 69,619 of record NZ_JBLWFS010000001.1, read on the forward strand.
GAATATCGCCTTCGTTGTTCTAATTTGGTATTTTGGCGGACAGTCGATTGGAATGGCAGGAGTTATCTCCATTGGTATGTTGTATGCCTTTGTTGACTATTTAAACCGGCTATTTCAACCGGTTACTGACATTGTCAATCAGCTGGCGCAATTAGAACAAGCACGGGTTGCGTCCGTACGTGTGTTTGAACTGCTTGATGAAAAAGGAGAAGTCGTGAATGAAGGAGACATTCCACGTTATCAAGGAAATGTTCGCTTTGAAAATGTATCGTTCTCCTATGACGGGGAACATGATGTCCTAAAAAACATTTCGTTCTCAGCAGATAAAGGAGAGACCGTTGCGTTAGTTGGGCATACAGGTTCAGGGAAAAGCTCAATTATCAATCTTCTGTTTAGGTATTACGATATTAATCGAGGCCAAATTACGATTGACGGAATGAATACAAATGATATTCCAAGGCAGCAACTGCGAAAGCACATGGGAATTGTTCTGCAAGATCCATTTTTATTTTCTGGAACGATTGCTTCGAACGTCAGCTTAGATGACCCTAGTATTACTGATGAACAAGTGAAAAAAGCTTTACAAGACGTTGGAGCTACCAGATTTATTGAAAATTTACCGCAGCAATACGATGAACCGGTCCTAGAAAAAGGAAGTACTCTATCCGCTGGACAACGCCAATTAATCTCTTTCGCTCGTGCTTTAGCCTACGATCCAGCTATACTAATCTTAGATGAAGCAACGGCGAATATCGATACAGAAACAGAAGCGATGATCCAACATGCGTTAAATGTAGTGAAAAAAGGAAGAACGACTTTTATAATTGCACATAGACTTTCAACGATTCGAAATGCAGATCAAATTCTCGTATTAGACCGAGGTGAAATCGTCGAACGAGGATCACACGACGAGCTATTACAACAAAAAGGTAAGTATTATCAAATGTATCAACTGCAACAAGGAAAAAAGGTATCGCAAGCAGTATAAGAAAAGAGCCAAACTTCTTCGGTGGTTTGGCTCTTTTTATAAGAAATATAATTTGAAAATGGATTGGGAATAAAGAATAAGTTAAATGAGGTTCCCATGACACAAATAATAAGGTTTTATTTAGAGTGTGCGATGAAAAGGGAAAAACGACTTAAATATGGATATATGGCTTTAGTTCAATCATTTTTAAACGGATGGATTTCGGTTTTGATAAGAAGACAGACTATCTAACTTGTAATTTGCGTGTAAATGACAAAATTGGCATTTACACGATTTTTTCATTTCTTCATTTTTTGGCTCTAGTTTATATACGTGTGGGACATCAAGTACATTTAATCCGTCTTTTACGTGTCTAGGACAAACCGTTACCATTGCTAAAACCCTCCTTTACTAACTTGAAGCTACTTCAGCTTCTGTAGGTATATTTTTACTTTTTCTGTAAACGATCTTACTTAACGTAATACTAATCTCATACAAAATTAATAAAGGAATAATGACTAGAACATCTGATATAAAATCAGGTGGTGTTATTAATACAGAGACGACAATGAGAATGAAATAAGCAAACTTTCTTCCTTTTACAAGTTTCTCTGGGTTAACGATCCCTAATTTAGTAAGAAACATAACAACAGCAGGCATTTCAAATAAAAAACCGAATGGTAAGGTCAGGTGAAGCATGAATTGAAAGTATCTTTCTGCTGTAAAAAACGTTTCAAATTGATCACCCGCAATATTTAATAGGAAGGAAAGGACGAGTGGGAAGAGAACAAAGTACCCAAATGAAATCCCGCCAATAAATAAGAAAAATAAGCCAGGAATAAACATGAGAGTGGCTCGTTGTTCTTCCTTTTTCAAAGCCGGCTTAATAAACTTCCATACTTGATAAGCGGCAACTGGTATTGTCACCGCAAGGGCAACAACAGCTGCTAGCATCATATAAACCCATAGGATATCACCAGGACCTAATAAAGCTAATTTTCCGTCCAAATCTTTGACGAGGTACTGATAGATGTCTTTTACGAAAACAAAAGCACCAATCAGTGCGATGAGAAAAATGACGAATGTAACAATAATTCGCTTTCTTAACTCGGTTAAATGATCTACGAGCTGCATTTCTTCTTTTTCCATCTAGAGCCCTTCTTTCATGAGAAAGAGGGTGTAGGTAGATAAAGAATTACCTACACCTTCTATGTTTACCTTATGGTTTTACTTTTTATGTTCTACAGCTTGATGTCTTGAGTTTTCTTCTATTTCTGCAGGATTATCATTCACAAGTTCATTTGTAGCTTTCTTAAATTCCTTAAGCGTACTTCCAAATGCTTTTCCGATTTCAGGTAGTTTTGAAGGTCCAAAAATAATTAACGCGATGACAAGAACAAGTATAAGACCTGGAATACCAATGTTTGATAACATGGGATAACCTCCTCATTAAAATCTAGTGGGCTTATTGGGCAGGGGGCTAGAATTATAAAGTAACCCCATGGCGATCTAAAACAGCTGCAGCTAATGGAGACATACCTTCTCTTTCGGCATAGGCTAAAACTTTATCGGAAAGCTGTGGAGCAAATCCAGCTGGAGGAGCGGCATGACTCATCGCAAATTGTTTAGCACTATTTCTTCTAGCAAATGGTCCCCAAATCGCAAGGGTCATACCGGGCTTATTTTGAATATTGACAAACATTGTTCTACCATCAGGAGAGAAACAAACACCAGCAAATTCATCAATGAAATTTTGAGCAAATGTATATACGTTTGCTTCAGGTGTTAAACCGATGATACGATCTCCAAGCGGGTTACCATCTTCAGCAATCCAAAGATCTCCCCAAGGTGTGATCGTTACATTATCTGGACGACGCAAATCATTCATATCATTGGATTCAAAGAATAGCTCTAATGTATTTGTAGCTGGGAAGTAACGGTAAACACGGCCGTGACGAGCTGGTGCAGTTTCTGAACGAGCGCTAGTATCATCAAACCAGAATGCACCACCGCCAAACCAAGACCCTTCAAGTCGTGTAAAGCGAATGCAACCGAGATCTCTAGCATCTTCTTTTGCACGTTCTGGGTTCACTTGTTTCCATACAATACCTACTTTTTGTCCAGGTGCAAATGTACTTGCCATATTACCAGGAAGCTCATCAAGTGCAGCCGCTTCAAGAATGCCGCCCTTTTGAAGGGAACCTAATTTCTGACTGCGGTCATGGGGAGTAAATCGATAGAAGAAAGAAGGTTCACTATCCTCTGTTAAATACCAAATTCCAGTAGCTGGGTCGACACTACATGCCTCATGAGAGAAATATCCCATATCACGAATTGGTGTTTTTGACATTTCATTTTCTGGATCAAGAGGGTTTACTTCGAATACAAACCCATGCCCGAGGTTACGTGTTTCTTCACACGTTAACCATGTCCCCCAAGTAGAAGCACCACCGGCACAGTTACGGATGTTTCCTGAGTTTGTTACGTACTCGTCAACCACTTCACGATTTGGACCAACTACAAGTGCAGTCGTTCCACCAGCTGCACCTTTACTCCAAGGGTTCTTCCCGTTAACCGGGAATTGGTGGTTTGTACCACACTCATGGTTACGAACAAGGATTGTCGTATTCTTTTTTGGACCTTGATAAGCAGCCATTCCATCAGGTAAACCAGGAACCAAATCACCACTTGGATTTACCATGGCTGTTCCAGTGGTAGAAATGATCTTGTAATTAAATCCTTCTGGCAGGTCAATAATTCCGTTAGGATCTTTCACGAGAGGGCCGTACCCACCCCAGCCTCTGCCTTTTGTAGGGTCTACTGTCGATGCTAATGCCTTTGATTGATCTGATAAAGACATTACACCTGTAGTTCCTAACGTTAATGCTAGCGTACTCATTCCTCCAACTTTTAAGAAGTCTCTCCTGTTCATACCACTGTTCACCATTATTATGCCTCCCTAATTTTTAATAGGTTGCAAACCATAGAAGTTGTTCTATGAAAAATCTAGCAAATGAGTTTTAAAGAATTATTTAAAAACTATTTGTATATTGTTAATGTTTGAAATCATTTCAAAAGTATGGTTATTAAAATTAAAAAGTAGCTTAGTTATGGGACTTTTGAAACGCATTTAAGTTGTTGGTGTGAGCATTAGGTGGAACTATGCGTTGACTTAAACAGCGAAGCTGAAACTTTTGCCTTAAAAAAGACAAGAACGACAATCTATAATATTGAGTTTCTGTTAAATTTTTATAGTAGAATGGTAAATAAACGGTCGTATAACAGACTTTTTGTTTATTGAAGCTGTAAAATAGATTTATATAGAAATTTTTTATTGCTAAGATGATTTTACTAATAGATAAGTAGCAGTTTTATCGTTTCTTTAAGAATTGTGAGCGTAGGGAGTGACAGGAATGGATACGGGGATGCAATCTTCAAGAGAAGTTGAGTTGAGCAGGCGAATAGAAGAGTTGGAAAGAAGAGAGGCTGAACTTTTACTTCAATTACGTACGGAAGAAAAATTAAATGCAAAAATTCTTGATGCTCTACCGATAAATATTTTTTTAGAAGATTATGAAGGAAGAACAATTTTTGCAAATAAGCAAGCTTGTGATTGTAACGGTTTAACAAGTGAAGAGTTGGTTGGGAAAACAGTGTTTGACTTTTTTACGAAGCCAATTGCTAAAAAAATTCGTCAAGATGATATACATGTGTGGAAGGCGAAGCAGCTGTTTACAAAAGAAGTTCAGACTGATTTTTTAGGTCAAGAAGGCTATGTTTATACAGGAAAAACGATTATTTCGATAGAAGATGAATTAAAAAAAGAGTATCTTCTTGGATTTGCACTCGATATTACGGATCGGGTGAAGGCTGAAAAGCGATTAAAAGAAAGTGAAGAACTTTTTCGGAAATTAGTGGATCAAGCAGCAGACAGTTTTTTTCTAAGTAATAGCGAGGGGCAAATATTAGATGTAAATACGGCTGCTTGTAACCAGTTAGGCTATTCGAGGGAAGAACTACTAAATTTATCAATAAAAGATATCGTCTCTTTATCGGCTGATAAATTAGCAACAGTTTATGAAAAAGTAGCGAAACGAAAATCCTATAATTATGAACACGGCATGTTACGGAAAGATGGGTCGGTTTTTCCAGCTGATACGAATGTAGGGTTAATACATATTGGAGATCGTACATTATACTTAGGATTAAGCAGGGATATTAGTGATCGTAAAAAGGCAGAAAAACAGATGGAACATATGGCTTACCATGATTCCCTCACAGGACTTCCTAATCGCTGGTATATTCATACATATATTAAGAGGTATTTAACGGAAGAACGAACACAGGACGAGAAACTGGCTTTCTTATTGCTAGATTTAGATCATTTTAAGGTGATTAATGATAGTTTAGGGCATCAAGCAGGCGACCTTTTGTTGCAACAAGTCGCAAAACGATTACATTACTCCATCAGTCAAGACGATACGCTAGCGAGACTAGGAGGAGATGAGTTTATTATTGTTCTACCTAATCTAAAAGATCATAGAGAAGCCGTTACGGTGTGTGAAAAGATTATGAAGGCGATGGAGGATCCGTTTTTTATTGAAGGGCAAAATTTTAAAGTATCTACGAGTATAGGAGTTAGTATCGTCCCTGACCACGGTGAGGACATCCATACATTAATTCAAAATGCTGATATTGCGATGTATAGTTCAAAAGAACAGGGAAGAAATAGTTTTCGCTTTTTTAATAAGGTAATGAAAGACAGTGCACAAAAGCGAATGGAAATGGAAATATCTTTAAGGCAAGCACTAGAGAAAAATGAGTTTATTCTCCATTACCAACCGAAGCTGAACTTAAAAACGGGTACGATCTATGGAATGGAGGCACTGATCCGTTGGCAGAAAGAGGACAATAAGCTCATATACCCTGGTCAATTTATTGAATTAGCAGAGGAGACGGGCCTAATTATTCCAATCGGAGAGTGGGTTCTTCGTGAGGCATGTAAACAATGCAAAATATGGAACGATGCAGGTCATCCTTTAACGGTCAGTGTTAATTTATCAGCACAACAGTTTCAAAAGCATGATCTTACTGAGATGATCGCAAAAATAATAGAAGAAACAGGTCTTAACCCTAACGCTCTAGAATTGGAATTAACCGAAAGTACGGTGATGAAAGAACCGAAACAGGCAACGTATATGCTGCAGCAGTTGAAAGAATTAGGGGTTTCCATTTCAATTGATGATTTCGGCACAGGATTTTCGTCTTTAAGTTATTTAAATCAGTTTCCGATTGATACGTTAAAGATCGACCGTTCGTTTATCTATGATGCACACGAGAATAAAGCGAATCAATCAATTGCATCAGCGATCATTTCGCTTGCTCATAGTTTAGGATTAAATGTGGTGGCTGAAGGTGTTGAAAATGAAGAGCAGTTAAAGTTTCTCAAGACGAAGCAATGTGATGCAGTTCAAGGGTATTTTGTGGGGAAGCCGATGGGGGGAGAGCTGGTTTTAGATTATATTAAGAAGACGGCATGTGGAATTTGCTATTAGATATTAAAAAAGGATCAGAGATTAGTCTCTGATCCTCTTATTATGTCTTTCTATTTAATTATGGGCGTGGATCACCAACAAATAAAATAGTTGGCACTTCGTAAGTTTCTGTTCCGTTACTTACTGTAATTGTTCCTTCGTAGTACCCATTTTTCAATTTGCTAGAGTCAATTTGTACATTAAAGTTCACTTGTTGAGATCTGTTTGGCTGAACATTAAGGTTATTACTTGTAATTATTTTAATGCCTTCAGGGTTTCCATTAAAATTAACGTCAAATGAGTACCTTTTACGCTCATCTGATAGGTTATTAATTGTAAAGTGTTGACGTTCAACTTGTTGACCATTATCTTTTATGAATGTACCGAAAGAGTGGCTCCCAGGTGTAATTAGTGTTTGTGCATTAATTGCATCAACGACACGAATGCTTCCTGCACCTTGTGTATTGTGAGGGTATAACTTACCATCAATATCAAAAAGATTTTCAGCTGTATTCATAAGTGAAGCCTTTACAAAGTCTACGCTCCAGTTCGGGTTCGCTTGTAAAATAAGTGCTGCAGCACCAGCTACGTGTGGAGCAGCCATACTTGTTCCTTGTAGAGAGGCATATCCATGTGGGTTCTCTGGGTTATGAGTCGGTATCGGGCTTACAATTGCTACACCAGGAGCTGAAACATCAGGCTTGATCATCCATGTTTCCATGACTGGACCACGAGAAGAGAAGTTTGCCATTGTTTCACCAACTTCACGATCAAACTCGATAGCAAATGAAACTGTATTATTACCAGCTTCTAATTCAGCAAGTAGTTTTTGGCCGTCAGCCAAAGTTGTTTTAATTGTTGGTAAAGCCATACCAGGAACATCAGGGTTTTCCCCTGCCACATTATTGTATAAAATAACTCCTACAGCACCAGCGTTTTTAGCATTTGTTGCTTTGTCTACGAATGCAAACTCACCACGGCTAATTAATGCAATTTTTCCTTCAACATCTTTACCTTCAAAATCAGAAACTGCACCTAAACCTGCATGAACAAATTCTAACTCTACTCCATCAAGTGCTAGTAATTCCTCTACGGTAGGGAAGCCCATCACTTTTGCAGATGGATACTCTACACCTTCTGAAGTAAATAGCCCTGAACGATATAGGTCATAAGGAAGTTGTGTAGCTCCAACAGATATGGCTTCACGAGATGTACCAGGAGAACCTACTGTCCAGTTGTTTGGACCACTGTTACCATTTGAAGTAACGGCTACAACACCTTCTGCCATTGCCCAGTCTAACGCGATACTAGTTGCGAAATCTGGGTTATTTAATGTATTACCTAAAGATAAGTTCATAATGTCTGCACCGTCATGAACGGCTCTTTCAATACCTGCAATTACATTTTCAGTTGTTCCTCGGCCACCAGGTCCAAGAACACGATAAGATAGTAAGGTAGCTTCAGGAGCTACACCTTTAATTAAACCATTAGCAGCAACTGTACCAGCTACGTGAGTACCATGGTTTGTTGAACCGCCACGAGGGTCACCAGGAGGAGTTTCTTGTGGAGAGTCGTTGTTATCAACAAAGTCCCAACCTTTATAATCTCCAAAGTTATCTTTTAAATCAGGGTGTGTATAATCAACACCAGTGTCTAGGACAGCAACTGTAACCCCTTTACCAGTGAAACCTGCATCCCATGCTTGGTCAGATCCAATGAATGGAGCACTATCCATCATCTCAGGAGAAATTTCAAATGCATTAATTTCTAAACCTTCACCAACAATATCGACCGTAAATTCAACGTTCGGATAAACTGCTTTTACACCAGGAACTTTTAGGAGTTCTGGTATATCACTTTCTTTTACTTCTACAGAGAAACCAGAGAATACGTGATCATATTCACGGTTGAATGTAACATTTTGTGCTGCTTTTTGTACGTTTGCTTTTACGTTTTCACGTACCTTTTTTAAGTTTTGTTTCGATTGTTTTTGACCTTTATGTTTTGCCTCAACGATTGAAGGTTCATTCAGTTCAACAATAACTGAAATTTGGTCAGACGATGAGAAGTCAAACTCACCAAAAGCTTTAGCTGAATTTTGGGTTGTGTTTGCCCCGGCAAATCCAGCAAACGATGAGAAAGCTAGTAAGAATACGAGTGAAAAGATCATTCCTTTAAAGGAATTTTTACTACGTTGTAACAATAAAATCCTCTCCTTATATAATAATAGTTTGTGAAAATCCAGCTCTATCTAGGAGGATGAATTTTCTAAAAAGTCACGGTAGTTAGTATATTAATATAAAGTAGGGTTAAAATCTTGGTATAATAGTTTTATTTAATAGAGTGAAAATTTTATATATTGGAATAAAAAAATGCAAAAATCAGTCGATTCAGGATTAATTTCCTATATCGAAAGTTTCGTATTGCGAAATTTAAGTTGGTCTTAATTTCATTCACCAAGGTAAGATCAGCAAGATAATCAAGCTGTCTATTAAAAAATAATTAACAAAGTATTACAGTTTTCGACAGGAATAGTCATTGTAACTATATGGTAACTGTACTAAAATAAAAGTTGTTTCCACTACTTTTGTAGGGCTAACTGAGGAGATTGCTATGTCATTTGTACTAATAGATCTACAAAAAATTATACTTGGCTTTAGATGGGTAGTGTTATTTATTCTGTTTTTGCTTTATGGGAAAGCAGAATCTATCATCATCTCTAGCTTTTTTTTCTTTATATTTATTAATCTAGTTTGGGTAATACTATCTTTTTACTCGTTGAAGCAAAAGTACTGGCTCTGGCTTTCAGTGTTCGACTTGTGTTTAAGTATTGGTGTTTTAATTAATTTAGGAGGGGCTAACAATCCCTTTATTTTATATACTTTTTTGTCTTTGCTGTGGGTTAGTACCTTTTTAAGAGAAAAGTCAGTTTATAGTTATACCGTATTTTACTTTCTAACCACTTTGTTCATTTGGTTTGGCTTATTTTATTCGCCAGAACGAGTGGAATCGACTGGTCAACATCATTTTTTGTTAAAGGCAATTTCAGTGTACTTGATTTACCTTATTTTTTATTTTTTATTGAAGACGCTAAGAGAAACAAACAAAAGGTGGGGGCAAGTTGCGAGGTTTATTCATCGGTTAAACAAAGTAACAACAATGATTGAGTTGAATATGGCCACAGAAAAAGTAATCAAAACTATTTTTAAATTAGAACAAGTGTATGTTTGCTGGTTTGAAACGTTTGTAAGTGAAGAGTGGAGTGTTAGTTATTATACGAGGTTATTATACGATCAAAAATATGATCGCTATAAAGGAAAGTCCATCATTACACTGCAAGACTACTTAGGTAAGTCGCAAAACTTTTTCTTCTTCCCGATCTCGAGTGTTGGTGATAAGAAAAATACAGGAGCGATATTAATTCCTATAAAAGATAAGAGTACGATCAAACGCTTTGTCTATATTTACTTACATATTATTGCAGCTAGTATACTAAGCCAAAGCAAGCACATTAAACTTCATCAAGAAGTAGAAAGTGCGATGAAGGAAACCGTTCGAAAAAAAATGGCACAGGACATGCATGATGGGTTAGCGCAACAACTGTTCTTTTTATCAGCTCAGTTATTTCAGGTGAAGAATAGCATTAAACAAGGTGATCATGAAAATATTCATGTTCTAATTGATAAAATGGAAGATCAAGTTAAGCACTGCCATTTAGAAGTACGTGATTATATATCATATTTAAGAGATGAGCATAAAATATCGAATATCCTAGACGCTATTGACCAAATGCTAACACGTGTGAAGAAGACGACAGGAATAGAAGTCGAGCTCATTGTAAAAGGGCATGTTAATGAAGAGTCTGTAGATATTGAAGAGGTTATTTATCGTTTAGTTGAAGAATGTGTAAATAATAGTATGAAGCATGCATCACCTACAAAGATCGTGGTAACAATTGAGGCAACAATGGTTCAATGGACAGTAAAAATAACAGATAATGGGAAAGGTATGGAAAAAAAAGTGGTTACTCATTCAACGAGAAAAAGTTACGGTATGATTGGAATTCATGAACGAGTCGATAGTGTAGGAGGAAATTTATTCGTACGTTCAACGGAAGGTAAAGGAACGGAAATTGTAGCAATTATACCGAGGGGGAGAATTCAAGCATATGTATAAGATACTTTTAGCTGATGATCATCAAATCGTCCGAGATGGATTGAAGTTAATTATCGGAAGTCATGGTGATTACACCATTGTTGGGGAAGCAAGTAATGGTGATGAATTGTTATCTAAAGCACTAGAGTTACAACCTGACTTGGTGTTATCTGACTTAAAAATGCCAGGGAGAACTATTATTGATCATTGCCCAGCTATAAAAGAAAACAATCCCAATGTAAAAGTAATGGTGCTGACAGCCTATGATGATAGTGAGGATATATACAATGCTGTAGATGCAGAAGTTGATGGTTATATTATGAAAGATACTCCTCCAGAACAAATATTAAATACAATTCAGATGGTGTTAATGGGAATTTCATGTTTTCAACCGAAAGTAACCGCAAAGAGAGCAACAGATAATAAGGAGACAAAAAACAAGTTAAACCTAACGCAAAGGGAAAAGGAAATCTTTCATAGCATTGTTGATAATTTAAGCAATCAAGAAATTGCTAAGAAGCTATATATTTCGGAAGCAACAGTAAAAACACACGTAAGTAGTATATTACGAAAAACAGGACAACCTAACCGCTCTCAAGCCGTTCTATATGCAATCAAACATAATTTAGTAAATGTTCAACTATAAGGAGGGCGTTATGTGAGTTCATTAACCCACGAGTTAAAAATTAGAGGAGATCATATTCTACTTGGCTTAACATGCCTCATGACGCTTGGAGTTATTTTAAGCCTTGTTCTCTATGTCATCACGAAGGATAATACATCGTTATCGATGTTAATAGGTTTTACATTCTGTTCCCTTTTTCATTGGGCTTTTTATTGCTTACATAGGCAATTTAATAAAAATACGAGTTTACTACAGCATATCACTGCAGGCACTATTTTTCTTTTATTCTTTTTTGTGGCGTTATATAATCCGTTAAATTATATCGAAATGTGGGTATACTTATTGTATTTTCCAATCGTCCTAGGTTTACTAGAAAATGAGAAAGTGTTTCGCGTATGGGGGGCTTTGTTCCTTGTTTTTTACTCTCTATTTCTATTGATTGACCCCACGCTTTATATGAATATGGTGGTTGATAATATGATGATGATAGTAAGTAGATTTTTGTTTGGACTGGGGAGCCTTGTATTTGGTTTTCTGATGGTCAAGCATTTAACGTTAGTAAAAAAATTAACGATTAATGATACAGAAATACAAAGTAAAGAACACGTCGTGTATGTACTGAATACATTAGTTCCTATCGTTGAAACGAAGACACAGACATCGCGTAGTGAAATTGATCAGTCTTCTCAATTAATGAAAAAAATGGCGGCTTATTTTCCAGAAGAACGAATAGAAGATTGGGAAGTGGAGCTTCTTTCATTAGCCCATTATGTCAGTCGAGTTCAGTGGCCAGACTATTTATTTGAAAAGGGCGACAAGCTTACGAGTTACGAATTTAAAACTGTCCAAGAGCATTGTTTGCTTGGTGCAAAGCTTCTAGGAAACTTTGAAGCATTTGAAAGAATACGGACTGCTTTTTTAAATCACCATGAACGAATCGATGGTTCAGGATATCCGTATGGATTAAAAGAAAGAGATATTTCAGTCTTATCGCAAATCCTAGGAGTGGTTGAAACCTTCCTAGCAATGACGAAGCCAAGGGTATATAGAGATGAGTTTACGCTAGATGAAGCATTCATGGAAATAGAGAATATGAGTGGGGAGAAATTTAGTGCCGACGTTGTTGCTGCTTTAGTTACTGCAATAAGCGATGAGAAAATAGAGCGTAGCGATCTAAATATTAGTTAATAGAGAAAAAGATGAGGGGAATCCTCATTCTTCAGTATGATATAAAATCATCCTCACTATTGAAGGTAATCGTCCTCAATGTTGATGTAGAGTCAATGATCACTCTGATATGATGAAAGCAAACATCATATAGGAGAGATCACATGTATCACAAAACATGTAGTCATTGTCAGCAAAATTCATATAGTAGTTACCCCGAAGGTCAGTGGGTTTGTCCGTATTGCCAAAATAATCTAACCTTTCAAAAGGCAATCGCCAATTCTGAGCAGCCGCCGTATATCATTCGCTACTTTCTATCAAAACTCCATAAAAAGCTATTGTTAAGAAGGAACTCGATCTAGTGAACTAGTGAGTTCCTTTTTTCTTTGGTGAGAAGAAGATGTATCACTTGAGATTTGTCTAGCTTCAGTTTCATCGGTTAGAGGTTGCTGGGCTTAAGCAAAAGTATTCAAAAATAGGACACTACTTGCTGCCTCAATAGACTTTATAGTACTTCATTTTTGTATTCACTCTAGGACTTTGATAAGGGAAAAAGGCATTACTAGAATTTCAGGCTTACGTTTATATCGAACGTAGGATACAGGACAGCCCCAAAAATATGGGCCTATTCTTATTACTTTTACGAAAAGTATGAAAAACCTCATCCTGAAGTATGAGAAAAAATCTCCTCCTCATAGATAGTGAGTTTCAACCTGGTGCATGATACCTAGTCCTTTAGAAATCTTATAAGATAGTAAATGTAAACAGCAAGCGAACAACAACAGAATTCGCGAAGAAGAATTCGGAGGAAGTAAAAAATGGTTCAGAAAATACTAGGATTTCTTTTCACAACGATTGTCTTACTCTTTATTGGAGGAGCCTGGATGCTCCACATACTGAGTGATGATAAAAGTCACAATCCAATCTTCGGTTATCAACCACTGATCGTTCTATCAAACAGTATGATGCCTGAGTTTAAAGCAAGTGACATGATCATCATTAGAGAGAAGGAAAATATTCAGAGAGGTGATGTCATAACATTTCGTGCTGACCAAAACTTAGTAACACACAGAGTGATCGACGCACAGGGTGAGTACTTTGAAACTCAGGGTGATAACAACGCTTACCCGGATAGTGAACTTGTACATATGTCATCGATCCTAGGAGTTCACCAATTTACCATTCCGAGTTTCGGTAAAATCTCTTCTTTTATTGCTTCACCGCTAGGGATCATAGTCTTTGTAATTACCCCCCTAGTTCTGGTAGCAGTAATAGAAATATTCAGAAGGTTATTCCCATCTACAGACAAGTCTAATTAAAAATTAAAAATTTATATAACTATTAGGAGGAATTTAAAATGAACAAATTTCAAAAGGCTTTAATCGGAACAGCATTATCTGCAACATTAATCGCAGGTGTAGGAGTAGGGACGTATTCGAGTTTTAATGACAGGCAGTCTGTATCAGCGGTATCCACCGAGGCAGGTAGGTCAGCAGAGTTAATTTTGAATATTGAAAGTCAAGACCAAGTGATTAACGGAAGCAAAGAATTTACTTTATTTTCAGATAAAGATAACTTGGATATCTACCCTGGAGAAACTCTTACAGCAAACCCATTTTACATTGTAAATGATGGAACTCGAGCTATTGACCTAAGAGTTACTGATAATGGTATTACTGCATTCGACTTTAAGCTTGGCAATACTTCAATAAGAAATAATAGAGAATACTTTAAACCTATTATTGCTGAAGCAGTATTCACCCACATAGCAGAAGATGGTACGGAAACAACTCGAGTATTAAAAGATAGCCTATCAAATAACGATCATTATTCAATATTAACAAAAGGCCAACGTGGAAATAGTAATCCTTTAAGAGAGTTCAAAACTTTACTACCAGGTGAAAAGATTAAAGTTGAGGTATCTTTAACACTTGACGAGAGTGCTGGTAATGAGTACCAAGGGAAGACAATTGGTGCATCATTTAAAACAGAAGCTGTACAAAACAATACGGTTGAAAGACAACAATAATAAACTAAGTCTTTAAAAAGAACCAGTGAAATACCTGGTTCTTTTTCCAAAGGAGGAAAATGCCTTGAAAAAATTCTTTTTTGTATTCTTGACCATTTTCTTCATCGGTCCGTTTACATCTAAGGTAGATGCACTTTTTACGAGCGAAGCTTCTTTTACTGCTAAACCAATTTATACAGCTTCAACTTCTAATATTTTAGACTATAGAATTCATGATATAGTCTATGAAGAAGGTGGACATGTTTCTGCTCAATTAACGCTAACAAATAAAGTCGACAGTCAAATTCCCATAATGTTAGAGGGCAATGATACTAGTTTCAGTAAAACAAACTTTAATCTTGCACCTAATTCTATTGAAAAAATAGAAGTTACCTTACTAGTTCCTGAGGGTAAATCTGAACAGGTAGATAGTACTTTTGAATTAATTGGATTTACTGGTGGATATATTAATGAGCATTTAACTCTAAAATATACAGAGTCAAAGCTTATTTATCCTGAGGATACATTAGAGGTGCCAGAACAAGAAAATACAGATAAAGAAGATCTTTCGGTTGAAGGCATAGAAGATAAGCAGATAAGTAGTGAGGGAAATGAAGAAGATGATAGCTCAAACGAGAGCGAGGATATATCTCAGACTATAGAAGGAACCTCTACTACAAGAGAACAAGAGATCGATGAATTAGATAGTGAAGAAAATATGGATGATGCCGAGGTAGTAAAAGCTGCTTCACAAGGCGATAACTTAGAACAAGAGGTACATATAGACTGTTTCGAGAGAAGCCTTTATACAGAATTAACAGAAGGTGAGAAGGAACAGGAGGACCTTAAAGAACCGCAAATGATAGAAACTGATCAAGTACAACTGGAAGAAAAAGGAATCAAATGCAATAATAAAAACTCTATAAAAGAGATGCCGGTTGAAAGTGAAACGCCTAAAGCAATAGCAGTCAGAGATAGTGAAAAGTCTGAGCGAGAAGAAGTTGAAGAAGATACTAGTGAAGGAGATAATATTATTTTAGATAAACAAGGAATGGACCAGGTAAATAAAGAGTATGAAGAGGATAACACCTGACAACATCGGGTATTATCCTATTTTTTTTTCACAAAAGTAAATATTCCATAGTTGAAGAGTTTTACCTTCTTATAAATGTATTGAATTCCGCTTTGGATGTACAGAGTTATTCTGTACGTCATTAAATGAAGAATAACTGTTTAGTAAAGAAAAGGAGAACAAGTCCCCAAACGGCTGGGTACTTCTTCTTTGCTTTATGAGCGCACTTTCATAAGTCTCTTAGCTATTTCCAAATAAACGTTCAACTCATCAACTACATTTTCAACTAATTCTTTACCATCGCGAGTTAACATTTGTTGCTCACTATCAAAGTGAACGGGATCTAATACGAGTTGGCGAGGGATGGCATTGCCGTATAACCCCCGGACGACTGTTCTCATGTTGTTTAAGGCATTGATGCCGCCTTTACCGCCACCTGCAACAGCAATTAAAGCAACGGGTTTATTTTTAAAGTGGTCACTGCCGAGGAAATCTAGCATATTTTTTAACGCACCGCTCATTCCTGAATGATACTCGGGTGTACATAAAATAAAGCCATCTGCCTCTAGTGCCATTTCCTTTAATTGCTTAACTTCTCGAATGTTTTGTTGATCTTTTTCGCCGTTGTATAGAGGAAGCGGGAAGCTGCTTAAATCTATATAGTTTGTATTATACGTATCAACTAAGTGTGAGGCTAATATCCGTGTTCTTCCGTGCTTTCTTGGGGTTCCGTTTATCACTAATACATTCATTACTTTTCTCTCCTTTGCTCGTTGTCTATATTATTATTCTATAAGAAAAATAATAGCTAGACCATCCGTGAAAGGATCGAAATTTTCCTAGAGATAAAGGTGGAATAATGAAGCGAACTTTCTACAACTTTTGAATGAGTTTTTAACCCGTTTAACTAGCGCTAAGACTCCGACTTCAAGCCTTTAAGGAGGCAAAAAAGGCTATTGGGAGATAATCGCTAGTAACAACCCGATTGGTTCAACTAATTTTCAGTGGAGAATGAAGAAACCCGCCACTGAAAAAGTTTCACTTTATTTAAGTCCATTTTTAATCGCATAAAGTGCAGCTTGTGTTCGATCGGACAGTTCAAGTTTACTTAAAAGGTTGGAGACATGTGTTTTTACCGTTTTTTCAGTTATAAAAAGCGTCGCAGCAATTTCTTTGTTGCTTTTTCCGTTCGTAATTTCAAGCAATACCTCTTTTTCTCGTTTCGTTAATGTATCGAGTAGATGTTCTTCTCTTCCTCCAGACATATGCGTTAACACGTGATGTGTGACTTCGGGATGCAATTGACTTTGTCCGTTATACACGGCCTTTATCGTTTTCACCAATTCATCAGGTTCAATGTCTTTTAGTTGATAGCCGTTAGCACCTGCTCGAATGGCAGGAATAACATGATCTTGATCAGAAAAACTCGTTAATATGACGATTTTGATCGTACGGTTTGCTTCTCTAATTTTTTTCGTTGCCTCAATACCATCCATGTTTGGCATGACTAGGTCCATTAATACCACATCTGGCTTTAGTTCATTCACCTTTTCAATGGCGTCCTTCCCATCGTTCGCTTCACCAATAATTTCAATGTCAGATTGCATATCAAGAAAAAAACGTAATCCTCTGCGTACCACAAGGTGGTCATCAGCAATAAGAATACGAATGGTCATTTTCATCTCTCCTTACATCGGAAAAGAAATAGATAGTACCGTACCTTTTCCTACAGTTGTATTCATTTGAAAGGATCCTCGAAGCAGTTCGACTCGTTCCCTCATGCTAGAGAGCCCAATGGAAGCACCCTTTTCGATTGTATTGGGGTCAAACCCAATTCCTTCGTCTTCTATGGTCATTATGACTTGATCTTTTTTGGCTTGAACATATATTTTTGCTGTATAGGTATTCGCATGTTTTTGAATATTATTTAATGCTTCTTGTCCAACTCGCCACAGGCATTCTTCTAGGGAGTTAGGCAAATTGAGCACTCCAGATAGTTCGACGTCGACGTTTAATTTTAACATGTCACCATAGGACTTTAATGCACTTATGACCCCATTTTCTAAACCAGTCGGCCGTAGCTGCCAGATGAGACTGCGCATTTCCTGTAAGGCTTCTTGTGATAGTTCTTGGATGTAGGACAAGGAGCTGTGCAGCTTATCCATGTCATTCAAGTCCTTCATACCACGTGCTGTTAGAGATAGTGAAAATAATAGTTGATTGACAGAATCATGCAAGTCTCGTGCAAGTCGATTTCGCTCTTGGATGAGGGTAATTTCTCTTGATTTTGATTCAATCCGTGTATTTTCAAATAAAATTCCAAGATGGTGACTGAGCTGTTGAATGATTTCGTCATCGATCGGACCTAGCTGTTCATGTGAAATGGTTAGTTTTCCTTTCGTCTCACCAATCTGGAACTGTTTTTCTATTGTATAGAGGGCTTTCTTAGTGATCGGTTGTATTGCTGCTTTCAATTGATTGCATTGTAGTTCAATTCCGGACCAGGAAAACGCACGGTATATTTCATTTACGGCACTGTGTATTAGATTTTCTTCAGTTGCTCGTTGGGCGTTAAGATTTGCGCTAAATTGTCCTAACGTTTGGTAGAGTTCAGCCCGTTTTTGTTCGCTATGGTATAGTTTCATTCGTTTAATGGCGGTTCCGATTTGAAAAGCAACGGCCTCTAGCAAATCAAGTTCGTTGTCCGTAAAACGTGATTTATGAGGTGCTGCGACATTGAGGAGGCCGAATCGCTCGTCTCCTGCTTGAAGAGGAACGGTGGCGTGATGTGTGATTTCGTTTGTTTTACCCCATTGATGTTTAATGGCATCGTCAATTCGTTTACAGCCGATAATATTAAATGCTCTATTTAATGTATTGTCATTATATTCTTTAATACACCAACAGTTTCCTTCACACATGGGCCTCTTTGCCTGCCAGCTTAAAGCTGGCGGGAGGTCAATGTCAGCAATTAATTGATAGTTTCCTTGTGGATCGATTAAGTAGATCCAACCAGTTTGGAGTTCAGTCACTTGCAATAACTCTTTTAATACTGTTTGAAGCATTTCCTCCAAGTTATTTCCTTGATTTAACGTTTCGGCAATCGCTTTAATCGTTTTTAGCTTTGTCATCTCTTGATGGCGGTCCACTTTCGTTCCCCCTCACTTTTTTGGTGCCAGGCACGTTTAATGCGCTGTTGCGGTACTGTGATGAAGGTGCCTGGTACCCTAGTAGCAGTGTGTATTAAGGTTTATTCGCTTTTTTGGGTTGACTTTCCTTTTTCGTTTATTGAACCATGATCGTTTGTTGAGGGGGTTGGTGTAGAGTTTCCAACCCTCTTTTGAGATTTGTTCGACTTTTCTTTTCTTCTCATGGATCAATCCATCGTAGCCGAAATGTTGCATCTTTCATCACTCCTGTTGGTTTTGTTACTTTTATTGTAGGTTGATATGAAAATGGAAACGTCTGGCAGAGGGTTGAAGTCTGATTACATATTTGGTTGTATCATTTTTGTGGAAAAAATCAGACTTTAGAAGGAGGGAAGAACCTACGTTTACAATAGGGCGATGGTGAGTATGATAGTAGTGGATGAATTTTACTTTAATGGCTGTCATTCATAGCTATCTTTGTATTTTTATGATATAACTACTAGTAAAATGAACTGTGAAATAGAGAGGTTGAGGTGGATGGAGAGTACGAATAATTCGTCAAACTTTATTAAGCACATTGTGACTGAAGATTTAAAGTCAGGAAGGAACGATGAGATAGTCACTCGGTTTCCTCCAGAGCCAAATGGATACTTACATATTGGTCATGCTAAATCAATCGTTTTAAACTTTGAACTTGCTGATGAGTATAAAGGAAAGACGAATTTACGATTTGATGACACAAACCCATTAAAAGAAGATCAAGAGTTTGTTGACTCGATTAAAGAAGATGTAACGTGGTTAGGGTACGAATGGGATGGGCTATTCTATGCTTCTAATTATTTTGATGAAATGTATGAGCGTGCAGTACTTCTTATTAAAAAAGGCTTAGCTTATGTTGATGATTTAACAGCTGAACAAATTAGAGAGTATCGTGGAACGTTGACGGAACCTGGTAAAGAGAGTCCAAACCGCAATCGTTCAGTTGATGAAAACTTAGATCTATTTGAGCGAATGAAGAACGGTGAATTTGGTAACGGCGAGAAAGTGTTACGGGCAAAAATTGATATGGAATCTCCCAACTTAAATATGAGAGATCCTGTTCTTTATCGTATTTCACACGCGACACACCATAATACAGGAGATACGTGGTGCATCTATCCGATGTATGACTTTGCGCATCCACTAGGTGATGCAATTGAAGGAGTAACCCATTCAATTTGTACGTTAGAGTTTGAAGATCATCGTCCATTATATAATTGGGTCGTTGAGCATTGTGAAATGGAAGCTACTCCAAAGCAAATTGAATTTGCTCGTTTAAACTTAACGAATACGATAATGAGTAAGCGTAACTTGAAGCAATTAGTGGATGAAAATGTGGTAGATGGCTGGGATGACCCACGCATGCCAACGATTTCTGGATTAAGAAGAAGAGGATTTACGCCTGAATCGATCCGTAATTTCTGCCGAGAAATTGGGGTGGCGAGAAGCTATAGTACGGTAGATGTTCAGATGCTGGATCACTTTGTTCGTGAAGATTTAAAATTAAAAGCACCACGTACGATGGGAATTATCAAACCGTTGAAAGTGGTTATTACGAATTATCCAGAAGGTCAAGTAGAAATGCTTGATGCTGAAGTTAACCCTGAAAATCCGGAAATGGGGACGCGTCAAATTCCATTTTCCCGTGAAATCTATATCGAGCAAGAAGACTTCATGGAAGATCCACCGAAAAAGTACTTCCGCTTATTCCCAGGAAATGAAGTTCGCTTAAAACATGCGTATTTTATTAAGTGTGAAGAGGTCATTAAAGACGAGAATGGAAATGTCGTTGAACTTCGTTGTACGTATGATCCGGAAACAAAGAGTGGCACTGGCTTTACAGGAAGAAAAGTAAAAGGAACCCTCCATTGGGTAGAGGCGACAAATGCTGTACCTGCCGAGTTCCGTTTATATAACCCTCTAATCTTAGATGAAGAAAAAGAAGAAGGAAAAACGTTCTTAGACCATGTGAATCCAAATTCTTTAGAAATCTTAAAAGGATTTGTAGAGCCAAACATGGCCGAAGCAAAAGCGAACGATAAGTTCCAGTTCTTCAGACATGGGTACTTTAATGTGGACCCGAAACATACAACATCCGATCAATTAGTCTTTAACTTAATTGTATCGTTAAAAAGTTCGTTTAAACTATAAAAAAAAGAGTACCAGGTACCTTTAGTGAACTAAAGGTACCTGGTACCTTTTTGTGTGTGGCACCTTATTTGTGTGGTTTCAAAAGATCACTTTTATCATGGGGTTATTATAGAATTTCTTTTACCCGTCCAACAGAACCATCTTGAAGGCGAACTTTGATGCCATGCGGGTGAAAGCTTGACTTTGTTAAGATGTCTTTTACAATTCCGTTCGTCAATTTTCCTGTTCGCTGATCTTGTTTTAAAACGATATTTACTTGTATCCCAGTAGAAATATCACTTCGGTTTTGTCCGTTCATTACGTCCCCATCCGTTTGCGCTGGTTATTGATCTTTTTCGTTTGTTGGCTTTTCATTTTTTGAGGTTGATTGGACGAATGGGAGTTGATACTGCCTTGTCCTTGATTTTTCTTTTTATTGGCTAGTTGTTGTTTGATGGCATCTTGCAGGTTAATCTTTTTCTTTTCTTGTGTTTGGTTTTTTTCTTCAGACATTTTGTTAATGCTCCTTTTGGTTTCATTCGTTCCTATACAGGTTATCATAAAAATAGCTTTTTTATATTGTTTTCTTTTTTGGGCGTTAGTATTACTAATGATAATTATATTAAAAAAGTAGAAAAAATGTAGATTCGTTTATTCGGTTCTCTTGGTTGTGTCGTTTCACATGGTAAAATATAAGCAAGTAAAATTATTGAATTAGGAGAGACACGATGAAAAAAATATGTGTGTTTGCAGGTTCAAATCCAGGTGCAAACCCTGAATTTGAACAAAGTGCTGTTCATTTAGGACGAGTTTTAGCGGAGCAAAATATTGAATTAGTGTATGGCGGATCGAAAATTGGTTTAATGGGAAGTATCGCTGACAGTGTCTTAAAATCAGGCGGAAAAGTGACAGGGGTTATGCCGAAAAACCTATTTAAAAGAGAAATCATTCACCCTTTAGTAACTGAATTTCACGAAACAGAAACGATGCATGAACGAAAAGCACTGATGTCTGAGTTAGCCGATGGTTATATCGCATTACCAGGTGGAATTGGGACGTTCGAAGAGTTATTTGAAGTCATGTGTTGGGCACAAATTGGCATCCATAAAAAACCGATTGGAGCCTTAAATGTGTTAAATTACTATGACCCAGTTAGTGAATTGATCAAAAAAGCGGCAACGGCAGGATTTATGCCGCAAGCTAATGTAGACTTACTCATTATTGAAAAGCAACCGGAAATGCTTTTAGAAAAAATGTTGAACCAAAACAAAGGGATGTGGTCGGAAGAAGAGGTCGATCTATAATTAATTAACGTCGCCTTATGCATAGCGTGAAGTTTTTGAAAAAACGGTTGAAAAGCAAGAAAGTATACTACACAGCCAAATATAAAGAAACGCTGACTCCATAAAAGTGTGAACCCCTTTAAAGTAGCTAATAACGTTAGCCTTTAGAAGGTAACACAAACACACAAGGGTCAGCTTTTTTCTCGTGGAACCCATTAAACGTTATAGAAATTTTAAATGCAGATGAAGGTGCATATATTTCCAGTAGTAGATAATATTAATAACTATTAGTATCAGGTAGTAAAAACCTATTGATTTTCACCTTTAAGTACTGTTACGATTAAACTAATCTCAGTTTATTCGAATTTTTAGTGTTTAAAGGGGCATTTTATAGAAACAATAGGAGATGTATGAAAACAATTTGAGTGAAATTGGAAGGGGAAAAAAATGAAAGAATATCAATCGTTATCTTGGTACGCTGCTCGTCTAAAACCTCATCTGCCTAAAGAAGCGTATAAGCCAGTACCTTCTCGTTTATTAGGTGGATTAGCATTTTTGATTGTGATTGTTGCGGGCTTTTTAGCTGTTGGTTTGCTTGAGTTAAATATTTGGGGCAACCTCCTAATAGCTGTTGTTTTAGGGTCTTGCTATGCTAGTCTTGGTTTTTTAGGACATGAAATCTTACATGGAACTGTAGTAAGAAAACCATGGATCCGTGACCTTTTAGGCGCGATTGCATTTTGGCCGTTATGTACTGGACCAAGTTTGTGGCGCAAATGGCATAATATGAATCACCATGTTCACACACAAGACGAACATAAAGATCCAGATGCTTGGATTACGTCTGATCATCTAGAGAAAAGTAAGTTAGTGCGGTTAATGTATCGTATTCCTTTATTTATTCGTGCTACATTTAGTTTACTCTCATTAGCAATGACGTTTACTGTACATTCATCAAGAATGTTCAAAGTATACATAAAAGACTTTAATCCAAGAAACCGACCTAAAGTATGGTTGCAGTTGATTTTGCCTTGGGCATCATGGATTGGCCTTCTGTTTTGGATTGGATTTACGAATTGGTTCTTTGTATTCTTACTACCATTATTAATTGCAAACTTTATTGTCATGTCGTATATATCAACGAACCATCGATTGAATCCACTCGTACCTGTTAATGACCCGTTAGCAAACAGTTTATCAGTCACGGTTCCGAAGTGGGTAGATGCGATCCATTTTAACTTTTCGTATCATACCGAGCATCACTTATTTCCATCGATTAGCCCGAAATACTATCCACTAGTGAAAGAAAAAATCAAAGAGCGTTGGCCTGACCGTTATCACGAAATGCCTTTTTTACAGGCAATGATTGCATTATTTAAAACGCCGCGACTGTATTACAAGCAAAATGAGTTGGTCGATCCACGTGCAGGTCATAGGTATGGTTCACTAGGGCATGGGTTAGATCCGAATAATATTAGCTATCATAGTGGTGATCAAACTATCCACCCGGATGGAACGTCTAAAAATAAAGACGTCTAAATGAGTTGATTTAACTAATTGCTACGCGTTTAATTATAGAAGGGCTAGTGTGGACGGAAGACTGGAAATAGTGGACTCAGAGGCCGTTATTTCAGCAAAAAGGGTAGCTTTTTAGAGCTTAACGGACTCAGAAGTCGTTATTCTTCAAAATTCACAGTGATCATTAGTGAATTTAAATAGATAAGGGCCTAACGATTCAATTTTAATGATTTTCATTAAAATAGGAGCTTCTGAGTCCGCTAAGAATTCTCGATTTCAATATCTGTTCTTTCCTGTCACGATTCTTATCATTTATACGGAGGAGCCCAATCGAATTATACTACTCACTAGTCATTTCCAAATTCTCCAATGTCCCGTATACATTGACAACAACAGACGATCTCCCTATAATTAATTTCGTTATAAAAGAATAACAAAACTGTGGAAACGCAGGAGAGGTTCTAGCTCAAACCCTCTATAAAAAACTAAGGGAAATAAATCACGTATCCTTCCTTAGGGTGCGTTTTTTTGTTTTTTTGTTAAAAAATCAATGATACTGGCTCTAGAAACCGATAGTAGCATGTCTTGATAAGTAGATATTTTCTAGATTTTCAATTTTTATTGTCTGGAATAATGCATTTATTGTCCGGTTTTTGAATTTTATTGTCCAAATCACCATTTTATTTGCCAAAGAGTGAAGAAATAGTTAAATCACATGACGTTAAGCTAGAGAATGAGAAAGGATGAAAAATAATGGTAGGTCGTAAAGATGAAGAGTTACAAGATGTAACTTTATTAGGTAATCAAAATACAAAATATGATTATGAATATAACCCTGGGGTTCTAGAAACATTCGATAACCAACATCCAGGGAGAGATTATTTCGTTAAATTCAATTGTCCAGAATTCACAACGCTATGCCCCAAAACAGGACAACCGGATTTTGCTACAATTTACATTAGTTATATCCCAGATGTTAAAATGGTAGAGAGTAAATCGCTAAAATTGTATTTATTTAGCTTCCGTAATCACGGTGATTTCCATGAAGATAGTGTCAACACGATTATGAACGATTTAATCGATTTAATGAATCCAAGATATATTGAAGTATGGGGGAAGTTCACTCCACGTGGCGGTATTTCCATTGACCCTTACTGTAACTACGGAAAACCAGGCACTAAATATGAAGAAATGGCAAATTTTCGCTTAATGAACCACGATTTGTACCCTGAAACGATTACAAACCGATAATGTTGATTTGCTTTTTAGAACAAAAAGTAATATAGTTAGAATAATGTTAACAAGTTAGGAATTGATTTTACTTCGGCCTCTTGATCAGATAGAGTTGTACCGAGTCATCTTCAGTTTGCAACTGTTAACAAAGTTTGTTTTTTTTTAGGAGGCCATATAATATGGTAGGAAAAGTAAAATGGTTTAATGCAGAAAAAGGTTTTGGATTTATCGAGCGCGAAGGTGGAGACGACGTATTCGTACACTTCAGTGCCATTCAAGGTGAAGGCTTCAAGAGTTTAGAAGAAGGCCAAGACGTTGAATTTGAAATTGTTGAAGGAAACCGTGGTCCACAAGCTGCTAACGTAACTCGTCTATAATTGATTGATATCATATACGTTAAAGATAATGGCCATATTCCATATGACTGGAGTATGGCTTTCTTCTTTTCATTCCTATTACCAATAATTGGCCCCGATGTAGATTATTTACGCAGTAATTTTAATTAACTCCATGAATTGAGTATGATAAATCTCTGAGAAAAAGCAAACGCTATAATATAAATTAATTTAGATACAAAGGAGATTAAGATCCATTGACAACATTTTATGACTTTGGAATACACCAACAAATTGTTAAAGCTATTACAGACATGGGATTTGAAGAGGCAACGCCAATTCAAGAACAAACGATTCCTACAGCACTTTCTGGTAAAGATGTTATAGGACAAGCACAAACAGGAACAGGGAAAACAGCTGCTTTTGGAATTCCGTTAATTGAAAAGATGGTTGTAGATGCAGGGACAATTCAAGGTCTTGTATTAGCACCTACTCGTGAGTTAGCGGTTCAAGTAGCAGAAGAACTAAATAAAATCGGGAATCTTCGCGGCGTAACCGCTTTGCCGATTTACGGTGGGCAAGATATTGTTCGTCAAATTAAAGCATTAAAACGTAAACCTCAAATCATTGTAGCAACACCTGGTCGTTTTATGGACCATATGCGTCGTAAAACTGTTCGTATGGATGCCATTCAAATGGTTGTTCTAGACGAAGCAGATGAAATGCTAAACATGGGCTTCATTGAGGACATTGAAACGATTTTAGCGGAAGTTCCTAATGAGCGCCAAACACTATTGTTCTCAGCAACAATGCCAAAACAAATTCGCAGACTGGCCGAAAGATTTATGAAACCAGACGCCGAAGCGATTGTTGTGAAATCGGTTGAAATTACAACTGCTAACGTTGAACAAGAATATATGGAAGTACCTGAGTCGAAGAAATTCGATGTGCTTTGCCGTATGCTAGACGTCCATTCACCAACATTAGCTATCGTATTTGGTCGTACGAAGCGTCGTGTTGATGAAGTTTCTGAGGCTTTAAATAAACGAGGTTACGGCGCTGAAGGTTTACATGGTGATATTAACCAAAACCAGCGTGACCGAGTGATTAAGAAATTTAAAGAAGGTACAGTTGAAGTTCTAGTTGCGACAGATGTTGCTGCTCGTGGTTTAGACATTACAGGTGTGACGCATGTTTATAACTTTGATATTCCACAAGACCCTGAAAGTTATGTTCACCGTATTGGACGTACAGGTCGTGCCGGAAACAAAGGGTTAGCGTTAACGTTAGTTACACCAAGAGAACTTTCGCATTTAAAAACGATTGAAAAAACGTCAAATCGTAAAATTACGAGAAAACCTGTACCGACTTTAGCTGAGGCGATGGAAGGTCAGCTTCGTATGACGGTTGAAAGCTTAATGAAGATGGTAGAAGAAAATGACATTCAATCGTACCGTATGTCTGCTGAACAGCTTCTTGAGGAAACGGACTCAGTAACGTTACTTTCAGCTGCCTTAAAAATGTTAACGAAGGAGCCAAATGATGTTCCAATTAAGTTAACTGAAGAAGCACCGTTACGAATCAAAGGCTATAAATCTGGCGGTGGCCGAGGTAAAGGCGGCGGCGGTGGCGGTGGTTATGGCCGTGGAAATAATAAAGACCGTGACCGCAATCGAGGTGGCGATCGCGACCGTAAAGGTGGATCAAGAGGCAATTCTAAAAACAGCAAAGTAAGAGTCTCAGCTTCACGTAAAAAGAAAAACGACTAATAAAGACATTACTAATATCAAGGCTGGCAGTTTACAATGAACTGCCTCCTTTTTTTTGTAATTTATTACAAGTATAAAAAAAGGACTTTATTTCCGATATAAAAGATATAGCTTATTTTAGCGGAGAAGAGGTTCAACCAATGAATGCATTAGAAAAATTACAGTTTGAAGATTTAAAGAAGAAAAATGTCCTGATGTTACTAGCTATCGGAATTTCACTTGTTTTAGGGATGGTGTATACTTTTTTATCGAAACAATTTGATCGTTCATGGATATATGGCACTGAATTTATGTTACTTCTTGTTGGTTATGCTGTTCTTAGACGAAATCCTAAAGGACATAAGTTATTTCCATACTTTAGTATCTTTGTTATCTTTTTATTTACATATATTTCTCTTGTGCTACACGGTGGGAGTGTTGGTTTAGTAGCTATACTCTTTTTCTTACTTGTATTTTCCACCGTTCAACTTGACCGCGTTTTGTTTACAATTGGTTTTATTTTAGGTTTAGTTGCCTTATTAATCATAGGATCTGATAAGTCTTCAGTTGAAAGTGGTGTAATTCAAGATAATTTTGGTAATATGATCATTGCCTACGTTTTAACTGCTATGTTACTTGGTGTAATTACGCATTTAAGTAAAAAGCAATTTCAGGCGTTAGAACAGTTTGTGTCTAATGCAGAACAAGAAGCGTTAGAAAAAGAAATGCAAAAAGTAAATCTTGAACAAGATGTAGTCGGTATTTCTGACAATATTGATAATGTAAATGAACAATTACGAAATAGTGTGAAAGTGCAGACTGAAATGCACTCAGCCATTAATGAGGTAGCTGTCGGAAGCCAAACGCAAACCGAACAAATTAGTATCATTGCTCAAAATGCTCATCATACAAAGGAATCGATGCACAGATTAAACCAAACATCAAAACAGCTCTCATCAGAATTTAATCGTGTCGTCGACGTGGCTGAGCAAGGTCAAACACAAGCAAACGACTTATCAATGGAGATGAAGGAATTACAATCTACTGTTGAGGAACTCCATAACATTTTTGAAAAATTAACATTAAGAATCGAAGAAACAAATACATTTACTGATAATGTAAAAAAGATTACCGAGCAAACAAATTTATTAGCACTTAACGCTTCGATTGAAGCAGCACGAGCAGGAGAAGCTGGAAAAGGCTTTTCAGTTGTAGCGCAAGAAATTAGAAAATTAGCTGAAATGACGAGCCAAACAACTGAGAAGATTACGAAAAACCTATTAGAGTTAAATGAAAGTAATCATCTCGCTTATGACAAAATGGAAGCGAGTGGTTCAATGCTCGTAAGCAGCGTTACTTTCACAGCTGAAGTCACCTCACATTTTCAGCACTTACATGAACGTATCACAGAAATTAATCAAACAGTCACAATGTTTGAGGACTTATCGAGTGATGTTCATGAGAAAGCAACAGATGTGGAGCAAGCGACAAATGAACTTGCTGCGGTTATTGAACAAGATTCTGCAAGCTTAGAAGAAATGAGTGCGACAACGGAAGCGATGAATGAAGATATAAAAAGAATTTCAGGTTATATGGAGGATACGGTAAAACGTGTCGAAAGTATTAAAAAGAGTAATTAATAATGACTAATACGAAAACAGCAAGGATTCCTTGCTGTTTTTTTTGCGTTTAGGATGTCGCATTTCGAAGCCTCAAGAGGGAGCTATATTTTGTCGTTATAATGGTCAAGAAGATTTAAGAGAAGGCTGTTTTCGTAAACTTGGTTGCTTTTGGACCGTTTTTTGAAAATAAAATAGCCTTTTCAAGACAAATTTTGTCTGAACGCTATTTTATTTTCAAAAGCTTCACGCATAGCGTGAAGAGCCAAGCATTCGCTTGGCTTACGGTCTAAAAGCACGGAGCAACAATCTTTGTAAAAAGAGCCTTGAGAAAACAGCTTAAGGCAAACAATCTGTTTATGAGTTTTATCTAATAATAAAATCACTATGTCAGATTACCTAACAAAATCGTTGAAGTAATTTTTAGATAATTTAAAATAAGAGTTAACAAGAGATGTTAATAAAGATTACATGAAAGGGAAGTGTTAATTATGAGTACAGTTTCTTCTACAAAAAAGTTAACTTTAGAGGCGATTAAAGAGATTATTAAGGAAAAGCATGTGGAGCTTCTGCATATGCAATTCGTTGACATTGAAGGGACATTAAAACATGTAACGATTACGGCAGAACAAATCGATGCAGCTGCTGATGGAAAAATTATGTTTGACGGATCGTCAATTACTGGTTTTTCTCCAATTAATAAATCGGACTTATATTTACTGCCAGATTTAAATACATTTTGTGTTCTTCCTTGGTCTGTAGAAGAAGGGTACTCAGAAGCTCGCTTTCTTTGCGGAGTAAAAAATCCGGACGGTACTGATTTTGAAGGAGATCCGCGTCACGTTTTAAAGAGGACGGTAGAAAAAGCAAAAGAACAAGGTTACGGGATTAGTGTTGGGCCAGAGTTAGAGTTCTTCTTATTTGAAACGGATGACAAGGGTCGTCCTACATTAAATACACAAGACGTTGGTGGATACTTTGAACCGTCTCCGCATGACTACGGTGAGAAAGTTCGTCTAGCAATCTATCGTACGTTAAAAGAAATGGGCTTTACAATTGAAGCGTCTCACCATGAAGTGGCTGAAGGTCAGCATGAGATCAACTTCAAGTATGCTGATGCGCTTGGTGCAGCAGATAACGCGACAACGTATAAATGGGTTGTAAAAACGGTGGCGAGACAATTTGGACTTCATGCTTCGTTTATGCCTAAACCGATTGCTGGGGCGAATGGAAGCGGAATGCATACAAACATTTCATTATTTGATCTCGAAAAGCAAGAAAATGCATTTTACGATCCAAGCGATAGTCGTGAACTTTCTGAGAAAGCGTACCAGTTTATCGGTGGGTTAATTGACAATATTGATAATTTTGTAGCGGTGATTAACCCGCTAGTTAACTCTTATAAGAGACTTGTACCTGGTTACGAAGCACCATGCTATGTCGCTTGGTCAGCATCGAACCGTTCAGCGTTAATTCGTATTCCAGCAACACGCGGTGCAGGAACTCGCGTTGAAATTCGTTGCCCAGATCCATCAGCTAACCCTTATTTAGCATTTGCGATTATTGCGTCAGCGGGTCTAGATGGTGTAAACCGTAAGTTAGAAGCACCGGCTGAAGTACTAGATGACATTTTCAGTATGTCGCCAGCTGAGTTAAAAGAAAGAGGCATTCGAAACTTACCAACGAGCTTAGAAGCGGCAGTTGATGCGCTAGAAGAAGGAAAAATTGGACGCTCAACATTAGGAGATCACGTATTCGCAGAGTTTGTAGACTTAAAACGCGCCGAATATGATAGTTTCAGAACAGCTGTTACGGGCTGGGAAATTGACAACTACCACGCGAAATTCTAAGGATAGAAATACGAAACACCGCATAACATCGCTATGCGGTGTTTCACGTGAAACGAAGTTTTTAGTCATTAGAATATAGGGTAAGCCACCCTTGGATTTAAATGGTGGCTTTTTTACTTTTGCTAAGAATTAAATTTAATCATTAAAAGAATAAAGCCAGAACCTTTCATAATTGAGTCGGTCCATCGCTTCATCATTACCTTCTTGAAGCGCAATTTCGGTTTGTTTGACGACTTCTTGAGTTTGTGTTTTATGTGCTTTTAAGGCATCTAGCTTTTCTTGATGAAAACGACTTATTTCATTAATAATTTGTGGTTCACCTAAATCATCGATGCAGTCTCTTGAAAAGGCTAGTGCATGTACCGTTGGTCGCTCCTCCTTTGGAATCGAAGCGACAGCCTTTATCACGACAGCACCACATGCGTCGTGGTCAGGGTGTACGGCATATCCTGGGTAAAATGTAATGACGAGCGTCGGCTTGCAATCTTCTATTAATGTTCTCATTCGCTCGGCTAATTTATTTTCATCTTCAAACTCAATCGTCTTATCTCGCAACCCGAGAAAGATTAAATCATCAATTTTTAAAATGTTTGCAGCGGCTTCAAGCTCTTGCTTTCGAAGTTGGGGTAAAGTTTCACGGTTGGCTATTGGTGGGTTCCCCATGTTTCGTCCCATTTCTCCTAAAGTCATACAAGCATACGTGACTTTCCAGCCTTTTTCTTTATAGTTTAACATCGTCCCTGCAACCCCAAATGATTCATCATCAGGATGAGGTAAGATCACTAGTAAATGATTTTCCATAAAAGCCTCCTTTATTTAAAAGAAAAGAAAGTAAAAAATTCGAAGATGTCTAGCTCCAGGCGCCATCGGCTCGAGGTCGCTTCGGTCCACCAAGCGTGTCTAAAGAGCAAGACACTTATTGTTGGCCCTCCAGCGCTTGTCGCCGAAAAGCAGGCGCCTTCCGCTTTTCGGGATGTCTAGTTCCAGCGTCCAGCGACTAGCGAGACTTCGCTCACCTCCTTGCGATAAGTCAACATCGGCTCACTAGCGATCACCGTGTTTCCTTTATCTCATACGGTGGGCTCCAGTCCGTACGTCGCTATACGGGCGCTTCCGCTTTTCTAAAATGGATGAGGACTTAATTGAAGTGATACAGCTAAACGTCCTTTATCATCTAAGCCAGCTAATAGTAATTGGTCTCCCTTCATAGTGCAATGCGTGAGACCTTCTGCGTAGATCCATCCTAAGTCTATTTTAAGTCCTACTCGATGGGGGCCGTTACCTGTGATTTTTCCGTGTTCATAAGATACTTTGCCGTTCCGAATAAAGACACCTGATGAGAAAGGAGTTCCATTCCGATAAGCGGTATAGGCCCCGTTTGTTGTTTCAAGATGAATGTATACGTCTTGGTTAGCCAATTTATTTATCATTTGTTGAACAAATTCTTTATTGATCACTTCCATTTGATTTTCCTCCTTTACACAATTCTTTTGTAAAGTGTGCATGATTTGCTTGTAAGTAATGGGGCGGACTGTAACTGTCCATTATTTCACTACTCTTATCATACTAGATACTAAGAGGGATCGCACGTAGTAAGCAAGTTGGAAACCGACATTTACTATTTTAGCCAATAAACTATTCATACTGTTACGAAAATTTTATAATAAATGAAGAAGACATGCATTCAAAATGAAAAAATAGAGGTTGTTTGATGAAAAACAAATTAGTATTCTATATCATTCCTTTAGTAATCGTCGTCGGTGCTGTGTTTTTCTTGTTTTCCTATGAAAAAAATGAAAGACAGTACTCTGCTGTCAACGGAAAACTAGATTTATCAACTACTTCCATTAAAGAATTGGGGACTGCGTCGTTAACAGGAGAATGGAATTTTTATTGGAACGAGTGGTTAGACCCTGCACAATTACCAAATGATGCGGGGGCGCTGATTGATATGCCGGCCAAATGGAATGGACATCTTTGGCAAGGAGAACAGTTGCCAGGAGATGGCTTTGCAACCTATCATTTGAAAATCGAACTATCAGAAGAAGATGTCAATGAAATGCTAGGGCTTTATTTACCGAATGCTTTTACTTCTTATAAATTGTGGGTCAATGGAAAAGAGCTTGGTGGAGCAGGGTTACCCGGAACAACTCGAGAAGCTACTACAGCTGCTTATCAGCCTCAAGTCGTTTATTTTACACCGAACTCTCAAGAAGTGGATCTCGTTTTTCACGTCGCGAATTTTCATCATTCAAAAGGCGGGCTGTGGCGTATCATTCGAATAGGTGAAGACAAAGCGATTACAAGTTTGCGAGAAAAACAGCTAGCGTTTGAAATGTTCCTTATTGGCAGCTTACTTGTCATGGGTCTCTACCATTTAGGGTTATATATGTTAAGACGAAAAGAGAAATCCACGCTATTTTTTGGGCTGTTTTGCCTCGTCATTGGTATACGTGCGATGATGGTAGGTGAAGTTTTTTTCAATCAAATCGTTCCTAACTTTCCGTGGGAGTGGCTAAAGAAGATAGAATATACTTGCTTTTATATCGCTGTTCCACTTTTTGTTTCATTTGCTAGACAGCTGTATCCCAATGAAGTTCATAAGCATATGACTCGTACGGTCTGGGGGATTGCTAGTTTATTTGTTATCATTATCCTTTTTACACCAGCGCGAGTTTTTACCCTAACATTAACTGCTTATCAAATTATCACGGTTGTCGTTATTTTGTTAGTGATCGTTTCCGGAATGAAGGCCTATAAGAATAAGCGGGATATGATTAGACTTAACCTTGTAGTAGGGGTTATTTATGTCCTAACGGTGATCAATGATTTCCTATTTTACAATCAATTAATCACAACGAGAGAACTATCACCATTTGGGCTATTTATCTTTTTGTTTGGACAGTCCTTTCAGTTATCCACCCAATTTTCACGGGCGTTTTCAAAAGTGGAGGAAATGTCACAAGAGTTGCAAGAGTTGAATGAAAACCTTGAAAAGAAAGTAGAGGAACGAACGATTGGGCTAGAGAAATCTCAAAAAGAGACCGTCGAAGCACTCATCGAAATGTCGGTCCTAGAAGAAAGAACCCGAATTGCACATGAAATTCATGATATTATCGGCCATTCGTTAACAACGGTTATTGTTCAGCTGGAGGCGGGAAAGCGTTTGTCAAAGGCAAAGCCAGACCAAGTCTATGAAAAGATGGAACTCTCACAGGAGTTATTGCGTAAAGGGTTGGATCGAATTCGAGTATCTGTAAAAGTACTTGGAGAAGTACAAGAAACGATTGAAATAGAAGAAGCATTGAAGGGGTTAATGGATGATACGGTGAAAGCAACGGGTGTGTTGATTACAAGTTCAATAGATGAGATACCAAAGTTGAATCATGCGCAAAAGAAAGTCATTTATTATGCCCTTCAAGAAGGAATAACCAACGGAATCCGCCACGGGAAGAGTACACACTTTCACTTTACATTGCATATTAGGTGCAAGTTTCTGGAGTTTAGATTAGTCGATAATGGTGTAGGTGTGGAAAAGATAGAATATGGATTTGGTTTGAATGCGATGAAAAATCGGATCCAGATGTTGAATGGCGAATTGTCGGTGAATACAGAAAAAGGTAGAGGCTGCGAGTTGGCCATTGTTTTGCCTTTACAACAGGAGTTGCCTACAATAGTAAATGAGTAAGTATTTTTTAGGAGTGGATAAATAATGGAACAATGGCTAGCCATCAAAGAAAATATCAAGGCGTGGATAAAAGAAGTAGGGAAAGAACAATTAATTCGTATGGAACAGCCGTTTCAGATGAAATCGAAGTCATCTGACATTGATTTAGTAACTGAAGTCGATGAATGGAGCGAGCAATTTCTTATCGATAAAATTCATACGGAATACCCGGACCATTCCATTATGTCAGAGGAAAGTGGATGGCATGAGGGACAAGCAGATTTTGAATGGGTAATCGACCCGATCGATGGAACGGTAAACTTTGCTCATCGCTTTCCATTCTTTTGTATTTCTGTCGGTGTTAAGTATAAAGGAGAAACAGTCATTGGAGTCGTCTACGTGCCGAAGCTAGATGAAATGTATGAGGCCGTTAAAGGAAGCGGTGCGATGTTAAATGGAAGAAGCATTACCGTTTCTATTACGGAGCGATTAAATCAAGCGGTTGTAGCAACAGGATTTCCGTATGACCGTGCAACGGATCCAAATAACAACGTTGATAATTTTAATGCGATTATTACGAAAGTCGGTGGCATTCGCCGAACAGGAAGTGCAGCGATTGATTTATGCCAAGTAGCGGCAGGACGTTTTGACGCGTATTGGGAGATCAAGCTGAAAGAATGGGACATTTGCGCAGGGTTATTAATTGTCGAAGAAGCAAAAGGCCAAACGTTTAGTGTAAAAAAAGAAAAAGGCTATCAAGTGTTGGTAGGAACACCAGCTATTTATGATGAGCTATCAGCTATTCTAGAGTGGGAAAAATAAATAAAAAACTAGCGGTTAGAATAGAGATTTTGCAGTATTAGGAATATAGTGGCTTTAAAGTGGGGCTAAACCTTCAGTTTGGGATAGGAGAGAAACGGTTTTGTGGAATGTAAGTAATGATTGGAACAGGGTGCTAGAAAATGAATTTACAAGAGAATACTTTTTGAAGTTGCAGCAATTTTTACAAGACGAATATAGGAATGCAACGGTCTACCCGAGTGAGTCCGAGGTTTTTAATGCTTTTCACTATACACCTTTTTCAGAAGTGAATGTCGTTATTCTCGGACAAGACCCGTATCATGGTCCCAATCAAGCGCACGGATTAAGCTTTTCAGTAAAAGTGGGACAAAAACTACCGCCATCGCTGAAAAATATTTATAAGGAACTTTATCAAGATATTGGATGTGAGCCTAGTGATAATGGTTGTTTAATCCAATGGGCGAAGCAAGGGGTTCTCCTATTAAATACCGTATTGACTGTAAGAAAAAGTGAGCCGAATTCTCATAAAGGGATCGGCTGGGAACAGTTCACGGATCGTGTAATTCAAAGCTTGAATGAGCGGGAAAAACCAGTCGTATTCATTTTGTGGGGACGTCATGCGCAAGCCAAAGAAGCATTAGTGACAGGAGAACAGCATATCATCATTAAATCTGCTCATCCGAGTCCGCTTTCAGCAAGCCGTGGCTTTTTTGGGAGTAAGCCATTTTCTAAAGTAAATGAGCATTTAACGAGGATGGGCGAAACACCGATCGAATGGCAAATTATCTAATAAATGAAGTTAATATAAATTTACGCTTCAACACGGTTGATCCTGAAATTAGGCTAAACCGTGTTTTTCTTATTTGGTTTATAAGTATGGATTGGTGTTGGAAGTGTTGAAATTTAGCTTTTCTTGTCGAGAAATCTTTAAATCGGGAAAGTTGAAAATATTTAGGGAGAAGTTGAAAATAAATCGGCCGAAGTTGAAAATAAATCATCCAAAGTTAAAAATAAACCGGTCTAACTTGAAAATAAACACGACCAGGTTGAAGAATATGATCATAGGAACTTTAATAGAAGCCCGTGAACACCATATTACTATTGAGATATCATTAAAAACAGCTAAAGGTCCGTATTTTCATTATAGAAACTCACAAAAAAGCAGAACAAAGATAAGCGATCTGCCAACAACTCTCTTTAATGCTGGAATACGCAAAACAACTAGAAGAGGAGCGCGCTTTACCTCCATAAAAAACGTTGTTTTAGAAACCATGTCAGATCATCTTCCAAAAATATAGTTTCTGAAAATTAAGAATGTATAATTAAGTTAACAAAAGATGTTAGCTTAGCTAACGCAGAAACGAAGGGAGAGGTTGACAGATGGAACAAATTTTAATGGATAATTTGTGGGTCATTATTGGTACTTTTCTAGTTTTACTTATGCAAGGTGGATTTATTTTACTTGAAGCAGGTTCGACTCGAATGAAAAATGCGGGTCACATTGCAGGAAAAACAATTTTCACAATTAGTCTTGGTTCGATTGTTTTCTGGGCAGTAGGATGGGGCTTCATCTATGGTGAGTCAGCAGGTGGATTTCTAGGAATTTCTGATTTCTTCTTCGGAGATGCTTCAGGTCCAGATGGTGGATTAGCAGGATCGGTAGACTTCATGTTCCAAATGATGTTTGCACTTATCGCTTTAACGATTGCTTTTGGCGGGTTTGCAGAACGAGCGAAATTATCAGCATATGTCATCTTCGCCGTTTTATTCTCGGCTTTAGTTTATCCAGTAGTCGCACACTGGGTGTGGGGAGACGGTTGGTTAGGTGGCCTTGGTAAACAAGACTTTGCAGGTTCAACAGTCGTTCACTTAACAGGTGCTATGGCAGCTCTTGCCGCAACGATTATTTTAAAACCGCGTATTGGTAAATACAATAAAGACGGTTCATCTAATGATTTAGCAGGTCATAACCAAGTTTACACAGCTTTAGGGGTTCTTCTTCTATGGGTAGGTTGGTTTGGGTTTAATGGAGCAAGTACTTTTGAAGTAGCCGATGCATTCTTTGGATATGTTATTCTAAACACGCAATTAGCAGCAGCAGCAGGGGCGATTGCCGCGATGTTCTTAATTTGGATGATGAGCGGGAAAGCAGATGTTCCAACGACATTAAACGGAGCTTTAGCAGGGTTAGTTGCCATTACAGCATCATGTGGTTTCGTAGCACCTTGGGCAGCGGTTATTATCGGTATTATTGGTGGTCTAATTGTAGTTGTAAGTATGAAAATCTTTGATCGTGCGAAAATCGATGATCCGATCTTTGCCCTATCTGTTCACGGTATGGCAGGGATTTGGGGAACAATCTCAACAGGTTTCTTCGCAGTTCCAGCATTATCTACTGAAGTAGGTTGGGGTCAAGCTGGGTTATTCTACGGCGGTGGCTTTACACAATTAGGTGTTCAAACGTTAGGTGTTGTCGCTGGAGGAATTTACGCGTTTGTCGTTTCATTCATCATCCTTTATGTGATGAATAAAGTCATGGGAGGACTTCGTGTGACAGAAGAAGAAGAAATCATGGGTCTAGATATTAGTGAACATGGAAGCTATGGATACCCTGAAAGTATGAAATCTACAGAAAAAACAGGTGCATAAGAATAAGGTGGTGTCTACCACATGAAAGAACCTATGGTTGATACGTATGAGCAATTGAAATGGTGGAGAATGTCGTATATCGAGCAAGTAAAATATGATCATATGAAACTAAATGAATTCCACGATGAACTCATCACAAAAACAGTAAAAGTAGCAATCGAAAACGTAACAAGTGAGTGGGGTCCTCCCCCTGCTCACTTTGCTTTCTTTATGATGGGAAGTGCTGGACGGTTTGAACAAGCGCTTTGGAGCGACCAAGATCATGGGCTAGTGTTTTTTTCCACGGATGGTCGTGAAAGAGACTACTTTTTAAAGCTGGGAAAAGAAATCTCATTAGCGTTAGAGTGTGTAGGTTACGTTCGATGTGATGGGTTGGTCATGGCTTCAAGTGAGAGATGGTGCAAATCGCTTCTCGCGTGGAAGGCGCAAATTCAAGAATGGATGGAAGAAGAGAGCTTTGAAACGTTGCGTCATTTGCTCACTTTTTTTGACTCACGAGTCTTTATTGGAAATCCGTCACTGTTAGATGAGTTAAAAGAGGTTATTTTTTTAAATCTAAATGAAAAACCAACCTTAATTCAAAGGTTTTATGACAATGTAGAGCGGCGTAAAAAAGCGATTGGTGTGTTTGGTCAATTGTTGGTTGAATCGTATGGTCCGCATAAAAATGTCATTCATTTAAAGAATACCGTTCTTTTTCCGTATGTGAATTCGTTACGGCTTTTAGCGTTACAAGAGAAAATCACAGCTCCTGAAACGTTAGTGAGATTTGAGCAACTTCCGGATGAAATGACGGAAATAAAAATGCTAAGTGCAGTGTTTGCTCGACTTTTACAGTTCAGGCTTCGTTTCCAAGAAATTGAACAAAGCTATGAAACGATCCATCTATTGAGGGTCGATAAGTTAACTTCTAATGAAAAGCAGGAGTTAAAAGGATATATTCGATCCGGTGCTCGCCTCTATAAACTAACGAAAAAGCACATCGATAAAGGGTGTGGCATGAAGTGATTAACCACATGATTCAATATATGAAACAACTGTCAGGCAAGTTAAGTCCGAATGTATACACCTCAGTACAGCAACAATCGAATGCTGCACAAATGGCCTACATGAGACAACTTCAAAAAGAAATAAAGAAAGAAAGTGTGCTAAATAAACATTTTGAGGAACTTGAAGTCGTTGTATTTGATCTGGAAACAACAGGGTTTTATCCAGATCGAGGGGACAAAATTCTCTCCATAGGGGCGGTAAAAGTAAAAGGAACTTCACTTGTGGAAGAGGAAGGGTTTTATTCGTTAGTCCGGCATGAAGAGCCATTGCCTCAGCCGATTTTGGAGTTCACAGGAATTCATCAAGAAGATCTTCTGTTTGCACCTGTGATTGAGCAAGTTCTCGAGAAGTTTTTTCAATATGTTGGTGGTTGTCCAATGGTGGCCCATCATTCTCAGCATGAAAAAGCGTTTATGCAACACGTTTCTTGGCATATATTACGAACGAATTTTATACACCGTGTGATTGATACTTCGTTTCTAATCAAAATAGCCTCACCTCAAAAAAGTTTAACCACATTAGATGAGTGTTGTCATTTTTTTGATATCCCGATTTTAACGCGCCATCATGCGTTGGAAGATGCAAAAATGACGGCGCAATTATGGATCAAAAATATACAAAAGGTAAAAGAGTTAGGGTTTCACACTCTCCAAGATGTATATACCGAGTTAGCGAAATAAAATAGATCACACCCATTACAGGGCTTAAAGGAGGGAGGGGATGAATAAAAATTTCCCTCGTCATGTGGCGATTTTCCCAATTAGTGTTGTCAAAGAAATGACTCAGTTAACAGCGAGACAAATTCGTTACTATGAAGAGCAAGGACTCATCAAACCCGCTCGTAATGAAGGAAACCAACGTATTTTTTCACTAAACGATATTGAGAGATTTAGTGAAATTAAGTCTCTTATTGACCAAGGTGTAAATATCGCTGGAATTAAAACGATTCTTATGACTAGACGTCATGACCAAGAAAATATTGTTCCTAACTCAAGCGATCGCTCGATGCTGCGTTTCACCGAGGAAGAATGGTTTGAATGGATTGAAAGATATCGTGCAGGAGGATTTTCGTAATAAACATGGACTTCTAGACTATAAAAAGACTCGGGAACTCTAGACCAAGAATTAGCCTTGGAAACCCGAGTTTTTTGTTCGTTTTTGGAGATGAAGTTTGCCAACGTAAGGGGAGCTAGTGAGCGCTTTTTCTACCTGCGATTTTAATTAACCGTTAGCGAGAGAGGTGAAAATGGTAGATTTTTTGCTATTGGAAATTTAGCGGACTCCAGGGCCGTTATTTGGATTAAAATTGTACTTTTTAGAGCTGAGCGGACTGAGAAGCCTTTATTTCCTATTTTTCGAGGTTGCTTTTGATGAATTGAGGCATATAGCGTCCTCTCAGTCCTCCAAACTTGAAAAGCTGTTGGTTTTTAGTAAAATAGGGGCTTTTGAGTCCGCAAAAAATAAAATCCTTTTCTCAGTTTTGAGGGTCCAATAAAATGGGTTTACTGGGTCATAATAAGTGTAGAAAGAACTATCCAATTCTATGCTCACAATTTTGAAGTTATTTTAGTCCTCATGAAATTACAAGGAAGGATAGGGGATTTTCGTTTTATTTCCCCGGGAAGTATTGTAAAATATTTAGGGTAGCGAAACAAAGTTTGAGAGGAGTAAGAGGCATGCAAACAAAGTATAATCAACTATGGGATTTAGACAGCGTTTTTCCAGGTGGCAGCGAATCAACTGAATTACGAGGGTTTATTCAAGAGACAAAAGAAGAGTTGATCGCACTTGAACAATCTCTTCAACAATTAACGGAACTACATAAAGAACAACAAAAATTAATTGAAATTATTGAAAACGCACAAAATGCAGCTGCAAAAGTAAGAGAAATCGGTGCATTTGTCGGCTGTTTAACCGCGCAAAATATGGCAGACAAGAAAGCGATTCAATTAAGTGGAACAGCTAAAGAGCTATCATCACTTTATCAAGGGGTTTTAACGAGCATTGATGAAAAAATTCTGCAATTAAATGAGCAAGAATTACAAGCGATGATCAAGGAACATTTTCCTGATGTTGCGTTTTACTTAAATGAAAGAGCCGAGCGTGCCAAAGATAAATTATCGCCGGCAGAAGAAAAACTGGCTCAAAAGTTATCGACAAGTGGGTACCATGCATGGGCAGACATGTACAACGCACTCGTTAACAGTATGAAAATTACATTTGAAGAAAATGGACAAACCGAGGAACTATCGGTTGGGCAAGCTGAAAATAAATTAGCAAATAATGATCGCAAGGTTCGTGTGGATGCTTTTGAAAAGTGGGAAAAGACGTGGACTGAAAATGAAGATTTATTCGCTACGACCATTAATCATCTTGCAGGTTTTAGGCTCGGTCTTTATGAAAAAAGAGGCTGGACAAATGTGCTAAAAGAGCCGCTTGAAATTAACCGTATGTCAGAAGCCACATTAAATGCGATGTGGGATACGATTACTAAAAACAAATCACGCTTTATGCCGTACTTAGAGCAAAAGGCGAAGTATCTAGGATTAGAAAAATTAGCTTGGTATGATGTGCATGCTCCAATCGGAAGTGCAAGTTCATCGATTCCTTACGAAGAAGCGGCAGAGTCCATTATCGATCAATTTGGCAAGTTCAGTCCAAAAATGGCTGAATTCACAAAAATGGCATTTGAAAAAGACTGGGTTGAGGCAGAAAATCGCCCTGGAAAACGTCCAGGTGCTTTTTGTACGACGTTACCGGCAAGCGGTGAGACGCGCGTATTTATGACGTACAGCGGCAGTGCATCCAACGTGTCGACTCTAGCTCATGAGCTAGGTCATGCTTACCATGCATATGTGATGCGCGACATGCCGAACTTTGCGCAGTCTTACGCGATGAACGTTGCGGAAACAGCTTCTACTTTTGCAGAGCTTATTGTAAGTGATGCAGCGGTACAGCAAGCAGAAACGGATGAAGAAAAGCTCGTTCTTATCGAAAGTAAACTTGGTCGAGCAATTGCTTTCTTTATGAACATCCATGCGCGCTTCTTATTTGAAACGAGATTTTATGAGAAGCGAAAAGAAGGCCTCCTTTCTGCGCAGGAGTTAAACGAGTTAATGGTCGAAGCACAGAAAGAAGCGTATTGTGACTCTTTATCAGAATACCACCCACACTTCTGGGCAGCTAAGCAGCATTTCCATATCACAGGTGTACCGTTCTATAACTTCCCGTACACATTCGGCTTCTTATTCAGCCTCGGTGTCTATGCACACGCTCTTGAAGAAGGTGCATCTTTTGAAGATGGCTATGTTGAGTTGTTACGTGACACAGGTAGTATGAATGTTGAAGAATTAGCCCAAAAACATTTAAATGTTGATTTAACAAAAGCTGAATTCTGGCAAAAAGCCATTGACCTCGTCGTCAAAGATGTAGACCAATTCCTAGAGCTAACGAAATAAAAACGTTTTATAAGGTACCATTTTTTACGGTGCCAGGCACCTTTAGTCCGCTAAAGGTGCCTGGCACCGTTTTTTTCTTTTCATACATCGTTAACATCAGTTTTGAAGTAATGGTATAATAGGGGAAAACATGTCGAAAAATGGAGAAGTGTATGGGTATCGATAAGCAAAAGCATTTAGACCTTATTTTTAAACGAAATCAATTAATGGCCAAACTCTTGATGATTTTTTATACATCTAGCTTAGTCATTAATACTTTTATTGACCCAGCCATACTTATTTTCGTCGCTCCGATAGGTTTAGTTATCTGTATTCTTGTTTATTTTTTATCAAAACAGAAGCAGTTAACGATACTTACTATGTATTTATCGATCCTTTTTGTTTTTAGCTTTTTCATCTTGTTGATTACCTATGAACCCTTACTCATTAACTTTATATACATTTGGTTAGGATTGATTATTAGTTCGATTTATCATATGGTCCGACCGATTTTGTTTGCTAGTTTTCTGACAACAGTCGCAACGATCTATTTTTTCTTGCAGTACCAAAACGAGTTATTCCCAGGGTCGGACAAAGTCGATGTGATTTATGTTGCACTATTCGGAATACTCGTCACGATATTTTTAGTGTTTTCTAGCCGCTTTACGGAAGATTTATTGCAAAAGGCACAATTGAAAACGGAGAAAACATCTAAAGCATTAATTGAAGCAAAAGGGTATTTGAACACTTTGTTTAACCAGTTAAAGGATCCGATTGTCATCCATGATGAAAGAGGTAAGATCTATCAAGTTAATAATGGGTTTACAGAAACATTCGGTTGGAAAAATAACGACGTGGTTGGCCAAACGATGCCGCAACTAAACGAGGTCCAATTTAAATATTTACAAGAGCAATGGGAGTCGATTTCTAGAGGAGAAGCGGTCCGGGAAATCGAATTAAAAATTACTACGAGCGATGAAAAACGATTAGACGTTGCTATATCAGTATCTGCGATTCGAACGGA
Organism: Alkalihalobacterium sp. APHAB7; assembly: GCF_048323755.1. Taxonomy (NCBI): domain Bacteria; kingdom Bacillati; phylum Bacillota; class Bacilli; order Caryophanales; family Bacillaceae; genus Alkalihalobacterium; species Alkalihalobacterium sp. APHAB7. The sequence continues at coordinate 112,679 of NZ_JBLWFS010000001.1, forward strand.
AGATGGTCGAGTTGTCGCATTAGCTTCAATTTTTAGAGATATTACTGAGCAGAAACAAACAGAAGAATTTATTAGGAGATCAGAAAAATTGTCTGTTGTCGGTCAGTTAGCTGCTGGAGTTGCTCACGAAATTCGTAACCCAATTACAGTTATTTCCGGTTTTCTCCAGCTAATGCAGCAACGTGAACAAAATACAAATAGTCATGTACCCGTTATGTTAAGCGAGCTTGCTAGAATTAATAAAATTATTAGTGAGTTTCTTTTATTAGCAAAACCCGGGGTTCAAAAGTTCGAAAAAATAAAGATATGTTATTTAATCAGAGAAGTCGTTACGCTGTTAGATACATCAGCCATCATGAAAAGTATCTCCATTACAACCCAGTATTCACTAAATGAAACGACTGTCGAATGTGACCCTGATCAAATTAAGCAAGTGCTTATTAACTTACTAAAAAATAGTATTGAAGCGATGGATCATGGGGGACAGATTCATATTCATGTCTATGAGAAAAGTGACAATATGATCCACATTGAAATTACAGATTCTGGTAGTGGAATCCCCCAGGAAGTTCTTGAACGAATCGGTGAGCCGTTTTTTACGACAAAACCAAAAGGGACAGGGCTAGGCCTTATGATATGTGACCGTATTATTGAGCATCATCAAGGGAAAATGGACATTTCAAGTATTCAAGGAAAAGGTACAACCGTAAATATTTATTTAAATAAAGTGATTAGTGAGGAGGGAAATAATGAATATACCAGTTCAGGATATTATCACCAAAGTGGAACAGCAACTGAACGAAATGAAATCAGAAGTGGCTCGGGGTAATGAACGGGGAGTCCAAGAAGCGGCTATGTTAATCAAAGCTTATTGTGAGCTGTTGGACAAAGAAAGTACTACGGTAGAAAAACCCATAGTACCGCAAGAACCACGGATATTACCAAATGCTAATGTAACGACACCATCAACAAGTAGTTTGAACCGAACAAAAGATGAAGGTAGTTTATTGGATTTTTAAAGGGCTGCATGATTATACACTTCAGGTTCGATTTTGTTAATTGCACGATGAGGTATGGTATTCTATGACTAAAAAGGAATTAAAAGTAAAGGAGAATTTCAGATGTTCAATATATTTATTGTACTTGGCAGTATCGCTGCGGCATTAGGTGTTGCTTTAGGTGCATTTGGAGCTCACGGATTGGAAGGTCGCCTTACAGAACACTATATTAAAATTTATCAAACAGGTGTACAGTACCATATGTATCATGCACTCGGTTTAACCTTAATTGGTTTAATTAGCTTGAAAGGTGTCGAGTCTAGTTTAGTTCATTGGGCTGGGTGGCTTATCGTATTAGGAATTATCTTATTCTCTGGAAGTTTGTATGTCCTAGCGATTACGGGGATTTCAAAACTAGGGATGATTACGCCATTAGGTGGAGTAGCATTCATCGCTGGTTGGGTACTTCTTGCCATAAGTATGTTTAGAGCATAAAAAATAAGCTGACTCTTGTGTCAGGCCCTCTGGTGCACACCGATTATAGTGATCGATAAGAAATGATTGCAACTATAGTGTGTGGGGAGGGCCTGACTTTTTTATAAGAGCCAGCCTATTGTATTAATCAATAATTTTTTTAGTCTTCCTCGCGTGGCTGGTATGCAGCTAAAGGTGCCTGACCAAAAGGATAGTCGTATTCAATTTCCTCATCAAACTCCACATAGTCAAGGTTAACCATTAATAACAAGTACCACATGCCTGTTTGTGGGTCACTAATGACAATATGGTCGCGACCGGCTTCTTGAACAATACCTGTAAATACTCGAGATGGCCATTCTGGGTTATTCTCAAATGTCATATAAACTCTTACTCGCTTCCCGCGGTTGAGACGGAGAATGTTTTCAATATAGGACATCTCCATTGGTAGCATCCCTGGGATTTGTGGGAATTGCTGCTGTAATTGTGGCTGTGGTGCATAAAATAGTGGTGGCATCATAGGTTGTTGCATCATAGGTTGCTGCATCATAGGTTGCTGCATCATAGGTTGATGCATCATAGGCTGTTGCATCATAGGTTGCTGCATCATAGGCTGTTGCATCATATGATGATCCATCATAGGTTGTTGCATCATATGATGATCCATCATGGGCTGTTGCATCTTATGGTGATCCGTCATAGGTTGTTGCATCATTGGATCCATTGTAGGGTGCTGATGTTGCATATGTGTGTGGCCATCCATTGCAGGTTGATTATCCCATTGTTGCTGATACATTGTATCACTCCTTTTTCTTTTCTGAATGTATAATTTTATTAAAATGTACTATAAACTTGCGGACACTCTGATGCTAACGGTGTATAGAAGCAATGCAATTTAAAGCGACCGGAGTTCCACTGGCCCCACCACTGAGCTGGACATGACCCTTCAGGTCGGAAAAACCATAAAGCAAATTCTGCTGGATGATGTCGATCGCCTCTAATGACTTGTCGAGCAAGTCTTCTTTCTTTGTCACGTGCACCTTGGTAGAAATAGCCTTTTTGTGTGGCTTCAAAGCCCCCTGGTGATTGCCAAACCATTCGAGGAACGGAATTGATATCGACAAAATCTAGACATGCAGATCGAACCCGGTTGACCATTACATTTCCTGCCATTAACATTCCTAATTCCCCTTCACCTTCAGCTTCAGCGCGCATTAAACGAGCCATTAAGTCAATATCACTACTGTTAGCTTTAATAACGGCCATCTGTTCACCTCCTATTCATTAGGTGCCGTACGTGGTGAGTTGGAGGACTGTTAATTGCCTATGGATCGAAGCTTAATCGTGTTACGGCACACCCAAACACAGTTAGTTCAAATATATGTTACGAAAAAATGGACTATGACCTTTTCATAAAAATCCCAGCAAAAAAATCCAGCCTCTCTGACGAGAAGCTGGATGTTAAAGGCATTGAGCCAACTTAAATTTTATAAGTCTTTTTTTGAGCGCATAATTAGTTCTGATTAGAACTTACACGTGAAAGTATCGCTCAAGACCGTCGATATTTAAAAGGTTACCGACGTAGAAAGAGCCAAATTCACCGAAGCGTGCCGATACTTCATCAAAACGCATTTCGTATACGAGCTTTTTGAATTGCAGAACATCGTCAGCGAAAAGCGTTACGCCCCATTCCCAATCATCAAACCCAACAGAACCAGTGATGATTTGTTTTACTTTTCCTGCATATTGACGACCGATCATACCATGACTGCGCATCATGTTGCGGCGGTCTTCCATCGGAAGCATGTACCAGTTATCATTGCCTTGGCGACGCTTGTCCATTGGGTAGAAACAAACGTGCTGAGCTTTAGGTAACTTAGGGAAAAGACGTGCACGGACTTCTGGATTTTCCATTGGATCTCCGCCATCTTTACCAGCCATATAGTTACTTAATTCAACGACTGATACGTAAGAATACGTTGGAATTGTATATTCAGCAAAACGCGTTTTATTAAAAGCTGTCTCGATTTCATTGAGTTGCTCCATAGTTGGACGAAGTAGCATAAGCATAAAGTCAGCTTTTTGACCAACAATGGTGTAAAGCGCATGACTACCTTCATTATTTTCTTCGGTTTGGTTCCACTCTTCTAGCATACCGATAAACTCATTTAAAACTTGTTGACGCTCTTCACTAGAAAGCGTTTTCCATGCAGGCCAATTGATTGCGCGAAAATCGTGTAATGAATACCAACCATCTAGAGTAACTGCTGCTTCACTCATACTTTCCACTCCTTTAAATTAAAAATATATGTATCAAACCATACTATACCATAAACCGTTAAACCTATTCCATAAACAAACCAAACGGTGCCAGGCACCTTCAATCCTTTACTGTGTTGAAGGTGCCTGGCACCATAATTTAAATCTATTTGGTTATGAAGCGTTGTACGGCCATGATGTGTTCTTTTGTTTTTCCGGCAGCCGTTTGGGCTTCTTCTTCCATTTGTAGGACTTCAGCTAGTGTATGCTCATAGCTGCTGCCCATAACGTTTTTCATTAGCCCGTAAGCTGTTGTTGGAAGGTTAAGAAGTTGCTCCACGAACTCATCTGGTTGTCCAATTTTATGAACGAGTCCAATACGGTACGCTTCTTCGGCTGAAATGGGCTCTCCAAGAGACATTTCTAGTGCTTTACCTAAGCCGACAAGGCGTGGAAGGTAGTAGGAAGCTCCAGCATCAGGAACGAGACCAATTTTTAAAAAGCTGATTCCCATCTTTGCATCGTACTCAGCGACACGGAAGTCACAAGCCAGTGCGAGACTCAGCCCAGCCCCAACTGCAATTCCATTTATGTAAGCTACAGTTGGTTTCTGGATCGTATCCATATAGAGTAACAATTTATTGTAGGTTTCTTTTAGGTAGTCACCGTAATCGATGTCTCCTAATTTCTCAGTTGCTACACTTTTTAGGTCGGCTCCAGAGCTAAATGCATCTCCTGATCCTGTCAAAACGATAACACGTACGTCTGAATCTTCATTGGCTTGTACAAAGGCACTATATAACTCACGGTGCATATCTGAGTTAATTGCGTTTTTCACGGCTGGACGATTTAATGAGATTGTTGCTACGTTCTGTTGAACTTCATAAGTTACAGTTTGTTGCTCCATTCCATTCACTCCCTCAAATAGTAGAAACTTCTTCCATTATAATGAATAGTCATTCACTTTACCAATATAAACACGAAAATTCAGAAAAAATCACAGTTGTTAATTCTGTAAAATATTAACGAGCGCGCTTCTGCATGAGGGTAATCGAATAAGGAAACGATGAAAAAGAGTACTTTAATCGTAGTAAAAGACCATTGAACTTTTTAAAAAAAGTTTTCTAATATAACTTATTCTTAAATTAGCGAAACCGTGGGAAAATTTCTATTTTTACTACATTAATCCAAGTAGTTTATTTTTTAAATAAAGAGGAGTATGCTTATTGGTAAGGTCATCTGATCAATTGTAGGAGGAATTTATAGTGAGTGATCTCTTTACAGTAATTAAAGCGCAAGTAAAAAGTCATTATCCACAGGTAGTATTGCCAGAAGGTATGGATGAGAGAATTATTGAAGCTGCTAGTCAGTTATCAAATGATGAAGTCGTGAAACCGATCATTATTGGAAAAGAAAGTGATATTTACTCAAAAGCGAAAGAACTCGGGGTTACTTTTAAGGATGTTGAAATTATTGAACCCGCAACATATAAACAGTTAGATGAATTAATTGCTTCTTTTGTTGAACGCAGAAAGGGAAAAGAAACAGAAGATAGTGCACGTGAAAAGTTAATGCAAGAAAATTATTTTGGCACGATGCTTGTACATTTGGATAAAGCAGACGGTTTAGTAAGTGGAGCTGCACATTCAACGGGAGACACTGTGCGCCCGGCCCTGCAAATTATTAAAACACAGCCAGGAATTCAAAAAACATCCGGTGTGTTTGTAATGGTAAAGGGTGATAAAAAGTTTGTTTTCGGGGATTGTGCAATCAATATTGCTCCAAATGCAGACGAGTTAGCGGAAATTGCTATTGCTACAGCAGAAACGGCAAAAGTATTCGGACTTGATCCAAAAGTAGCAATGCTTAGCTTCTCAACTAAGGGTTCGGCATCATCTATTGAAACTCGTAAAGTGTCAGAAGCAACAAAGTTAGCTCAACAACAACGCCCAGACTTAGTGATCGATGGTGAATTCCAATTCGATGCTGCGTTTGTTCCGGCTGTGGCCCAAAAGAAAGCTCCAGATTCTCCATTAAAAGGGGAGGCGAACGTGTTTATCTTCCCTAGCTTAGAGTCAGGGAACCTAGGCTACAAGATCGCACAACGTCTCGGTGGATATGATGCAATTGGTCCGATCTTACAAGGATTAAATAAACCAGTCAATGACCTATCTCGTGGATGTAACGTAGCAGATGTGTATAAGCTTTCATTAATCACAGCGATGCAATCCATCACACGAAAAGTACTAGCATAAAATAAAAAACGGTGCCAGGCACCTTTAATGCTTTACAGCATTAAGGGTGCCTGGCACTTATTCGTTCGTTGCGTTTAATAATGCGGATGTATTGTTCTTCATAAGTTTGTCTTTCTTCTTCTGTAAAGGAAGAAGAGGTGAGGTGTGCTCCTTGCTCTTTAAAGGTTAGGAGGAGGCGGTGAATGACAGACTGTACCGTCAGTGCTTGGCCTGTTAGTTCCGTTAATGACGCCATTGTTTCAGGGACGATCCGAGGGTATTCAAACGTTGTCGGCTGTCCTTGGACGGCACGGTCATAAAATGTTTGAATGAGCTTTGCTCGTTCACTTCCGCTGCCGGTCACGCAGAGGTAGATTTGAACCGCTACACCCCCACGTATGCGCCGTTGAGAAATGCCGGCAAATTTCTTACCGCCAATGCTTAAGTCAAATGAGCCTGGACAATAAGACCCAACGATTTCTCGAGCTTCAACTGTAACGCCATAAGGCCGTAACATTTCCTGAATCAGTGCAAACATAAGCTCATAACCTTCGTTAATCGAAAACTTTTTCTCTTCCTTCATAATAAGGGAGACATTTAATATACCTTCATCAAGTACGACAGCAAGTCCACCTGAATTACGAACAATAACGTTATAGCCTTGTTTATTTAAGAAATTAATTCCTTCCTGAACAAAAGGGAGCCGGCTATCTTGAATGCCGAGGACGATCGTCTCGTGATGAACCCACGTCCTTAATAAAGAGTCTGAACAGCCGTTTCCAACAGAGATGCATAATGCATCATCGTAAGCAAACGACTGAAGAGCGTCAAAATAAACGCCTACTGTCGATTGATCTATAAATCGCCACGTTTGATTGGAGAGATGATGGGTTATTGTTGTGTTCATTTTCTATACTCCTCAAAGATAAAAAATATAAGCAGGTCTAAAATTACTTAAGATTGCGAACGATAGTAGATATGGTATACTATCCTTTGTGAATAAATGACACTATCTCATCTTACCATAAAGAAATGAAAGGAATTAACTCCAATGGCAAACGAATTGCGCATTTGTGACATTTGCCAAGCCACTAATATAAAAACTTTATTGCCTCGGTTAAAAAAATTAGACCCTGATGCCGAAATTCATATCGGGTGTCAATCCTACTGTGGACCAGGCCGGAAAAAGTCTTTTACGATGGTCAATAACCGTCCCGTATCGGCTGCAAATGAAGATCAACTCATTGAGAAAATAGGTAAAAAACTAAAATAAAGTTATCTGTGCCGTTGGTCACAGGTAGCTTTTTTACTGTCCTTTAATCCGCAGGCTTTTGGACGACAAAAGTTATAACGTTTGGAACAGGTTTATAAAGCCAAGACCCCTTTTCAAATAACCTATTTTTCTTGTAAAACTCATTATGGTACCTAGCTTCTTCTTTACGAATGTAATCTATATTCAAATTAATAGACCCTCCCCATCGACAAACTTCCATTGTTTTACCATAAAATTCTGAAAGATTTAAATTTCGTTAAGCTGTGGAACGACTTGAGACATCCTATTGTAACTTTTGTATAATATAGGTAGATAAAATGAAGATGGAGTGTGCTTGATGCAAAAAATAAACGGTCAATTAAGTGAAGAAAAAGTATTTAAAGACCCTGTCCATCGATATATTCATGTCCGGGATACACTCATTTGGGAATTAATCGGGACAAGGGAATTCCAACGCTTACGACGAATACGTCAATTAGGGACAACTTTTTTTACGTTCCACGGTGCCGAACATTCTCGATTTAATCACTCGCTCGGTGTCTATGAAATTACACGAAGAATCATTGAAGTGTTTCAAGGTCGGCCGCATTGGGATAATAATGAACGCTTATTATGTTTAAGTGCAGCCCTCTTACACGATGTCGGTCATGGACCTTTCTCCCATTCATTTGAAAAAGTGTTTGATACTGACCACGAAGAGTGGACGCGAGAGATCATTTTAGGGAAAACAGAAATCAATCAAGTTTTATGTAAAATGGGTGACGATTTTCCGCAAAAGGTAGCCGATGTGATTGAAAAAACGTACAGCAATAAGCTAGTCGTTAGTTTAATTTCGAGTCAAATTGATGCCGATCGAATGGATTATTTGCAACGAGATGCTTATTTTACAGGGGTAAGCTACGGGCATTTTGATATGGAGAGAATCCTTAGGGTCATGCGGCCAATGGAAGATCAAGTTGTCATTAAACAAAGTGGGATGCATGCGGTTGAAGATTATATAATGAGCCGTTATCAAATGTACTGGCAAGTGTATTTTCATCCAGTTACGAGAAGTGCTGAAGTCATTTTAAGTAAGATTTTAATGAGAACAAAGCATCTATATGAGCAAGGATATGAATTTAAACAGAAGCCTGTTCATTTTTATTCTTTATTTAATGAAAAAAAGAGTATCGAAGACTATTTGCGGCTTGATGAGGCGATAATCCTGTATTATTTCCAAATTTGGCAGGATGAAGATGATCGCATTTTAAGTGATCTTTGTGGTAGATTTTTAAATAGAAGATTGTTTAAATACGTCGAATTTAATCCGAATTTGCAGATGAAAGAGTGGCCAGTTCTTTACCAACTTTTCCATGAAGCTGGTATTGACCCTGAATATTACCTTGTAGTAGACTCATCTTCTGACCTGCCGTACGATTTTTATCGTCCTGGTGAGGAAGAAGAGCGGTTGCCGATCCACTTGCAATTGCCGAACGGAAAAATCCGAGAGTTGTCTCGGGAATCCGATGTCGTAGAAGCGATATCTGGAAAAAAACGAACCGATCATAAACTATACTTTCCATTCGATGTTCTAGAAGATGAAACTGAGAATGCAACGATAAAACAAAAAATTAAAGCTATTCTTTTTAAATGAAGGGGAGGAGCATTTTGCTAAAGGAACATGTAAAGCTGCTGTCGATGTTCCAACAAGCAGGTGAGATTGTTGGGCGGAAAAAGTTGCAGAAGATCGTTTATATTTCAAAAAAGTTAGCTATTCCATTTTCAGAACGGTTTAAATTTCATATGTTTGGCCCGTACTCTGAAGAGCTAACCCTTCGGATAGAAGAACTGTGTAACCTAGGTTTTTTACAAGAAACTCTTGAAACGAAAAGTGGCTATCAGCAATACCGGTACATTTTAACGGAGGAAGGCGAAAAGTTCCTCGATATGTACAACCTTGATTTACCGAATATTGAACTGTCCGTTTCTAACATGAATGATCAAAGTTCACGATTTCTTGAATTAGTTTCAACGGTCCTTTACTTCGATGAGATGGAAAAAGAGGAAATTGTCGAGAAGGTCATGACGGTAAAAAAGAAACAAAATTACACAGAAGAAGAAATGGAACGAGCTTTCACTTATATTGAACAATTAAAATCAGTTCATCACTAATGACAAGAGCTTACTTTTTAAGGGGAACTTTAAGAAGCAAACAGCCTATAATTAACTTAAAGCGCATGGGTTTCTTGAGAATTCATGCGTTTTTGGGTTGTACTGCCGTTTATTTTCATGACATAACTTTTTCTTTTAGAGCATTAACTGTCTCAGAGAAATGACCTAACTTTCATCATGTGATAAACTAAAAGATAGAATGAACGCATCATAAAACGTGTATGCTGATTATAGAATATGGATGAAGGGATGATCGATGAATGGATCTCTTTGAAAACGATAAGCAGAAAAAAACAAAAACGGGCTTTAATATTTTGAGCACCGATTCAACAGATGGACACGGTGGATACGGAACAGGTGTTATTGACTTAAATAATGTTTCACCGATTATAGTTAATTCAGAAAACGCCGAAGCTTTCGTTGATATGGGAGCTTTACACGCACGATCCGCTGTAGAAAAGCGAATTAAATTTACACCCAATCGAGAAGACTCATCAAACGGAAAGTTGTACTGGTTAGTGTGGGTTTCTGTAAACAATAAAGGAGCAAAGCCGTTTTACGCCGGCGTGACTGCATGCGAAATGGTAATTGATATGGAAACAAGACGTGGTTATAAAAGCCTGCCGGAACACGTCAATCGCATGGATAAGTCATTAAAAGGCCATATTATTGTGGACCATATGGATGAAAAATCAAAGAAAATTTTAGGAGAGTTCCTAAAATCACATAACGAAGACATGTGGAATCATTCTGAACTAAAGCTGAGACAAGAACTTCTTGGCGAAGAACAATAGAATATAATTTGTCTAGCCCATTTTTTTGTTATCTATGAACGATTTATGAACTCTTATTCAAAGGGTTGAGCTTTTGTTAAAATCGAATTAAACTTAAAACTAGTATAAATCGACACATATTTATACTAGGACCGACAAAAGGCAGAGGAACCCACCTCTGCCTTTTGTCGTTTTTGAAAGCGATGTACAAATAAAATGGGTGCCAGGCACCTTTAATGCATTACTTTGTTAAAGGTGCCTGGCACCGCGACATTGTAACTATCAGGTCGCTGGCGCCACTCCAACGTGTCCGAAGAGCAGGACACTTATGGCTAGCCCTCCAGCGCTTGTCGCCGATAAGCAGGCACCTTCCGCTTTTCCGCTGTCTAGCTACAGCGGTCAGCGTCTAGTGGACTTCGCTCTCCTCCTTACGATAAGTCAACATCGGTTCGTTGCCTCACCGTGTTTCCTTTATCTCATGCGAAGGAGCTCCAGTCCATACGTCGCTAAACGACCGCTTCCGCTTTTCCTCCTGTCTAGCTGCAGGTGCCATCGGCTCGAGGTCGCTTCGGTCCATCCAACGTGTCCGAAGAGCAGGACACTTATGGCTAGCCCTCCAGCGCTTGTCGCCGATAAGCAGGCACCTTTCGCTTTTCCTAGTTAAACCATTTGATAAAGCGGTCGAGGAATTTTTCTTTCTTGTGGACGTCTTCCTCGGTCATTTCGACTTCTGAGTCTTCTTCTGGCATATGGTCTTGGCAATATTCTGTCGGTTCAGTACCGGAAACGAAATAGGTTAGTCGCTTCACTGGGCATTCATCCGTTGCAAGTAAGCCGTTTTTTGGATTAATGTAAACGCCAGTTACACCAGGTGGTTTATGGAAATCTAATTTCAAATCATCTTTAAGCGAGTGCTCGGTAAATTGTGCCCAAATGCGTTTGGCGATCTGGCCTTCTGTTGCATGATTTAACCGTTTTTCTAGATCATAACCAACCCACACCCCCGTCACAAGCTGAGGGGTATAACCGACCATCCAACTGTCAAATGGAGTCGAACCTGATTTTCCAGCAACAGGCCGATTCACAAGGTGTGCGACAGATCCACCGGTTACACTCGCATAATCATTAATGGAGCGGTCAAACATCGCTGTCATTAAATCCGTCATAATAAACGCTAATTTCGGATCTATGATTTGTTCAATCACAGGCTCTTTTTCAAAAATAATCTGTCCGTTTTTGTCAACGACCTTTCGAATAAATCTTGGCTCTACTCGTTTTCCACCGTTAGTAAAGCTCGAGTAACTATTGGTCAATTCCAATAATTGAACGTCATTTGATCCTAAGGCGAGCGAAGGGATATTTTCCAATTCACTTTTAATGCCAAATCGACCTGCGGTTTCCACTAATGTTTCCGTATCTAAAAAGAGATGTGTTTTTACAGCGAATATATTATCTGAAAACGCGAGTGCGTGTAGTAAAGTGACAAAGTCATTCGCATAGTTATCATTAAAATTCGAAGGTGAATAATCTGGTCTACCATCATCAAACGTAAATGTTGTCGGTTCACTTAATAACGTCGATGACGGGGTAAAGCCATGTTCCATTGCAGCATAATACAAGAAGGGCTTGAACGTGGACCCTGGCGAACGTCGTGCTTGTGTTGCTCGGTTGAATGGACTTTGTAGGTAATTCCTGCCTCCAACGAGTGCCTTTACATCTCCTGTCCGCGGATCAACCGCGACGAGTGCAGCTTGCAACTCTTCAGTAGATCCGAGTTCAATTTCTACCCAACGCTCCGCTTCCGCTTGCATATCCCGGTCTAAAGTAGTGAAAATTTGTAATCCACCTTGCTCAACTAACGCTTCATCGATGTTATATTCATTCATTAATAAATTTCGAACATACTCTTGAAAATACGGTCCGATCGCAGCGGTGTCTTCATTTTCAGAGATTGCAAACTGTAACTGCGCATTTTTTGCAGCCTCTGCTTCTGATGATGTTATATGGCCGGTTTGTACCATCGATCGTAAAATAAGCTCTTGACGCTGTTTTGCGCGTTCGAAGTCATTTTGTGGTGAATAGTAGCTTGGCCCTTTAGGGATCCCGGCAAGAAGACTTGCTTCAGCTAAATTAAGTTCCGATGCCTTTTTATTAAAAAAGTAATGTGCTGCTGCCTCGATGCCGTAAGCACCATGCCCATAATAAATCGTATTTAAGTATCCTTCTAAAATTTCATCTTTCGTATAATACATTTCAAGACGAAGAGCATAGAGCATCTCATTAAATTTTCGTTTCCACGTTTTATCATGAGTTAAATAAAGATTTCTAGCGTACTGCTGGGTAATCGTACTAGCCCCTTGAGCCTTACCGCCAGACTTTATATTAGCCACGACCGCACCTGCAATTCGTGTAGGATCAAACCCATAGTGATCATAAAACTTACGATCTTCAATTGAGAGGGTGGCATGCAGCAAATCTTCACTAATCTCTTCAAGCGATACCCAATACCGGTTTTGTCCTTGGTGACTTTCACCAATAATAACGTCATTTGCATCCAAAAGCCGTGTCGTCTGGGAAACTTGTAATGCAGGAGCACCTTCCATTTTTAAATAGGTTAATAATAAGACCGCAGCCAACATAGATAAAACGATTAGAAATAATAAAAAGCGAAGTAGTCTGCGCAACCAACTTATTTTCCGTCTCGAACGTTTTTTTACGATGACTTCCATGTCAGTCACCTCTTTACTTATCAGATTTAAAAAATAATAAAAAACTTAACGTGTAGCGTCACATTAAAATGGAACTACGTTTTGGATAAAGAAAAACAACCTTTAATGAAAAGGAGACTTTAATAGCTAGGTTAGGTTCATTTTTTCAATAAGTATCTCTATTTTTGGAAGATTAATGAATTTTTAAACACAAATAACCTGAATATCTAAAAATTCTCTTGCAATTTTGTGCATTTCATTTATACTTTTTTTGTTTGGCATAAAAATTGCACTCAAATGCTGTAATCTAAGTCGGAGTTCAAACTAAAAATAATGATTGAACTAGAGTTTTTGGTTAACCTTTTAGTAAGAGCAAGAAACTAGGGCAAACTAATAGAAAGAACAATATTAAGAGGTGACGATCATGGAATTATGGTATACAGAAAAGCAAACGGAGCGTTTTGGAATTACAATGAAAATTAAACGCACGTTACATACAGAACAAACAGATTTTCAAAAACTAGATATGGTTGAAACCGAAGAGTTCGGAAACATGCTCGTTCTTGACGGAATGGTTATGACTACTCAAAAAGATGAGTTCGTTTATCACGAGATGGTAGCGCACGTTCCTCTTTTTACACACCCTAACCCAGAAAATGTACTTGTTGTTGGTGGTGGAGACGGTGGAGTCATCCGTGAAGTGTTAAAACATCCATCGGTTAAGAAGGCAACACTTGTTGAAATTGACGGGAAGGTCATTGAGTATTCGAAAAAATACTTACCTGAAATCGCAGGTATGTTAGACGATGCTAGAGTCGAAGTAAAAGTCGATGACGGATTTATGCATATTGCCAACAGTGAAAATGAGTATGACGTCATTATGGTTGACTCTACAGAGCCAGTTGGACCAGCTGTTAACTTATTTACTAAAGGATTTTATGCGGGTATTTCTAAAGCACTAAAAGAAGACGGTGTTTTTGTAGCACAAACGGATAACCCATGGTTCACGCCTGAACTTATTACAAACGTACAACGTGATGTGAAGGAAATTTTCCCAATCACTCGTTTATACATTGCCAGTATTCCAACGTACCCAAGTGGACTTTGGACATTTACGATTGGTTCGAAAAAGCATGATCCATTAGCAATTGAAGACAGTCGTTTCCACGACATTGATACAAAATACTATACAAAAGATCTTCATAGAGCAGCATTTGCTTTACCGCGCTTTGTGGAAGATTTAATTAAGTAGGGGAGGGCTTGTTTTGAGATTTGACGAAGCGTATTCAGGAAAAGTTTTTATTATGAGCAAGCCGAGTTATGAAGAAAGTGAAGCTGTCATTTACGGTATGCCGATGGACTGGACGGTTTCATTCCGCCCAGGTTCTCGATTTGGCCCGGCAAGAATTCGTGAAGCTTCATTAGGTTTAGAAGAGTATAGCCCTTATTTGGACAAGCATCTTGAAGAAGTGAATTTCTTCGATGCGGGTGACATTCCGCTGCCTTTTGGTAATCCGGCACGAAGCTTAGATATGATTGAAGATTATATCGATAAGCTAATTGCTGATGGGAAATTCCCGATTGGATTAGGCGGGGAACACTTAGTGTCTTGGCCGATTTTCCGTGCGATGTTTAAAAAATACTCAGATATGGCAATCATTCATATTGACGCACATGCGGATTTAAGAGAGCGATACGAGGGAGAACCGTTGTCTCACTCCACGCCGATTCGGAAAGCCTGTGAACTGATCGGGCCTGAAAATGTGTATTCATTTGGGATTCGTTCTGGTATGCGTGAGGAGTTTCAGTATGCAAAAGAGTCAGGCATGCACATGTCAAAGTTTGATGTAGCCGAGCCTCTAAAAGAAGTGCTGCCTCAGTTAGCAGGACGAAACGTATATGTAACGATCGACATTGACGTATTAGATCCTGCACATGCACCGGGTACAGGAACAGCAGAAGCAGGAGGAATAACGTCTAAAGAATTATTAGAGGCCATCCACCTCATTGCGAATTCTGACGTGAATGTCATTGGCGCAGACTTAGTAGAAGTCGCACCAGCGTACGATCCGACGGAGCAAACACCAATTGCTGCAAGTAAATTTATCCGCGAAATTATTTTAGGTTGGGTAAAAAAGTAAAACGGCACCCTAAGAGCTGACTCATACGTTCCTTGAGTCAGCTTCTTTACTATAAAGGCAAAGTGCTACGCCATACGCGACGTATTGCGCGATGCATTGTGTGTGCTTTCTACGGTGCCAGGCACCTTTAATGCTTTACACTGTTTAAGGTGCCTGGCACCGTTGTATTGGTATAGGATTGTTCTTGCAACGGCGCGACAAACTCGCTAAACTTGAAAAAAGAAAGGTGGGCAAGTCCAATGTCCGTGGAAGATAAGAGAAGACCAATCTCAGTATTAATGAAGACGACGATACGCCAAGGTGGCCAAAAAGAACACCTCTCCCTCAAAGGAAAGGGAAACGTTTATGTGAAAAACGGGTATACATATCTACTATTTAAAGAAATACATAACGATAAATTAAATGTTCAGACGACCGTAAAAATTGGTGAGCAGGAAGCTACGATCATCCGAAATGGTGATCTATCCATGCGGCAAATCTATACGGTTGGTGAAAAGACAGAAGGAACATACCGGAGCCCGTTTGGTTCATGGCACACTTCTGCAAAAACACATCTCTGTCATTATGAGTGGCCTGCGAGTCGTTCTAGTGGGAAACTTCAGCTCAAATACGATTACTTTTTACAAGATGAACCGTCAGGAACATTTGATGTAACGATAAAAATTGAGGAGGAAAACGAATGAACAGTGTAGAGCAAATGAAAGAAAAACTAAAAGCAGAAATTGTAGCTGCCGTAATTGCTTCAGGAATAGATGAGGGGCAAGTTCCAGATGTCGTGTTAGAAAACCCAAAAGATAAAGCGCATGGTGATTACTCAACGAATATGGCAATGCAATTAGCGAGAGTAGCAAAAAAAGCGCCACGTATGATCGCAGAAGACATTGTCAGTCATATCAATAAAGAAAAAGCGTCCATTGAAAAAGTGGAAATTGCTGGACCAGGCTTCATCAATTTCTATATGGATAACGGTTATTTACGCGACATGATCCCAGCCGTACTTCAAGCAGGAGATGAGTATGGCCAGACAAATGTAGGTAATGGCACAAAAATTCAAGTCGAGTTTGTTTCAGCCAATCCAACAGGAAGCCTTCATTTAGGACATGCTCGTGGGGCAGCAGTAGGGGATGCTTTATGTAATGTGTTAAGTAAAGCAGGCTACGACGTTCAAAGAGAATATTACATTAATGATGCGGGTAATCAAATTAACAATTTAACAACTTCTGTTGAAGCTCGTTACTATCAAGCACTCGGATTAGAAAAAGAAATGCCGGAAGATGGCTATCATGGTGAAGATATCATAGGATTCGGCCAAGATTTAGCGAAGAAATATGGCGATCGTTTTGTTCATGTGGATGCAGAAGAGCGAATGGAATTTTTCCGTGCATATGGCTTAAAACGTGAGCAAGAAAAGTTGAAAAAAGACTTAAGTGACTTCCGCGTTGAATTTGATAACTGGTTTTCAGAAACATCCCTTTATACTTCAGGAAAAGTACTAGAAACATTAAAGCTATTAGAAGAAAAAGGGGAAACGTACGAACAAGATGGGGCAACATGGTTCCGTTCGACAACGTATGGTGACGATAAAGATCGAGTCCTGATTAAGAATGATGGAACCTATACGTACTTAACGCCGGATATCGCGTACCATAAAGATAAATTAGAGCGCGGCTTTGATAAATTAATAAACATTTGGGGAGCAGACCACCACGGTTATATTCCACGTATGAGTGCAGCAATTCAAGCACTAGGGTACGGCCAAGAACAAATGGACGTTCAAATCATTCAAATGGTTTCTCTGTTCCAAAACGGTGAGAAAGTGAAGATGAGTAAACGTACAGGAAAAGCAGTAACTTTACGTGACTTAATGGAAGAAGTAGGAATTGATGCAACACGCTACTTCTTTGCTATGCGTAGTGCGGACACTCAATTAGATTTTGATATGGATTTAGCAGTAAGTAAATCCAGCGAAAACCCTGTTTACTACGTTCAATATGCGCATGCACGTATTTGCAGTATGCTTAGACAAGGGGAAGAACAAGGGTTACCACTAGATGATACAAGCAACCTTAATCTGATTTCCTCGGAAAAAGAATTCCATCTGCTGAAAAAAGTCGGTGAGTTCCCTGAAGCGATTGCTGAAAGTGCTGAAAAACTCTCACCGCACCGCTTAACAAACTATGCGTTTGATCTTGCTTCGGCTCTACATAGCTTTTACAATGCCGAGCGTGTTATCGACCCAGAAGACGTTGAAAAAAGTAAAGCTCGCCTTGCACTCGTAAAATCAGTGCAAGTCACACTACAAAATGCACTAAAACTAATCGGAGTATCCGCCCCAGAACGCATGTAGTAGGAAAAGCGGAAGCGGTTGTTTAGCGTCGCAAGGACTGGAGCTCCTCCGTATGAGATAAAGGAAACACGGTGAGGCAACGAACCGATGTTGACTTATCGTAAGGAGGAGAGCGAAGTCCACTAGACGCTGACCGCTGTAGCTAGACAGTAGGAAAGGCGGACGACGCCCGCTTATCGGCGACCAGCGCTGGAGGGCCAGCCATAAGTGTCCTGAATTTTGGATACGATGGATGGACCGAAGCGACCTCGAGCCGATGGCGTCTGCAGCTAGACAGTCAGAAAAGCGGAAGACGCCCGCTTATCGGCGACCAGCGCTGGAGGGCCAGCCATAAGTGTCCTCTGGTTTGGACACGATGGATGAACCGAAGCGACCTTGAGCCGATGGCGTCTGCAGCTAGACAGTCAGAAAAGCGGAAGCGGTCGTTCAGCGTCGTAAGGACTGAAGCTCCACCGCATGAGATAAAGGAAACACGGTGAGGAACGGTTGCCCCTAAATCTTGTCCTTTAGAGCACTGAGAGGCCCTTATTTTAGTGAGAATCTTCAAAAGAAACACTTTAGGGAATTCAGAAGCCCTTATTTGCCTAGTTTTATTAAAATTAAGCATAAATATTATGGAATAAGGGCCTTTGAGTTCCCTTTGAACTAAAAAAGGGTGTTTTTTATAAAAATAAGGGCCGCTGGAGTCCGCTAAATTTTCGACAAACACTACAACGGCCACATTTACAATGTGTCACTGCCCTAAAAATGACTTATCGCCACAAGGAAAGCATACAAATAAAATGTCCCTCTATTTGGTATAAATAGAGGGCTTGTTTTTTGGAGACTTTAATAAAAGATACTGAAAAGGTGTGAACAACATGCAGGAAGTTTTATTAGCAATAGTAGCAGGTTTAATTGTTGGATTTTTATTTGCATTAATTAAATTACCCATTCCAGCACCCCCAGCTTTGCCAGGGATCGCCGGAATCGTCGGAATATATTTAGGTTACAAATTATTTCAATGGATACTACCTTATTTTAGTGGATAGCTAAAAAATGAAGTAGCTCGAGGGGGATTCTCATGCCGTACGTACAAGGTCGTTTTCAGTCGCCGATATACTACGAAACGATAGGCGAAGGCCTTCCGATCGTTTTTATACACCCACCCGGAATGGGGCTGGTGACATTCGATAAGCAACGGGAGTTAGCCAAACATTTTCAACTCATCTTTTTTGATATCAGAGGAAATGGGAAAAGTGGAGCAGGGAGTGAACGAATCAAGATGTCCCTGCTCGCAGAAGATATTATTCGTATTTTAGACGATCTCAACGTTAAAAAGGCAGTCATATTAGGGTATTCTAATGGCGGTTCTCTCGCACAAGAAGTGGCCATCTCCTATCCTGAACGAACGTTAGCAGTAATGATGAGCGGATCTTTTCCTGAAGTGAACAGCTTTTTATTAAGAAACGAATTTCGGCTGGGCCTTCTTGTTACTCGCTTAAAAGGAATTAACTTTTTAGCAAATGTACTTGCGATGGCACACGCTAAAAAACAGGAAACAGCGTTTAGAGAGAAAATGGCAGCTTATTTTGCACATGCTAATCCACATATCACCTATCAACTTTATAATGAGGGCTTACATTATCGGTCGACAAACCGGCTAAACGAAATTCAAGTACCCGTCCTCGTCATTTATGGACGATTATCGTTTTACCTCCATCACTATGCAAAAATGTTCATGGAGCGACTAAAAGATGTTGAAATCGTTACAGTCGACAAAGCTACACATCAAATTCCTACAAAGCACGCACCGGAGTTTAACCGAATTATTGTTGATTTTTTAAAGAGAAAAGTCCGATCTTAATTCTTAAGCAGGCGAAGGCCATTCAATATAACGAGAATTGTACTGCCTTCATGTCCAATCACCCCGAGCGGTAAAGAAACGTGTTGCATGAAGTTACCAACGATAAGTAAAAGAATGACAGCTATAGAAAAGAGGATGTTCTGCATGACAATTCGATTTAATCGTTTGGAAAGTTGAATGGCCTTTGCAATTTTTGCTAGGTTGTTTTTAACGAGAACGATATCAGCTGTCTCAATGGCAGCATCTGAGCCTGCTCCCATCGCAATGCCAATGTTTGCTCTTGCTAGCGCTGGAGCATCATTGATCCCATCTCCAACCATCGCTACTTTTTGAAATTGTTTTTTTAACTTTTCAATTTCTATTACTTTTTCTTCTGGAAGGCAATTCGCTGAATAACCGTCGAGTTCAACTTCTGAAGCGATCTTTTTCGCTGTTTTTTCATGGTCGCCAGTAATCATATACGCAGCGATACCTTCGTTTTTCATACTTTGAATCGCTTCGATGGCTACGTCTCGGATTGTATCTTCAATAGCAAATACTGCAATTACTTCGTCCTGATTTTCTTTTCCAGCAAAAACAAGTGTTTGCCCAGCGTCACTCATACCGGCAGCTATTTCTTGAAAAGCTTCACCTTTTTCAAATGAAAAGAAGTCGGGTTTTCCAATCTTCCACACTTCACCGTCTACGGTACCAATAATCCCCCAACCACTTTTATTCTCAATTACATCTGGTTTAACGGGTTCAATGCCTTGTTGTTTACAGTACGTAACAATAGCTCTAGCTAATGGGTGAGAAGATTGGTTTTCAATAGCACAGATTGCATGAAATAAATCGTTTTCATTAATTTCAGGGTGAATATATAAATTCGTCACAACAGGTGTACCGTTTGTGATCGTGCCTGTTTTGTCTAGAGCGATGGCCTTAATGTGAGCGAGTTGCTCAAGGTGTACGCCACCCTTAAAGAGTATTCCTTGTCTTGCGCCATTCGATATGGCTGAAAGTGTTGCAGGCATAACAGAAGCTACTAATGCACAGGGAGAGGCAACAACGAGCAAAACCATAGCACGGTAAAAACTTTCATGCCAACTCCAACCGAGTAAAAAATAAGGAAGAAACATCATAAGCGTTACGAAAATAAGTACAATCTTTACATAAGGCCCTTCAAACTTTTCAATGGTTTGTTGAGATGGTGATTTTTCATCCTTAGCTGACTGTACGAGAGTGATAATTTTCTGGAATAACGTTTCTTCAGCAGGCTTTGTAACAGACACATCAATCATTCCTGAAAGGTTGACGGTTCCAGTAAATACCTCTTCGCCTACTTGTTTTGTGATTGGCAATGATTCGCCTGTTAAAGCAGACTCGTCAATTGTTGTTCTTCCTGTAAAAATAACACCATCTGTTGAAATGCGCTCACCGGGCTTAACGCGAACGAGGTCACCTATTCTTAATTCAGATACAGCTACAGTTTTTTCCGTCCCGTCTTTTAATAGGGTGGCTTCTTCGGGTTGCAGGTTCATGAGCGCAGAAATTTCTTGGTGGCTTTTATTCATTGTGTACGTTTCAAGGGCGCCGCTTAACGCAAATATAAATATGAGAATGGCACCTTCCATCCAATAACCGATCGTTGCTGCACCAATGGCAGCTAGTATCATTAAAATCTCAACAGAGAACTTTCGCTCGTTAATAAATTCCTCAATACCTTCTTTTGCTTTATAAAAACCGCCAATGAGATAGGCACTGATAAAAATACTAACTGTAAAAAAAGCGGGAATTGCTGAACGTTCCAAAACCCAAGCGATCACAATAAGAATTCCACTGGCCAGTGCTAGAAGGAGTTGTCGGTGTTCTATCCATTTTCTTAGCAAAATCATTTCCTCCTTAATCGTTAATTGAGAAATACAATCAACATCAATTGGCTGCTAAAACAACGAAAGCTGCCACCAAAGGGTGACAGCAGACTTCAACAACGACTAAAAACCGTTATAAAGTTAGAAACGTTATAAACTATTTAGTCGTCTTTTTTATACTTATTATAATTCAATCATACTATATCTGGAAAAAAATATATAGGTATATCTAAAAAATGGGCTCAAAGTAAGCCAGAAAAGATAGTAGCAAATCGTTCTTTTCCTTTTTGGAAAATGGAACGCTGATTATATTGTTTGAGAGTAAGTCTTTCGGAAATAGATATATCATATTCGACTTCTTCTAAAACGTTTTGAATGAAGGAACTATCGTAAATCAAGCAATTAATTTCATGGTCTATATGAAAGCTGCGTTTGTCAAAGTTAGCTGTACCAATATCGCAGATTTCGTCGTCTATAATAATGATTTTTGCGTGGTAAAAGCCTCTGTAGTATTGATAAATATCGACACCGACATCAAGTAAATCTTTAAAATAAGGATAAGAAGCTTCTTTTACTAAAGGATGGTCCGCTTTTTTAGGTACAATTAAACGAACGTCAACTCCACGCTTTGCCGCATTAATTAACTCCCCTTGCAGAGCCATTCCAGGAATAAAGTACGGTGTCCCAATGGTTACTGTACTTTCAGCTTGGCGAATAAGGTCGGCAAATGTGTCTTCAAGATACACACCATCCGTTGGCAGAATACGAAGTGGAATGGTTCCTTTTATTAAAGGTGGGTACAAATAATCTTTAGGGATTTTTTCTTTTATTGCGGCATGCCAGTCCTCATAAAATTGTTCCTGTAAATCTTGGACGCCATCTCCATCTAACCTCAAATGAAAGTCACGCCAGTTGCCAAACTTAGGGTCCCTGCCTAAATATTCATCGCCTACGTTATATCCGCCAACATAACCAATCTTGCCATCGATAACCGTAATCTTTCGGTGGTTTCTGCGGTTGAGGGTGAAAAATAGGTAAGGAAATTTAATGGGATGAGAATAGGCAAAAGACACCCCGGCTTCTTTGAGTTTTTTTAAGGAGCTTCCTTTAATGTCGCCGCCGATCCGGTCAACGAGCAGTCGAACCTTTACTCCTTCTTTTGCTTTGTCCATTAATAATGACAGCATTTTCTTGCTGATATTGTCATCCTTTATAATGTAAAATAGTATATGAATATGGTTAGAGGCTTGTTTAATATCTTGAAAGAGGTGATCAAATAAGTCATCGCCCGTTGTAAGTAATTGGACCTGACTGTAACGCATTTCTTGATGAAAGCGCTTTGCTTCTTTTCTTTGCTTTTTCAGGCCATATTTAAAGTCTAATCGTAGCAATATCGCAATAAGTATTATAATGCTCACTATAATTAAAAAGAGTACCATATAATCCTCCTAAGTTTTGTTGACCTTTATTTAGTATAATAAGTTGTGCTTCTTCATATGTAGGTAGTAAGAAAAAAATCAACTCGTATAGCCGTGTCTTCTTTACAGAGGGCTCCAGTCCATACGTCACTGAACAAGGTACTTCCGCTTTTCTGATGTCTAGCTGCAGCACCTAGCGTCTAGTGGACTTCGCTCTCCTCCTTACGATAAGTCAACATCGACTCACTGTCGATCGCCGTGTATCCTTTATCTCATACGGAGGGCTCCAGCCCATACGCCGCTGAACAAGGTACTTCCGCTTTTCTTTTTATTTTTACCAACGGGAGCTTGTTTTAGGATGGAAGTAATATCCTTAAAAAAAATTTTTATAAATTTAGTCGACTGAATGCTCATTCATGAATAAAATATGTTATAATGTTGAAAACGAATTCAATTTTCAGAAATTTATCTATTGTTACTATCTTTAAAGGATTGAAATAGGAAGGGAGATTTATTATGGCTGTATTCAAGATAGTTAATCTTGTATTATTAATTATCGTTGCAAGTTATGCAATCTATTTATTTGCTAATCTATTATTTACTCGCTATCAGTACATCAAACTCGGGAAAAAAGAAGAGTTTGACCGCGATTTCAAAGAACGCTTTCGAGGCGTTTTGGTCAATGTAATTGGTCAGCGTAAGATGTTTAAAGATGTGAAAAGTGGGATTATGCATTTAATCATGTTCTATGGATTTTTTATTATCCAAGTCGGATTAATTGAAATCATCATTAAAGGTTTTATTGAAGGCTATCAGTATCCGATAGGTGCCTTGCACAAGCCTTTCCATGCGATGCAGGAGTGGACGGCCTTCCTAATGACCGTTGCCATTCTTTATGCTTGCTACCGTCGTTACGGGGAAAAGCTAAACCGCTTGCAATGGAAGAAAGATGGAAAAGCTCTTTTTGTATATATCGCATTGTCTACCTTATCGGCAACGATCCTGTTGACGCTTGGTTTTGAAAGAATTATGTTTGGTTATGAAGCAAACTACGCGTATGCTCCTTTTTCTAGTATCATTGCGACTGTATTTGCTGGTGTAGGAACAACAGTTGGCACGGCTTTATTCTATGCTTCTTGGTGGATTCACCTAGTTACAGTTCTAACTTTCATGGTATTTGTACCACAGTCGAAACAAGCACACGAAGTGTTTGCGATGTTCAATGTATTCTTCAAAAAAGGTGGTCCGGTTGGAAGACTGAAGCCAATCAACTTTGAAGAAGAGGATGTAGAAGTGTTTGGTGTTGGTAAAGTAGAAGATTTTACTCAACAGCAGTTACTTGACCTTTATGCCTGTGTTGAATGTGGACGCTGTACAAATATGTGTCCGGCAACAGGGACTGGAAAGATGCTCTCGCCAATGGACTTAATGATCAAAGTTCGTGACCATTTAACAGAAAAAGGTGCCGCTGTAACATCTCGTACACCTTGGTTACCTGCTTTTGCATTTAGCCATACAACAGGAAATCAAATGGCTGCTCAAGCAGCTGGAGGCCAAGAAGTTGCGGCTGGTTATGATGTTAACTTAATTGGTGATGTCATTACGGAAGAAGAACTTTGGGCCTGTACTTCATGTCGTAACTGTGAAGATCAATGTCCAGTTATGAATGAACACGTTGATAAAATCATTGATATGCGTCGTTACCTTGTCTTAACTGAAGGAAAAATGCCAGCTGAAGCGCAGCGTGCTATTTCTAACATTGAACGTCAAGGAAACCCTTGGGGAATTAACCGTAAAGAGCGTGAAAACTGGCGTGATGGACGTGATGATATTCACGTACCAACAGTTAAAGAAATGCAAAAAGCTGGTGAAGAATTCGAATATCTATTCTTCGTTGGTTCCATGGGATCTTACGACAAGCGAAGCCAAAAAATCGCTCAATCATTTGCGAAAGTATTAAATGAAGCTGGCGTGAAATTTGCAATTATCGGAAGTAAAGAAAAGAACTCTGGTGACACGCCTCGTCGTATTGGTAACGAGTTCTTATTCCAAGAGCTTGCACAAGCGAATATTGAAATGTTCCAAAAGCATGAAGTGAAAAAGATTGTAACGATCGATCCGCATGCTTACAATACAATTAAAAATGAGTACCCTGACTTTGGTTTAGAAGGTGTGGAAGTATATCACCATACAGAGCTTCTAGCGCAACTGATCAAAGAAGGTAAAATTACACCTAAATATGAAGTCAATGAAACGATCGTTTACCATGACTCCTGTTACCTAGGACGCTACAATGATGTATATAGTCCGCAAAGAGAAATCTTAGAAGCGGTCCCTGGAGTGAAGGTTGTCGAGATGGAACGTAATCGTCAAGACGGTATGTGCTGTGGTGCTGGTGGAGGTATGATGTGGACAGAAGATCATTCTGGACAACGTATTAACATTGCCCGTACTGAGCAAGCGCTAGAAGTAAATCCGAGCGTGATCGGTAGTGCATGTCCATACTGCTTAACGATGTTAAGTGATGGAACGAAAGCGAAAGAAGTAGAAGATACAGTAAAAACAATGGATCTTGCAGAAATTTTAGAAAAATCTATTGTGAAACAAGAAGAAAAAGTACTACAATAGTATATAAGAGTAGAGGCTGCCTTTTTTAAGTCAGCCTCGAACTTATACATCATGCAGTGAATACTTTATTAATATAGCTAATGAAAGCGTAAACATTGTCAGTCTGTGTCTTTTTTTTAGTGAGTTATTTTTTTTAGATAATAGTCGAGCGAACGCTCGGTCGAAATGAGGGGGAAACATACAATGTCAACAACTGTTATTGTTGGAGGGGCAAGAACACCATTTGGGAAATTTGGTGGTGGATTATCTTCTTTAACGGCAAGTCAACTGGGTGGAATTGCGATTAAAGAAGCTTTAAGTCGTGCAAATGTCGATCCTAACGATGTTCAAGAATTGATCATGGGAAATGTTCTTCAAGGAGGACAAGGACAAATTCCTTCCCGTCAAGCGAGTGATTATGCAGGATTACCTTGGCACGTCCACACGGAAACGATTAACAAGGTTTGCGCATCTGGCATGCGTAGTGTAACAATGGCCGACCAAATTATTCGCGCGAACGATGCAGATGTGATCGTAGCAGGTGGAATGGAATCAATGAGTAATGCGCCATATTTTATTCCAAATGCACGTTGGGGAATGCGCATGGGTGACAGCAAAGCAGTCGATTTAATGGTACACGATGGATTAACTTGCTCATTTAACAAAGTTCACATGGGAACATACGGAAATTCAGTTGCAGAGGAACTTGGTCTTACGCGTGAGGCGCAAGATACATGGGCATGCAGAAGTCATGAGCGAGCGCTCGCTTCGATCGAAGAAGGCAAATTTGCTGAAGAAATTGTTCCGGTTGAAGTACCACAACGAAAAGGGGACCCAATGGTCGTTTCACAAGATGAAGCACCTCGCGCTGGAACAACAGTTGAAGGATTGAATAAATTAAAACCTGTATTTGGTAAAGAAGGCTCTATCACTGCAGGAAATGCTCCTGGGGTTAATGATGGTGCAGGTGCACTTGTCCTTATGTCGGAAGACCGTGCGACTAAAGAAGGGAAAGAAGTGTTAGCAAAGATTATCGGTCACTCCGCGATTTCAATCGAACCAAAAGATTTCCCGAAAACACCGGGCCTAGTTATTAATAAACTGTTAGAAAAAACAGGGAAAAAACTAGAAGAAATTGATTTATTTGAAGTGAACGAAGCTTTTGCAGCTGTAGCACTTGCTAGTAACCAGTTAGCAGGCTTAGATCCTGAAAAAGTAAATGTAAACGGTGGCGCTGTTGCCCTTGGACACCCAATTGGTGCAAGTGGAACTCGTGTTATTTTAACCCTTGCCTACGAATTGAAGCGTCGAGGTGGCGGAATTGGAATTGCCTCCATTTGCAGCGGCGGCGGCCAAGGCGACGCCATCATGATCGAAGTTTAATAGAAAAGCGGAAGCGGTCGTTTAGCGTCGTAAGAACTGGAGCTCCTCCGCATGAGAGCAAAAACTGACTTGTATTCTACGAAGCTAGTATCCGATCTATTTTAGCGGACTCAGAAGACGCTATTTCCACAAAAAACAGCAATTTTAAGCACTTAGCGGACTGAGAAGCCCTTATTTACTTAAAATTGCCCATATAAGGTAGGAAAATTAATAAATAAAGGCCTCAGAGTCCGTTACCATAAGAAAAAAGCGACTTTTTCCGAAAATAAAGGCCTGTGTGTCCGCTAATTTCGGTATCGTGCTTCTCCCGCCTCTAAGGAAGAGACTTATGAATGCCAAGAGAAGTGCAAAGTCCACGAAAGGTTTTTTTCACAATAGCAAGCTAAACTAAATTCTTTTGAAATAAATAGTGAGATTGGAGAGAAGAAAAATGACAGTACAAACAGTAATGGTAATTGGTGCAGGACAAATGGGGTCAGGAATCGTTCAAGTTCATGCAATGGCTGGAATTCAAGTGTTTATGCATGACTTAAAGGCTGAATTCGTTGAAAGAGGAATGAACACGATTACGAAAAACCTAGATCGCCAAGTGGAAAAAGGCAGAATGACAGAAGACGAGCGTAACGCGATCCTTGCACGTATTAAGCCTTCAACAGATCTTCAAAATGCGGCAAAAGTAGATTTAGTGATTGAAGCTGCAGTTGAAAACATGGACATCAAGCAAAAGATCTTCCGTGAATTAGATCAGATTGCACCTGAACATACAATTTTAGCAACCAATACATCATCATTACCAATTACAGAAATTGCAGCTGTAACGAATCGTCCGGAAAAAGTAATCGGTATGCACTTTATGAACCCAGTACCTGTTATGAAACTAGTTGAAATCATTCGTGGTCTAGCAACAAGTGACGAAGTATACGGTATGATTGAAGATCTATCTCGTCAATTAGGTAAAATCCCAGTTGAAGTTAACGACTTCCCAGGATTTGTTTCAAACCGAATTTTAATGCCAATGATCAATGAAGCAATCTATACGGTATTTGAAGGTGTTGCAACTCCAGAAGCTGTTGATGAAGTTATGAAGTTAGGGATGAACCACCCAATGGGACCTTTAACACTCGCTGACTTTATCGGTTTAGATACTTGCTTATACATCATGGAAACATTACACGAAGGTTTTGGTGACGACAAGTATCGTCCTTGTCCATTACTTCGCAAATACGTTAAAGCTGGATGGCTTGGTAAGAAATCAGGTCGCGGCTTCTATGTCTACAACTAAGATTTTATAAAAGTGGAGTGATCAAAATGAATTTACGTTTTACAGAAGAACAAGAAATGATGAGAAAAATGGTTCGTGATTTTGCAAACGAACAAATTACTCCTTTTATTGAAGAAATGGAAGAAAACGATACATTTCCTCGTCAGATTGTAAACCAAATGGGTGAGCTTGGTTTAATGGGAATTCCAATTCCTGAAGAGTTTGGCGGAGCAGGAATGGACTTTACTTCTTATATTATTGCGATTAATGAGTTGTCGAAAGTAAGCGCAACAGTTGGAGTTATTTTATCTGTACACACTTCGGTTGGTACAAATCCAATTCTTTACTTTGGGACAGAAGAGCAAAAACAAAAATATGTACCTAAATTAGCGTCAGGTGAATTTCTAGGAGCATTCGGTTTAACAGAGCCGAGCGCAGGATCAGATGCGGGAAGCTTAAAAACGTCTGCGGTGAAAAAAGGCGATCACTACGTTTTAAATGGCTCTAAAGTCTTCATTACAAATGGTGGAGAAGCGGATACGTATGTGGTCTTTGCCTCAACGAACCCTCAAGCAGGTTCACGTGGAATTTCTGCGTTTATCGTTGAGAAAGATACACCTGGATTTACAGTAGGTAAGAAAGAAAAGAAAATGGGTCTTCACGGGTCAAATACGGTTATGCTTATGTTTGAAGATGCCATCGTACCAGCAGAAAATCTTCTCGGTCAAGAAGGCGAAGGATTTAAGATCGCGATGTCTAACTTAGATAATGGCCGTATTGGAATTGCAGCGCAAGCTTTAGGCATTGCAGAAGCAGCTTTAGAAGCAGCTACGAATTATGCGAAAGAGCGTAAGCAATTTGGCCGAGCGATTGGAACTCAACAAGGTATAGGCTTTAAATTAGCGGATATGGCGACAAAAGTGGAAGCTGCAAGACTATTAGTCTATCAAGCAGCTAATCTAAAAGATCGTGGTCTAAAATGTGGTCAACAAGCATCAATGGCAAAACTGTTTGCATCACGTACAGCAGTTGAAGTTGCAATTGAGGCGGTTCAAGTATTCGGTGGCTATGGCTATACGAAAGAATATCCAGTAGAGCGTTTCTTCCGAGATGCAAAAGTAACTGAAATCTATGAAGGAACAAGTGAAATTCAGAAGTTGGTTATTAACAAGTATTTGATGGCTGATTAATTAAAGTCTTTTTATAAAAACGTCTAATAATGACGATGATCAATAAGTTTGAGAAACTAAAAACCAAAGGGAGAGATAACAATGAACTTTCAATTAACAGAAGAACAAGAAATGCTAAGAAAAATGATTAGAGACTTTGCTGAAAATGAAGTAGCACCAACGGCTGAAGAGCGTGATGAAGAAGAGCGTTTTGACCGTGTTATTTTTGATAAAATGGCTGAGCTTGGTATTACAGGTATCCCGTTCCCGGAAGAGTACGGCGGAATTGGAGCGGACTATGTAAGTTACGCTATCGCTGTTGAAGAGCTTTCACGTGTTTGTGCTTCGACAGGTGTTACACTATCAGCACACGTTTCACTTTGCAGCTGGCCAATCTACAAGTTCGGAACAGAAGAGCAAAAGCAAAAATATTTACGTGCATTAGCAGAAGGCCGCAGTATCGGTGCTTACGGTTTAACGGAGCCGGGTGCAGGTTCTGACGTAGCGAGCATGAAAACAACAGCAAAAGAAGATGGAGACCACTACATCTTAAACGGCTCTAAAATCTTCATTACAAACGGTGGAGTTGCAGACATTTATGTTGTTTTCGCTGTAACAGATGCAGATAAAAAGCACAAAGGAATCACAGCGTTTATCGTAGAAGGCGATATGCCAGGATTCTCAGTAGGGAAGAAAGAAAAGAAATTAGGAATTCGCTCATCGCCTACAGCTGAGATCATCTTTGAAGATTTACGTGTACCAAAAGAAAACATTCTTGGTAAAGAAGGCGAAGGATTTAAGGTTGCCATGATGACACTAGATGGCGGGCGTAACGGTATCGCTGCTCAAGCATTAGGAATTGCACAAGGTGCATTAGATGCTGCTGTCGGCTATGCGAAAGAGCGTAAACAATTTGGTAAAACAATCGGAGCACAACAAGGGATTGGCTTCAAACTAGCAGATATGGCTACAAAAATCGAAGCGGCTCGCCTATTAACATATCAAGCGGCTTGGCAAAAAAGTGAAGGAATTCCAAACGCGCTAGAGGCAGCGATGTCAAAACTATTCGCTGGAGACATCGCAATGGAAGTGACAGTAGAAGCTGTTCAAGTATTCGGTGGATACGGTTATACGAAAGATTACCCAGTAGAGCGTTACATGCGTGATGCAAAAATTACGCAAATCTACGAGGGAACGAACGAAATCCAACGTCTCGTTATCTCAAAAATGCTTCTAGCAGACTAATTCATTCTATAGAAAAAGAGAGACGGTAGCAGGTACCTTTAATACAGTACAGGGATAAAGGTACCTGCTACCGGAATAAAGTGAGGTGTCTTATATTGCGAAAAAAGAAAGTGCCTTCGATGGTAAAGGATCAACAGCTCATTAAAAAGCGACGCGAGCAAATGATCAAAGGTGCAGTTAACTTATTTAAAGAGAAGGGCTTTCACAGAACGACCACTCGAGAAATTGCAAAAGAGTCAGGGTTCAGTATTGGGACACTTTACGAATACATTGGTTCAAAAGAAGATGTTCTATATCTTGTCTGTGATGCGATTTATGAGGAAGTTCGTGATCGCCTGAAACAATATTTAGATAATGACAGCTCGGGAATAGATAGGCTTAAGCAAGCCATTGCTTCTTATTTTAAAGTCGTTGACGAAATGAAAGACGAAGTACTTGTCATGTACCAAGAAGCCAAATCATTACCAAAAGAAGCGTTACCATATGTACTACAAAAAGAAAATGAAATGACCGAAATGATCGAAACGATCGTCCGAGATTGCGTTCAAGACGGCTTGCTCGATTTAGAGGAAGAAGCTGAAATTAAGCTGGTTGCTCATAACATTCTTGTTCAAGGACATATGTGGACGTTTAGACGCTGGGTATTGAAAAAGCAATTTACATTAGAACAGTATACGGAGCTTCAAATAGAACAAATTTTAAAAGGCATTATTAAATAACCATCAGGAATGTAGAGGGAAAGGGTGGAATTAAGTATGCAAACGGTTGAAATTTATCGTCCAAAACACGCAGTACGATTTGTAACAGCTTCAAGTTTATTCGATGGACATGATGCATCGATTAATATTATGAGACGTATTCTTCAAGCAAGTGGAGCTGAGGTTATTCACTTAGGTCATAATCGTTCAGTTGAAGAAGTTGTTGAAGCGGCAATTCAAGAAGATGTACAAGGAATTGCGATCTCGTCTTACCAAGGCGGTCACATGGAATACTTCAAGTACATGTATGACTTACTGCAAGAAAAAGGTGCTGGCCACATTCGCGTATACGGGGGCGGTGGTGGAGTAATTACACCTCCAGAAATTAAAGAATTACACGAGTATGGAATCTCGCGGATCTTCTCTCCAGAAGACGGTCGTCAACATGGTCTTCAAGGAATGATCAACGGAATGCTTGCAGATTGCGACTTCCCAACTGTACGTGACCTTTCAAACGAAATGGATCAACTAAAAGAAAAAAATGCTCGTGCTGTCGGAAGACTCATCTCACTAGCGGAACAACAAGCAGTAGGCTTAAATGAAGCTGCATCAACAGCTGAAAAAACTTTAAATGAACTAAAACAAATGACGCAAAACGTTCCGGTCCTTGGGATTACAGGAACAGGTGGAGCAGGTAAAAGTTCATTAACAGACGAAATCGTGCGTCGTTTCTTAAATGAATTCCCTGAAAAAACAATCGCTATCCTTTCTATCGACCCAACAAAACAAAAAACGGGTGGAGCACTATTAGGTGACCGTATTCGTATGAATTCCATTAATACGTCACGTGTGTTCATGCGTAGTTTAGCGACAAGAAGCTCAAGAAGTGAGATTTCTGAAAGCATTCAAGACGCAATTAACGTAGCAAAAGCAGCAGGATATGATCTTGTGATCGTTGAGACAAGTGGTATTGGTCAAGGTGACGCTGAAATTACAGAGATTTCTGATGTAGCAATGTATGTCATGACAAGTGAGTTCGGTGCTCCTACACAGCTAGAAAAAATCGATATGATCGATTTTGCAGACCTCATTGCGATCAATAAATTTGAACGTAAAGGTTCAGAAGATGCACTTCGTCACGTGCGTAAACAATACCAACGCAGCCGTAACTTATTTGAGCAAGACTTAGAAAGCATGCCAGTGTACGGTACAATTGCGAGCCAATTCAACGATATTGGTACAAACACACTATTTAAAGCAATCGTAGATACGTTAAATACAAAGTGTGGAACAGACTGGGTAACAAACATTGAAACAAGTAAAGATGTTGTAAAGGATAACTTAATCATTCCACCAGACAGAACACATTACTTACGTGAAATCGTTCAATCGATCCGTGAGTATAAAAAAGTTACAGAAGAGCAAGTAGAAGTCGCACGCAAGTTATTCCAAATTACAGGAACAATCTCAGCTCTTCAAGAAGTAGGAAATGCGGACGAGAGCGTTATAGCTCAACTAGAACAAACGAAAGAACATTACGAAAGCAAGCTTGACCCACAAGCAAAATCGATTCTTGATAATTGGGAAAGCT
This sequence comes from Alkalihalobacterium sp. APHAB7, assembly GCF_048323755.1. Lineage (NCBI taxonomy): Bacteria > Bacillati > Bacillota > Bacilli > Caryophanales > Bacillaceae > Alkalihalobacterium > Alkalihalobacterium sp. APHAB7. The sequence goes on from NZ_JBLWFS010000001.1 coordinate 145,105, forward strand.
TGAAAGAAAAATATTCAGGAGACTCTTTCGTTACGAAAATCCGTGATAAAGAAATTGTGACCGAACTGACAACAGAAAGTTTATCTGGATTAAAAATTCCTAAAGTAGCTCTACCTAAGTTCAAAGACTGGGGCGAAATTTTAAATTGGTCGATGAAGGAAAACGTTCCTGGTTCATTTCCTTACACAGCTGGAGTATTCCCATTCAAACGTAAAGGGGAAGATCCGAAGCGTCAGTTCGCAGGTGAAGGTACACCAGAACGTACAAACCGCCGCTTCCACTATTTATCCAAAGATGACGATGCAAAACGTTTAAGTACAGCGTTTGACTCCGTTACATTATATGGAGAAGATCCAGATCACCGTCCGGACATTTACGGTAAAGTTGGTGAGAGTGGAGTAAGCATTTGTACATTAGATGATATGAAGAAACTATATGCTGGTTTCGATTTATGTGCACCATCAACGTCCGTTTCAATGACGATTAATGGTCCAGCACCGATCATTCTAGCGATGTTTATGAATACAGCCATTGAGCAGCAATTACAAAAGTTTGAAGAAGAAAACGGTAGAAAACCTACTGCAGAAGAAGTAGCACAAGTGAAAGAATATACACTTCAAACCGTTCGTGGTACCGTTCAAGCCGATATTTTAAAAGAAGACCAAGGCCAAAATACGTGTATCTTCTCAACTGAGTTTGCTCTTCGTATGATGGGTGACATTCAACAATATTTCATCGATCAAAGAGTACGGAACTACTATTCGGTTTCAATCTCAGGCTATCACATTGCTGAAGCTGGAGCGAACCCGATCAGTCAGTTGGCATTTACACTAGCTAACGGCTTTACGTATGTAGAGTACTACTTAAGCCGTGGGATGAACATTGATGACTTTGCTCCAAACTTATCATTCTTCTTCAGTAACGGTTTAGATCCTGAGTATACAGTAATTGGCCGTGTTGCTCGTCGTATTTGGGCAACAGTTATGAATAAAAAATATGCTGCAAATGACCGCAGTCAGAAGCTAAAGTACCATATCCAAACGTCAGGTCGTTCATTACATGCTCAAGAAATTGACTTTAATGACATTCGTACAACACTTCAAGCGTTAATGGCAATCTACGATAACTGTAATTCGTTACACACGAATGCCTACGATGAAGCGATCACAACACCAACAGAAGAATCTGTTCGTCGTGCGATGGCGATCCAAATGATCATTACAAAAGAGTTAGGACTTGCGAAAAACGAAAACTCACTTCAAGGTTCATACATCATTGATGAGCTAACAGACTTAGTTGAAGAAGCCGTACTTCGCGAGTTAGAAAGCATCAACGATCGTGGTGGCGTGTTAGGTGCAATGGAAACTCAGTATCAACGTTCGAAAATTCAAGAAGAGTCCATGCATTATGAGATGCAAAAGCACACAGGTGAATTACCAATCATTGGTGTGAACACGTACATTAATCCTAACCAACCAGAAGAAGAAGAGTTTGAAATGGAATTAGCTCGTGCAACGAAAGAAGAAAAAGAACAACAAATTACGAACTTAAGAGCGTTCCAAGAGCTTCATAAAGACGAGGCAGCAGCTGCTTTAAAACGTCTTCAAGAAACAGCAATGAGCGGTGGAAACATCTTTGCTGAACTAATGGAAACTGTAAAAGTGGCAAGCCTTGGTCAAATCACATCAGCATTATATCAAGTCGGTGGCCAATACCGTCGTAATATGTAAGAAAAAAGAAACGACCTTCTAAAGGAAATTGAAGCTGACTCAAAGTGTTTGCAACAGCGAAGAGCTGACAGACGCCTCCGAGTCAGCTTCTTTTTCAGCTAACAGGAATTTTTCTCCATTTTGTAGTACATTTGGGAACTAGGGGCACCCTACTATAGTAGTGATCCGCTAGAGTCTGTTACTAGTATGAAGTCACGAATTAACCCATTTTCCATTCAAAAGAAGCGCTGGACAATAAACTTACGAAATCAGACAATAAAACCAAAACCATAGTCATTTATTCGTTCGCCGATAATAACAGCAATGTAGCAATTGACTCAGTCCTTGCGTCAAGTAGTAGATTTTAGAATTTTTTTTAACATTTCTAGCATATTACCTTAAAATATGTTTATAATGAAAAGTATGATTTTTTAACTAGCTAAACTAGAGTTTTACATAATAGATGAACGAAATGACAAAGGAGTGCGTGAGTATGAGTATTAGTGCATACAGCCGTGAAGAACTAGCAGAACTATCAATGGTTGAAGTGGCCTATCATGTTTTAAAAGAAAATAAACAACAAACCTTTAATTATTTTGACTTACTAAACCGAGTAGTTGAAATAAAAGGTATGTCAGAAGAAGAAAAGAAAAAGCGCATCTCATACCTTTATACAGATTTAAACGTCGACGGCCGATTTATGTGCATTGGCAATAACGAATGGGGCCTTAAGGCGTGGTATCCGATTGAAAAAATTGAAGAAGATATCATTACAGCAAAGCCGCGTAAAAAAGCGAAAAGCACTGAAGAAGATGACTTTGAAGTTGATGTGGAGTTCGAGGAATTCGAAGATGAATTTGAAGAAATCGAGGACGAGCTGGATGAATTAGCAGATAATGAAGACAGCGATGATTTTGAAGAAGAAGATTTAGACGGCTTTTCGGATGATGAAGAGGAAGAGTTTGAAGAAGATGAAGAAGCTGTTGAAGAGGACGAGGAATTAAGTTAATAGTTATTCATTGAAAACCGACGAGCGTAACAATTAAAGTTACGATTATAATATATAATCTTGACTTTTCTTGTCGAACTAGGTAAAATCATTTTTGGGCTATTGAAGAAGAATTAAATATTCGAATATATAAACTGTAGATTTAACAAAAGTGAGCGCCCCCTTTTTTTAGGGAGAAGTCTCACTTTTGTTTTTTTATTGGGTTCTTTCGCCAATACAAGGATATACTAACCGACATACAGTTACATATTGAGCCAACCGATGAATGGAATTTATTTTAATTTTTTTACAGATAAATATTTTTTCAAAAGGGGTAGATGAGATTGAGCACGAAGTATATTTTTGTTACCGGAGGCGTTGTATCTTCATTAGGAAAAGGAATTACAGCCGCTTCACTTGGACGTTTATTAAAAAATAGAGGGGTAAAAGTAACAATTCAAAAATTCGACCCTTATATTAACGTGGACCCAGGAACAATGAGCCCATATCAGCACGGGGAAGTCTTTGTAACAGATGATGGGGCGGAAACCGATCTAGACTTAGGTCACTATGAGCGTTTTATCGATATTAACTTAAGCCAAAACAGTAACGTTACAACGGGTAAGATTTACTCGACCGTTATTAAAAAAGAACGCCGCGGAGATTACCTAGGTGGAACGGTACAAGTTATTCCACATGTTACAAACGAAATCAAAGAGCGCGTATTCCGTGCTGCTCGTGAAACAAAAGCAGATGTTGTTATTACGGAAATTGGTGGTACTGTAGGCGATATCGAGAGCTTACCGTTCCTTGAAGCGATCCGTCAAATAAAAAGTGACGTTGGCGTAAACAATGTCATGTATGTTCATTGTACGTTAATTCCTTACTTAGCAGCTGCTGGTGAAATGAAGTCAAAACCGACACAACATAGTGTAAAAGAACTTCGCAGCCTAGGAATTCAGCCAAATGTGATCGTCGTTCGTACGGAAAAACCAGTTCCTCAAGAAATGAAAGAAAAAATTGCGTTATTCTGTGATATTGATAAAAATGCGGTAATCGAAGCGCGTGATGCAGATACATTATATCAAGTTCCATTAGACCTTCAAGCTCAAGACTTAGATGATATTGTATGTAACTACTTAGGTCTACAATGTGGCGATGCGGACATGGTCGAGTGGCAGGCACTTGTTAATAAAGTACAAAATCTCTCGAAGAAAACGAAGATTGCTCTTGTTGGTAAATATGTAGCATTACCAGATGCATATTTATCAGTAGCAGAAGCACTTCGCCATGCAGGATACGCATTTGATTCAGACATTGAAATCAAATGGGTAAACTCTGAAGAAGTAACAACAGAGAACGTCAAAGAATTACTTGGAGATGCTGATGGAATTCTAATTCCTGGTGGTTTCGGCGACCGCGGTATTGAAGGGAAAATTGCAGCGCTTCAGTTTGCAAGAGAAAATAAAGTGCCAATGCTAGGAATCTGCCTAGGAATGCAATTAGCTTCAGTCGAATTTGCACGCAACGTTCTCGGACTAGAAGGAGCAAACTCAGCTGAGTTAAATCCAGAAACAAACTATCCAATTATTGACCTTTTACCAGAGCAAAAAGATGTTGAAGATATGGGCGGCACGTTACGTCTAGGGCTGTACCCTTGTAAATTAGTTGATGGTAGTGTCGCTCACCAAGCGTACAATGAACAAGTGGTTTACGAGCGTCACCGTCATCGTTACGAGTTCAACAATGAGTACCGTCAGCAAATGGAAGAAAAAGGATTTGTTTTCTCGGGGACGAGCCCAGATGGTCGCTTAGTAGAGATCATTGAAATCCAAGACCATCCGTTTTACGTAGCATCTCAGTTCCATCCAGAGTTTGTTTCAAGACCGACAAGACCACAACCGTTATTCCGTGAATTTATTAACGCATCATTAAATAAAGGCGCGGTTGTAAAAGAAACGACTTCAAACGGTGCAGTTTAAGAGCTAAATAACATCAAATTCAATATTAAAAGCAAAAAAACGAGTAAGATACGTGTGATCTACTCGTTTTTTTCTATTTTTTTGATGCGAAAGTGATTTGGCAAAGGGTAACGTAAAGTTATCGGCACTCGTATTCAGTTAAAATATCTACGGTTGTTAAGTGCAGGCAATGGAAGACGTACAGCGCAAGAAGGGCTGTCGGCGTTCCAACACGAGATCCTTCATCGGTAGGAACCATTGGACTAGTTTGTAATTGAATCGTGAGGTCTGTTAGCGAATGTAAACCACCATCTGCATGATCTTTGTCAGTAGCACCAATAATAGCAATAAAGGCTTGATTTACAGCTGTTAATGCATGCGCCATTTCAAGTGCAGCTTCGTTGTGACTAGAAGGGGAAAAGATGAAGATGGTATCTTGATCTTCTATTGTAGGCAGATCCTTCGACGTCTCGATTATGTTTACATTGGTAAAGCCATCGCTGCCATCTATAAACTGAGGAATGACACTTTTCATTTCGCCTACAGCAAATAAAAAAATCGAATGTCCGCTGACAACAGATTGGGCAATCATACGGCTGCAATCTTCAATCACTTCCTCATGTTTTTCTTTTATCGCTTTCATTTTTCCGCTCAATTGGGTTGTGAATATTTGTATCATTTTCGAATACTCCTCTAATTTTAAATAATTTTCTCATTGAATATAACCAAAAAAGAGGAAAATCACAAATATATAGAGAATATAAATAATTGGAATTAAATGAAAAGAATACAACCTAAATAATAGATAAAAAAACAGGAGGGTAAACCATTGCCAAAAAAAATCTTAGTCGTAGACGATCAGTATGGAATTCGTGTGTTATTAAATGAAATTCTTCAAAAAGATGGTTATACAATGTTTCAGGCAGCTAACGGAGTGCAAGCGCTGAAAATTGTAGAAGAGGAAGTGCCGGACCTCGTTTTATTAGATATGAAAATTCCTGGAATGGATGGGCTTGAAATTCTAAAGCGCATTAAGGAAATCAAACCGTTTGTCGATGTCATGATGATGACAGCGTACGGAGAATTAAATATGATTAATGAAGCACTTAACTTAGGCGCGATTAATCACTTCGCTAAGCCTTTTGATATTGATGATGTGCGTAATGTCATTAAAGAAAACTTTAAATCAAAAAACATCGGATAAAGATAGTCGATAGACAAAAATTCGCCTAAAAGAATTAACACAGTCTCCTTTTTTACAAAGAGCATTGATGTGCTATAATGAGGTACGGTCATCTTAAGCTTACCATTCAAGGAAATGATTAGAATACATACTATTTATTTTGGATATTTTTTTCTCATTAAGGGTAACTTGAAAAAGAATTTACCCGCAAATATCGGTAAGTTAAGATGGCTAGATGTAGCTTTAATTTAAGGAGGATGAAGAAATGCCTTTAGTTTCAATGACAGAAATGCTTAAAAAAGCAAAGGCTGAAAAGTACGCTGTTGGACAATTTAACTTAAATAACTTGGAGTTTACTCAAGCGATTTTATTAGCGGCTGAAGAAGAAAAATCTCCAGTGATTTGTGGAGTATCCGAAGGTGCTGCTCGCTACATGGGTGGGTTCAAAACAGTTGTAAATATGGTAAAATCTTTAATGGAAGATTACAATATTACGGTTCCAGTAGCTATCCACTTAGACCATGGATCTAGCTTCGAAAAGTGTGTAGAGGCTATTCACGCTGGTTTTACTTCCGTTATGATCGACGGATCTCACCATCCGCTTGAAGAAAACATCGCATTAACGAACAAAGTTGTTGCTGTCGCACATGCTCTAGGAGTATCTGTTGAAGCTGAACTTGGACGTATCGGTGGTCAAGAAGATGATTTAGTCGTTGATGAAGCAGAAGCGGCATACGCGATTCCATCAGAGTGTGAGCAATTAGTTCGTGAAACAGGGGTAGATTGCTTCGCGCCTGCATTAGGTTCAGTTCACGGTCCATATAAAGGTGAGCCTAACTTAGGTTTTGATCGTATGAAAGAAATCGATGAATTGGTTGGTATTCCGTTAGTTCTTCATGGTGGAACAGGTATTCCAACAAAAGATGTTCAAAAAGCGATCGAGTATGGTCACGCGAAAATCAATGTAAATACAGAAAGCCAAATTTCTTCAGCGAAAGCAGTACGTGAAGTTTTAGCTGAAAAGCCTGATCTTTATGACCCAAGAAAATTCTTAGGGCCTGCACGTGATGCAATTAAAGAAACAGTTAAAGGCAAAATGCGTGAATTTGGTTCTTCAAATAAAGCATAAGCATAATTTTGCATCAGCAAGAGTTAAAAGCAGAAGTCAAGTCTGCTTTTAACTCTTCATTATTAAGTGTAGAAAAATGAAAATCAATAATGATGGATAGGGGGAGCAATATGAAATTCTTTATCGATACAGCAAATATTAATGAAATTCGCGAAGCGAATGATCTAGGTATTTTAGCAGGAGTGACGACAAATCCTTCACTTGTTGCTAAAGAAGGTGTTGATTTTCATGAACGTTTACGTGAAATTACAGCAATTGTTTCAGGGTCAGTGAGTGCAGAGGTTATTGCGACTGATGCTGCAGGAATGATTGAAGAAGGAAAAGAGCTTGCTGCGATTGCTCCGAATATTACAATTAAAGTCCCGATGACGATCGACGGACTAAAAGCAGTACATGCTTTTTCAGAGTTAGGAATCAAAACGAATGTGACACTTATCTTCTCAGCTGTTCAAGCCCTGCTTGCTGCTAGAGCAGGTGCAACATATGTATCGCCATTTCTTGGACGCTTAGACGATATTGGACACAATGGTTTAGATTTAATTACTCAAATTGCTGAAATTTTTGACGTCCATGGAATTCAAACAGAAATTATTGCTGCATCGATAAGACACCCTGTTCATGTAAGTGAAGCAGCTGCAAGAGGTGCACACATCGGAACGATCCCTTATAAAGTCATTCACCAGCTCGTTAAGCACCCGTTAACGGATCAAGGAATTGAAAAGTTTTTAGCCGACTGGGAAAAACAACAAAAGTAAAGAGATTATAATAGGCTGTTTCCGTTGTTGCTTTTGGGCCTTTTCAAAAACTTCCCGCTATGCGTGAAAGAGCCAAACATCCGCAGGACTACCGGTCATAAATAATTAGCAACAATCTTTGAGAGAAGAGCCTTAAAATAGAAAAGCGGCTGACTCAACCTTAGTGTCAGGCACCCTAATACCGATTACTGATGCTAGAATATCTTTATTTTACTAATCAGGTGCGGAAGGGAGCTACACGTATGAGTCAGCTTTTTTCCTTTGTAGGTTACCAAAATGATATGAAAAAATACTTAAAATTTTAAAAAAAGCCTTTATCGGAATTGAAATTGGTTATAATGGGTAGTATGTGCATGATAACATGAGCAAAACTATAGATCATTCACTTTAAAAAAGATGAGATTGGATGAGGAAGTGAATCAGTATGGAGAAATTACTTATCGAAGGTGGTTACCCTCTAGAGGGAACAGTACAAATTAGCGGTGCAAAAAATAGTGCTGTAGCCCTGATTCCGGCAGCAATATTAGCTGATTCCACTGTGACGATTGATAACTTACCGAGAATATCAGATGTACAATTATTGGCAGACTTATTAGAAGAAATAGGTGGAAAGGTCGAGTTGAAAGACCATGAAATGATTGTCGACCCTAAAGATATGGTAGCAATGCCTCTGCCTAATGGAAAAGTGAAGAAGCTTCGTGCTTCCTACTATTTAATGGGTGCGATGCTCGGGAAATTTAAAAAAGCAGTAATTGGTTTACCGGGTGGTTGTAATCTAGGGCCAAGACCGATTGACCAACATATTAAAGGTTTTGAAGCACTTGGAGCAACCGTAACGAATGAGCAAGGAGCCATTTATTTACGAGCTGATGAACTGCGAGGCGCAAAAATTTACTTAGATGTCGTTAGTGTCGGCGCGACAATTAACATTATGTTAGCTGCAGTAAAAGCAAAAGGTCGTACGATTATTGAAAATGCAGCAAAAGAGCCAGAGATTATTGATGTAGCTACATTGCTTAACAGCATGGGTGCTAAAATTAAAGGTGTAGGAACCAATGTCATTCGAATAGACGGTGTAGATGAATTACATGGTTGTCGTCATTCCATTATACCGGATCGAATTGAAGCTGGTACCTACATGATCATGGCGGCTGCAATTGGGCAAAAAATCTTAATTGATAATATTATCCCATATCATGTCGAGTCATTAATCGCAAAGCTTCGCGAAATGGGCTTAAAGATTGAGGTTAACGACGATCAAGTGTTAATTCACAATAGCCTTGCTAAGACAGGTGTTGATATTAAAACCTTAGTATATCCAGGGTTTCCGACCGATTTACAGCAACCAATTAGCACATTACTTACTCAAGCCGAAGGAACGAGCATTGTAACCGATACGATTTATAATGCCCGATTTAAGCATATTGATGAATTACGCCGTATGGGGGCTAATGTTAAAGTGGAAGGGCGTTCAGCGATCATCTCTGGACCTACGAAACTTCAAGGGGCAAAAGTTAGAGCAAGTGACTTGCGTGCCGGTGCGGCCCTTGTTATTGCCGGTTTATTAGCAGATGGTGTTACTGAATTAACAGGTCTAGAACATGTGGACCGCGGCTATGAAGATTTAGAAAATAAACTGTTAAACTTAGGTGCTAAAGTATGGCGTGAAAAAATGTCCGATGAGGAAGCCGAACAAGTAAAAAGTTCTTAGAGACTTCAATCATCAAGCTGGAATGTAGTATAGTATAAGAGAGAATATAAAAGGGGAGAATCGATATGGAACGAAGTCTATCAATGGAGCTTGTACGAGTAACAGAAGCTGCAGCCCTTGCCTCTGCACGTTGGATGGGTCGCGGAAAGAAAGATGAAGCAGACGAAGCGGCAACAGGAGCTATGCGTGATGTATTTGACACGATTCCGATGAAAGGAACTGTTGTTATCGGTGAAGGTGAAATGGACGAGGCACCGATGCTATACATAGGTGAAAAGCTAGGGACAGGCTATGGCCCTCGTGTTGATGTTGCTGTAGACCCATTAGAAGGAACCAATATCGTAGCATCAGGGCAATGGAATGCACTGGCTGTCATTGCTGTTGCTGACCACGGATGTTTATTACATGCACCAGACATGTATATGGATAAAATTGCAGTTGGGCCAGAATCGGTTGGTAAAGTGAGTATCGATGCACCTGTCGCTGAGAACTTAGCTGCCGTTGCGAAGGCAAAAAATAAGGATATTGAAGATTTAGTTGTTGCGATCTTAAATCGTGAGCGCCATGCACAAATGATTAAGGAAATTCGTGAGGCCGGTGCTAGAATTAAACTTATGCCTGATGGCGATGTAGCAGCTGCGATTAATACTGCATTTGAAGATACAGGTGTAGACATTATGTTAGGATCTGGCGGTGCTCCAGAAGGCGTACTAGCAGCGGTCGGATTAAAATGTCTGGGTGGTGAACTTCAAGGAAAGTTATTACCACAAAACGAAGAAGAGTTAGAGCGTTGCCGTAAAATGGGAATTGACGATCCAACTCGTATTTTAATGATGGATGATTTAGTAAAAGGTGATGATGCGATCTTTGCTGCTACTGGTGTAACAGATGGAGAGCTTCTAAGAGGTGTCCGCTATAAAGGGACAACTGCGGTAACACAATCGTTAGTTATGCGTGCAAAATCAGGAACTGTTCGTTTTGTAGATGGTAAACATAGCATGAAAAAGAAGCCAGACTTAGTCATTAAATAAAAGGTCAATTGGATGCCGCAAGAAAATCTGAGGCATCCAATTTTTTTTATTTTATTTTCAAAAAACGGTTCAAAAGCAACGAAGTTTACGAAAACAGCCTTTTACAAAGGCAATTTTTTATGAATTTTAGTAAAGAATAATTGAATAAATCGATAGAGTATGGTTAAAATAGTAACTATACGCAAAATAAATAGATCCTACATTTTCAAAATGCTATTAAACTTCATTTTACTCCTTCTTTTATTAAGAACACGTTTCCCAAATGAATTCTATTCATTTTATTCAGTTAAAATCATTTTTGATCCATATGAGCAGTATTCGGTGATTTAAAATTTATAAAAATTAACACAAAATACATAAGTGTGGCAGCTGACGTATAAAAGTGTTTATTACATTTAAATAAGTGGTATTTTTTAGTATAAAAGAAAAGCGTGGTGTCCCAATGGGAATTAATTTAGCAGAATTAGAAAATAAAAAGCTGAAAGAACTTTACGAGCTTGCGAAAGAATATAAGGTGTCCTACTATAGTAAGTTAAACAAAAAAGAATTAATCTTTGCCATTTTAAAAGGACAAGCTGAAAAAGATGGATTAATGTTTATGGAAGGTGTTCTTGAAATTATTCAATCAGAAGGGTTTGGATTTTTAAGACCAATCAATTATCTTCCAAGTCAAGAAGATATCTATATTTCGGCATCGCAAATTCGTCGATTTGATCTAAGAAATGGTGATAAAGTTTCAGGTAAAGTAAGACCGCCAAAGGAAAACGAACGTTACCATGGACTTTTACATGTAGAAGCAGTAAACGGTGAAGACCCGGACACTTCAAAAGAACGACCTCACTTTCCGGCACTGACTCCGCTCTATCCGGAAGAGAAAATCCAGCTAGAAACAGCAAACCCTAAGAAAATTTCATCACGAATTATCGATGTCATTTCACCTGTTGGATTTGGACAACGTGGTCTGATCGTAGCGCCGCCGAAAGCAGGTAAAACGTCACTGCTTAAAGAAGTGGCGAACAGTATTGCTGAAAACCAGCCGGAAGTGGAACTGATCGTTTTACTTATTGATGAGCGTCCAGAGGAAGTAACCGATATTGAACGTTCTGTAAAAGCAGAAGTTGTTAGTTCAACATTTGATGAAGTGCCAGAAAATCATATTAAAGTAGCAGAACTTGTTCTAGAACGTGCAATGCGTCTTGTGGAGCATAAGAAAGACGTCGTCATCCTAATGGATAGTATTACTCGACTGGCGCGTGCTTATAACCTTGTCATTCCACCGAGTGGACGGACGTTATCAGGGGGAATTGACCCAGCAGCTTTCCACCGACCGAAGCGATTCTTCGGGGCTGCAAGAAATATTGAAGAGGGTGGAAGCTTGACGATCCTAGCTACAGCGTTAGTGGAGACAGGCTCTCGAATGGACGATGTCATTTACGAAGAATTTAAAGGTACAGGTAACATGGAGTTGCACTTAGATCGTAAATTGGCTGAGCGTCGTATTTTCCCTGCCATCGATATATTACGTTCAGGGACACGTAAAGAAGAGCTTCTATTACCGAAAGATCAGTTAGAAAAAATGTGGGCGATTCGCAAAACGATGACAGACTCGCCAGACTTCATGGACCACTTCATTCGCAGAATTAAAGAAACAAAGACAAATGAAGACTTTTTTGAAGCGATGGAAAAAGAAATGAGCGGGTTTAAAAAAGGCAGAAGATAAAGTTCCTTATTTATCCAGCCAGCTTTATTCAAAATAAAGTTGCAAAATGGTCTATGCCTTGTTATAATTTCGTCATGTGTGATTTTAACTCTGTTTCGAAAAGATTCAGGGCGGAAGGAGTTGAGAACGAATGAGACCAGAAATCCATCCAGATTACCGTAAAGTGGTATTCTTAGATACAACTACTGGATTTAAGTTTCTAAGCGGTTCTACGAAGTACTCAAACGAAACGATTGAGTGGGAAGACGGTAACGAGTATCCACTACTTAAAGTGGAAATTAGTGCTGATTCACACCCATTCTACACTGGTAAGCAAAAGCTTGCTGATGCTGGTGGCCGTGTTGACCGCTTCAAGAAAAAATATAATCTTAAGTAATAATCTCAGGAAGATACAGGCAAGTACCAACTTGCCTGTTTTTTCATATCTAGAAGTGTAAAAACGGTAAAAAAATAAGCTCTTGCTCCAGTGTCACTTAAAGACAGGGATGCATTTTATATAGAAACGCGCATAAGGGTGGGAACGTTGCATGTACTTAATGAAGAAAGAAGGCTGGATTGAGGTTATCTGTGGAAGTATGTTCTCTGGAAAGTCAGAAGAACTGATTCGACGTGTCCGAAGAGTCAGCTACGGAAATTTAAAGGTACAAGTCTTTAAGCCGGTGATCGATAATCGGTACAGTGAAGTCGAAGTCGTTTCACATAGTGGCTCTAAAGTAATGGCGCAGCCAGTAGGGCAAGCTATAGACATATTAAATTCGGTAAAAGAGGATACACAAGTAGTTGCGATTGATGAAATTCAATTTTTTGATGAAAACATTGTCGGTGTAGTCGATGAGTTGGCTAATAAAGGAAAGAGAGTCATCTGTGCAGGATTAGACCAGGACTTCCGTGGAGAGCCGTTTGGTCCGATGCCATTACTTTTATCATTAGCCGAAGAAGTACAAAAATTACATGCGGTTTGTCCTTGCTGTGGTTCACCAGCGAGCAGAACGCAGCGTTTGATTGAAGGTCGACCGGCAAGTTATCATGACCCGATTATTTTAGTGGGTGCTTCTGAAAGCTATGAGCCACGCTGTCGTCATTGTCACGTCGTTCCTGAAAAGCCGCAGCTCGTAAAAATGGAAAAAGTCAGAAGTTAACGTTGGGTAAATTTGTGCAGTAAGTAATGACGTGTTACGGGTACTCTATAAATGCAGCTTCATGAATGTTGCAATGGAGGTGCCCTACAATGAAGAAGTTCATAATTGGCTGTGGATTGAGTGCTTTACTGCTTACGGCTTGTACGCCAGCCAATCCGCCACAAGCGTTGGGTGGGAACCCAGGTGGGTCTGGGCAACAGGTGACAGGTCAAGACATTAGCTATGGGATGTTAGGTCCTGGTCCGATTAATTACCACGTCATTAATCACCGGCCAGTGCCTTTACATGAAGGAGAAGTCAATCATAGCGCCAGTTTCCGTACACTAACACCGGACAGGCAAGACTTAGGCCAAGATCAAGATAAAATTAGAGAAATCATCGAGTTAAAAGGCTTTAGACCAGGAATGATCATTACAGCTGGAAGTCATGCTTGGGTGAATGTCGATGATGGCGGAAACTACCAGGGGAAAGCAAAAGAAAAGAAACTTCAGGAATTGCGAACTGCTTTAAGGCAAGGAATTCCGCGATACCAAATTCACTTGAATACAGGGGAACAACAACAATAATCTTTTGTAATGAGGTTGACTCGTTCGTATGATCAGAGCTTCTAGCCTGGTAAAGGTAGAAGCTTTTGTATCAATACATTCTGAGTCACCTCATTTTTTATGTTAAAAAGTTGTTCCAAAAAGGCAGCAAAAACACTGCAACAAAAAGATGAGCTGTCTTAAGTGCGTTGAACCAATGCTAAAGCCCAGCTAAATAGAACCGATCTGTCAAAAGCCGGGTTACCGTTGCCGGCGAATCAATTGCTGAATAGGGTCCCAGACACCATTATAAGGCGGGGCATACGCTAAGTCTAAGTCCTCTAACTCAGCTACTGTCATGTTGTGGTGTAAAGCGACAGATAATACGTCAATTCGCTTATCGACGCCTTCTTCACCAATCACTTGGGCTCCTAATAACCGGGTGGTTGCTTTGTCGTATATCATTTTTAACTGTAACCGTTTAGGGTCAGGGTAATAGCCTGCGATGTGCAGGGTTTCGCCGGATATGATCTCATACTTCAACCCTAATTGTTGAACTTCAGTTTCATTCAAACCGGTTCGGGCTAACGTAAGATCAAAGAACTTCAAGATGGATGTTCCTGTTACGCCCTTAAATAGTCGGGGGATCCCAACCATATTTAACCCGGCAACTCTTCCTTGCTTATTGGCATGGGTACCTAGAGGAATATGATCGTTCTTTTGTTTGACCCGATGAAATTGGGTAGCGCAGTCTCCTGCAGCCCACACATCCTCGAGGTTAGTTTTCATATAGGCATCTACAATAATTGCCCCGTTTGCGAAAAAATGGAGATCCGTATCTTTTAAAAATCCTGTATTAGGCCTTGCCCCGACCGCAATGATGACAAGATCGGTATCGATTTGTTGTTGGTTTGTATTTATTTTTTGAACGACTCCATCTGCTCCTTCAAACGATTGAACCGATTCATTTAAATATAAGTGAACGCCGTGTTTTTTTGCTTCATCGTGTATAAGATTTGCCATATCCTCATCAAAAATGGTCGCCAATTGATTTTGTTGTTCAATGATCGCTACTTCGAGACCGATATCCACAAGGTTTTCTGCCATCTCTAAGCCAATGTAGCCGCCGCCAATGATCGTTGCTTTTTTCACATGTTGACTGAGGTTTTCCTGAAGATCTTTAATATCAGGTATCGTTTTTATCGTATGGATACCTTTTAAATCGCGGCCTTTCCAATTAGGAATAACAGGATCTGCGCCAGTGGCAATAAGTAATTTATCATATTCGATCGTAAATCTTTCGTTATTTTTCAGGTTAAAACCACTTACCGTTTTTTCGTTAGTGTCGATTTGATTGACTTCATGATAAGTGCGGGCATCGATTTTATATTTTTCACGAAACGTTTCTACATCTCGCGCAATTAATTTTTCGGTCGAAGGAATATGTCCACCAACGACATAAGGTAGACCGCATTGTGCATATGAATAATAGCCGCCTCTTTCTAACGTAGTAATAGTTGGGTTATCTTCGTTTCTTACAATTTGCATCGCGGCACTCATTCCTGCTGCATCGCCGCCAATGATCACATACTTCATTTAAGTCACCTCTTTTTCTCATTCCAATCTTTTCATGTACTGTTCGCTCTACTACTATTCCCGAATACAGCTTTTGAAAACCAAATGATGACAGAGTAAAAAAACCTTAATTATGCGTTAAAGGAACTAAATTGCGGTTAGACTGAATGGATAAGGAGTTTGACGTAATGAAAAGTTCAAGATGTGAAAGTTTATCCCCGTTTAACTGGGGCTTTGACTTCCGCTTCAAGCTTTTAAGGAAAGAAAAAGGGCTAAGTGAGAAACGCTTGAACACAGACTAAGGTCGCCACGTCCTGTGGCAACGTCTGTGTGACCGACATCGTGTGGGCCTCAGTAACAAACCCGATTGGTTCAGCTAATTTTCGGTTGGGGAGATGAGGGACGCAGCCACTGAAAGTTTCACATAATACTCATTTTGACTCTAGAGGTGGCTTATACTATAATTAGACTGTTATGGACTGAAATAATGAGGTGAAGCGTGTGTTAGAACGTCTGCAATCACTAGAAGACAGATATGATCGATTAAATGAGATGCTAAGTGATCCTGAAATCATTAGCGACTCGAAAAAATTACGTGAATATTCAAAAGAACAATCCGATTTAGAAGAAACGGTGCAAGCTTATCGTGAATATAAGAGTGTTGTGGAGCAATATAAGGAAGCCAAAGCAATGCTTGAAGAAAAGCTTGATAATGAAATGTACGAAATGGTAAAAGAAGAAATGAATGATTTAGGAAAACAAAAAACGGAGCTTGAAGCACGTTTGAAAATTCTTCTACTGCCGAAAGATCCGAATGATGACAAAAACGTTATCATGGAGATTCGTGGTGCTGCTGGAGGAGACGAAGCGGCATTATTTGCTGGCGATCTGTATCGTATGTACAGCCGTTTTGCAGAAATGCAAGGTTGGAAGACTGAACTCATGGAAGCAAACACAACAGGTGTGGGCGGATTTAAAGAAGTCATTTTTATGATTAATGGTAAAGGTGCGTATTCGAAACTGAAGTATGAAAACGGTGCTCACCGTGTACAGCGTGTTCCTGAAACGGAATCTGGTGGACGTATTCATACATCAACAGCCACGGTTGCTGTTTTACCAGAAGCAGAAGAAGTTGAAGTTGAAGTTCACGACAAAGATATCCGTGTCGATACGTTCACTTCGAGTGGACCTGGTGGGCAAAGTGTAAATACGACGATGTCTGCTGTTCGTTTAACGCACGTTCCAACGGGGATTGTTGTATCGTGTCAAGACGAGAAGTCACAAATTAAAAATAAAGAAAAAGCGATGAAAGTTCTTCGTGCGCGTATTTATGATAAGTTCCAACAAGAAGCACAAGCTGAGTACTCAGAAAACCGTAAACTTGCGGTTGGGACCGGTGACCGTTCGGAACGTATTCGTACGTATAACTTCCCGCAAAGCCGTGTAACCGATCACCGTATCGGGCTGACGTTACAGAAATTAGATCAAATTCTTCAAGGAAAACTCGATGAAATTATCGATACGTTAATCGTTGAAGAGCAAGCGGATCTCATGACAAAGGCTGATTCGTAATATGAAGCAACCGATGAAAGTATACGAAGCCCTTAAATGGGCTTCTTCTTTTTTAGAAGAACGGAACTTAGAGCAGCCTGTCGCGCAAATTTTATTGAAACATCATTTACAAAAAGATTTAACGCAACTCTACATGGCAATGCATGATGAACTGTCTGAAGAACAGCTAAACTGTTTTATGGCCGATATTCACGCTTATGCTGATGGTACACCTGTTCAACATTTAACGGGTGTCGAGCAATTTTATGAACGAACCTTTATCGTCAATCAGGATGTACTGATTCCAAGACCGGAGACAGAAGAGTTAGTTCAAGGTGTTTTGCAACGAATTGCAAACAAATATCGAGAGCAAGCAGCCTTAAAAGTCGTTGATATCGGCACAGGCAGCGGTGCAATTGCGATTACCCTTGCGTTAGAGTGTGAAAAGCTGCAAGTGACAGCTGTAGATATATCAGAAGCCGCTCTTACCGTCGCGAAAGAAAATGGGACAAGATTAGGTGCAGATGTAGCTTGGATCCATGGCGACTTGCTACAACCACTTATTCACTCGAAGGACAAGGTCGATATCGTCGTTTCCAATCCACCGTACATCCCTATTGCCGACCAAAAGACGCTATCACCGTATGTCAGTGAAAAAGAACCGGCTAGTGCTCTTTATGGCGGTGAAGATGGTTTGGATTTTTATCGACGGCTTGCAGATGAAATTCCTCTAGTTACGGGTGAACATGCGATTGTTGCCTTTGAAATTGGAGCCGGACAAGGTGGAGCTGTCTCACAACTTTTACAAGATAAACTTCCTGGGGCCGCGGTTGAAGTTGTATTCGACATGAATGGAAAAGATCGAATGGTCTTTGCAGAGTGGTAAAATCTAGTATGTGAAGTAGGGTCGACTATAGCCGTATAGAAGTTGTTATTTAACAAGAAAAAACGATTGTTGAATTTGTCGAATACTTTTTGGTTTAAAAGTGCCTCACCCGGACCACACTGTTGGTGTAGAAAGGTGGGAGCACTTATATGAATTTTAAAGTTCTTTTTTATCTATTATTCTTTGTTTTTATTCTAGTAATGAATTGGGAGTCTCAAAATTATATGGCAGCTGCTTCTTTCCACGATGAAGTGAGCCAAGAGGATGCGATTCGCTTGCGAATCCTTGCCAATAGTGACTCCATTAAAGATCAAATTTTAAAAAGAGACATTCGTGATGAGGTCAATGCGACGATCACTGATTGGGTGCTGCATATCGACTCAATGGATGAAGCAAAAGATGTCATCGAAGCGAATCTAGATGAAATCGAAGCCATTGTTGCAAAAAAACTAGCAAATAACGGGATCAATCAATCATTTAGTGTTGATTTTAATAGAGTTCAATTTCCAACGAAATTATATGGACATTTAGTATATCCAGCGGGTGAGTATAATGCAGTGTTAATTACACTTGGCAGTGGCAACGGTGAGAATTGGTGGTGTGTTTTATTTCCGCCGTTATGTTTCTTAGATTTCTCAAATGGTGATGCGATAGAACATGAGGAAGATCATGACGTGGCTGAAGTAGAAAATGAAGTAGAAGTGAAATTCTTTGTGTTTGAGATCTTTGATACGGTAAAAAGTTGGTTTACGGCTTAATAATAGAAAAAGTAGAATATTTGATAGAGTCCTCTCATATAAATGGTTGTAGTTAATAGATAACTGACTTTAAGGGAGGACGAGTTCGTGTCAATTGTTATACGAATTGCTGAAGCAAAGGATTTACTACCTATTCAACGCCTAGTGGCAAAAGCCGGATTAACAGAAGAAGGAATTGAGAAAAGGCTCGATCACTTTTTAGTTGTAGAAACGGACGAAAAAGAAATTGTAGGAACAGTTGGAATTGAACCGATTGGAAACGACGGACTGCTTCGTTCACTCGTCATCAAATCAGAGCATTGGAATGCAAAAATAGGTCTCGATTTTTTAGAAATAGCATTAGCTTATGCGAAACAAAAGGAATTAGACCAGCTGTATTTAATTACTCACCGCTCATTAGAGTTCTTTGAATATCTAGGATTTAAAATTATTGAAGACGAGCACATCCCAGAACATGTGGAAAACTCCCCTCACTTTGGCCAATACGTAAAAGGCGTAACCAAACTCATGGCGCTCGACTTACAAACAGAAGATAAAGCAGAGTGAAAGTGAGTGCGTTGCGGTACGGTTGCGGTACGGGTTGCAGTACGTGGCACCTTTAACTAATTGAAGTGTGCACATGTGAGTAAGGTGGAGAAATGAAGAGGAAATGGAAAGATAAGCTGTTAATATCTATAAAGTTATACACAGGTTATCCACAAAGTGTGGGTAACTTTTTCTTTTTGTACAATGTTGAAAAAAGAGCAGGAGCTAAAATAGTTGGTTTTCCAGCGTTTTTCGACTTTGTTTGACAGGGTTATGAGAAGTAATAGAAAATAGAGTATGAGGTGGATAAATCGTGAGTAATAAACAAACTGTGTATTGGATTGTGGATAAAAATAAAGATAACTTACATAAATGCAGTGAAATCAAGGAAGCGGCGTTGTGGATAAAACAAGGCGAAGTCGTCGCCTTTCCTACCGAGACTGTGTATGGTCTCGGTGGAAATGCAATGATGGATGACGCGATAGAAAAGATCTTTACAGCAAAAGGAAGACCGAGTGACAATCCGCTTATTGTTCACGTCGCATCAAAAGAACAAGTGCGAATGTTAGTTTTGGAGATTCCAACTCTTGCGGAAATGTTGATGGATGCGTTCTGGCCTGGGCCTTTAACGATCGTTTTGCCAAGTAACAACAGCGTTTCACAACGGGTGACAGCTAATTTATCAACCGTTGCTGTCCGCATCCCTGACCATCCTGTTGCTTTAGCATTGTTAGAAGAAGCCAATGTACCAGTCGCTGCGCCAAGTGCGAATGTATCTGGGAAGCCAAGTCCTACAACTGCTCAACATGTGAACCATGATTTGAATGGAAAAATAAAAGGTATTGTAGACGGCGGAAAAACAGGAGTCGGTGTCGAATCGACGGTTGTGGATTGTACTGAAGCCATACCGGTTATTTTACGACCAGGCGGAATTACAAAAGAACAACTCGAACATGTCGCAGGCCCTGTAAAAGTGGACCCGGCGCTGGAGCAAGAAGGCAACACGCCGCGTTCTCCTGGTGTAAAATATACACACTATGCCCCGAATGCTGAGATGTACTTAGTTACTGATTATCCCCAAAGGCTGCAAATGATTGTGGATACGTATCGTCAAGAAGGAAAACGGGTCGGTGTATTAACAACCGAAGAAGCAGTTAGCAACTATGAAGCAGACCTCATTCTAACATGTGGCTTTCGAGAAGATTTAGAAACGGTTGCCAGCAACTTATATGCGACGCTCCGTCAATTTGATGAGCACGAAATTGACATTATTCTAGCCGAAACCTTTCCTAAACAAGGTGTAGGTGAGGCCATTATGAATCGGTTAGAAAAAGCAGCGGGTAAAAAAGTAATTTAACTGGAGATTGTGATGAGCTCCGCAGTACGTTAGTAACCCATTGCGTTAACTGAACGTGACTGGGGGCAGGGTCCGCGTGCCTTAATTTATCGAGGAAACTGAAGCGGGTGACGATCCCCAATTGTTAGCGGACTCAGGGGCCCTTATTTCGGCAAAAAAGGGATATTTATAGAGCTTACCGGACTCAAATACCCTTATTAACTAGGGTTTGAGCTATTTTTAACTTAGTTTAGTCATATAAAGGCCTCTCAGTCCGCAAAGTATTCCAAATAGGTGGTTTTCATTAAAATAAGGGCCTCTCAGTCCGCTTATGTTGACGGGGGGATGATTGGTCAACCGCCTGCACATTTTTTACAGCCAGCTCCCGGTAACTGCGGTGCCATCCCTGCCCACCCCAAAATCTCTTTGTCTATTTCTCTTTGGACGTGCATACATTGAAGTAGCACGGACAAGGAGTGGTCACATTTGGGAGGAGAATTAATTACACTATTTATTATGGCAACTGCACTTGGGATGGATGCCTTCTCAGTTGCGTTAGGAATGGGATTAGTCGGATTAAGATACCGTCAAATGTTTAAGATTGGTATTGTAATTGGCGGTTTTCATATTATTATGCCTTTATTAGGAATCGTGACTGGGAAGCTCGTATCCAATTATTTTGGCTTGTTTGCCACGTATTTAGGAGGAGGACTCCTTCTTTTTCTCGGTTTACAAATGTCTATATCATCACTAAGAAATGGTGAGGGCCGGTTGATGAAACCGGTTGGGCTAGGATTATTTGTTTTTGCGCTAAGTGTCAGTCTAGATAGCTTTTCCGCTGGTCTAAGTCTCGGCATGCTAGGAGCTAAAACCGTCATAGCTGTGGCTGCTTTTGGCTTAATGAGTATGCTTCTGTCGTGGGCCGGCCTCGTGATGGGATCGCGCTTTAAAGGTATCATCGGGTCGTATGGTGAACTTCTCGGCGGATTAATTTTAATTGGATTTGGGGTTAAGTTACTTTTGCCCTAAATTGTAGGATTTGAAAATAATAAAGTTGTGGTAAAATAAAAAGAAAACTTAAAAAATTAGGCAGTAAAGCTAGAAAGGATACGCGATTTAATGAAGCGAATACTTTTCGTATGCACAGGAAACACGTGCCGAAGTCCTATGGCAGAAGCCATACTTAAGCAAAAAGTTAATGATGAAATTGAAGTACAATCAGCTGGAATCTATGCAGCTCCAGGAAGTGAAGCGAGTCATCAAGCGGTCGAAGTTCTTAAAGAGCGGGGCATCACTTGTGATCACCGTTCACAACCAATCTCAGAGGAGTTATTAGATTGGGCGACGATCGTATTAACGATGACAGCTAGTCATAAGCGAGCAATTATTACACAATATCCTGAACTGCTAGACAAAGTGTTTACATTAAAGGAATTTGCGTTAGGGGAAGACAGTTTTGCGGGGGATGTCGCCGATCCATTTGGTGGCTCGGTTGAACAATATCGTTCAACTGCAGATGAAATTGAAAAATTACTAGAGAAATTTTTGGATTCGTAAATTTAGATCCGAGAAATTCATATTTTATGAGCGAGAGGTGTACCGTGGGGGAGAAAAAATCGTATAGTTTTAGTATTCGAAAGAAATTGGTATTAGGAATAAGTGGACTAGCTATTATCACGTATGGAACAAGTGCATTTTTTATTTTCTTTTTAGCAGATTATTTACAAGGTCTTTTAAATGTAAACAGTGATCTATTTATCATCATTACATTAGTATTAGGTGTGATGTGGTGTGGGATCTTAGGATTTTTAGCAGCGCCACTCATTACAAAGCCCCTACATGAACTTGAAGACGCCGCACGAAAAGCAGCTGCAGGGGATATTGGGGTCGATGTTGCTATCTCTAAATCAGATGATGAAATTCGTGCGTTAGGGTTAGCATTTAATGAAATGCTGACGAGTTTACGACACATGGTTAAAGATATTGATGAAAATTTCCAGCAAACGAATTTAAAAGTGACAGAAATTACAAATGCATCAGAACTAGCTTCAGAAAAAGCTGAAAGTATAGGTCGTACGATTGAAGAAATTGCAAGTGGGGCAGAGAGCTCTGCGAATGCGATCCAAAATACAGCCGAGTCAATGGAAGATGTATCGACGATTGCGACACAAGTTCAAGACCGTGCATCGGCTTCTAAGAACTCTGCAGAACATATGGTGGAAAAGCTTACAGACAGCCGTCAAGTTATTGACCATCTCGTTGCAGGAATTAAGAAATTAGCTGAAGATAATCAACATTCGTTAACGGCGGTAGAACGATTAAACCATCAAGCCAAACAAGTCGAGGACATTATCTCTTTAGTTGGTGACATTGCTGCACAAACGAATTTGCTGGCGCTCAATGCATCGATAGAAGCTGCGCGTGCAGGAGAGCAAGGGAAAGGCTTTGCAGTTGTTGCTGATGAAGTGAGAAAATTGGCCGACGAAAGTTCAAAAGCGGTTCAAGGCATTACAAAACTAATTACTGATATTCAACACGAAGTGCAAAATGTAGTGACTCAAATTACAAATCAAGTAAAAGTCGCTAACGAACAATCGGTAAAAGGAACAGAAACGAACGAATCGATCAGTCTTATGGAAAAGTCGATCTTAGAAGTGTCTGAAGCCATCCATGAAATCTCGCAGTTGATTGATAACCAGTTAGGTTCTATTATGGCAACAACGCAAGAAACGCAAGAAGTAGCGGCCATTGCAGAAGAAACTTCAGCCGGTGCATTAGAAGTGGCAACGGCAACCGATCAACAAACAACGATTATTGAAGAGGTTGCAGCGACTGCACAGATATTAAATGGACAAGCTCAAAAGTTAAAAGCAACAATTGAAAAGTTTTCTACATAAAAATGGAGGTATTCAAGTGAAAGTAGCAATTGGATCAGATCATGGTGGCGTAAATATTAAAGAAGAGATTAAATCATTAATGAGTGAGATGGGGATTGAGTTTGAAGATGTAGGTTGCGAATGTTCAGAGTCAGTCGATTATCCTGACTATGCATTACCAGTCGCTCAATTAGTCGCAAATGGTAAAGTAGACCGTGGAATTTTAGTGTGTGGGACAGGCATTGGTATGTCGATTGCAGCTAATAAAGTAAAAGGTGTTCGTTGTGCTTTAGTGCATGACTTATTTAGTGCCAAAGCGACGCGTGAACATAACGACAGTAACGTATTAGCCATGGGTGAGCGTGTAATTGGACCAGGACTAGCACGTGAAATTGCAAAAGTTTGGTTAGAAACCGAGTATGAAGGTGGAAGACATGAGCGTCGTGTGAGTAAAATAACAGAGTACGAAAATCAGTAATTGAGAGAAGGTGTACCCAGGATGGCCGATTTGATGGAACCAATCAAAAAGGATATTCTGCAAGTGTTAAACGAACTAAATGAAGAAATGCCATTATCAGCTGAACACATTCTTGTAATTGGAACGAGTACGAGCGAAGTAATCGGTAAAAAAATAGGAACAAGCGGATCAGAAGGTGTCAGTGAGGCCCTCTTTTCCGCTTTTGCTGAATTTAAAGAGCAAACGGGCGTGCAACTTGCTTTTCAATGCTGTGAACATCTCAATCGAGCCTTAGTCGTTGAGAGAGAAACGGCGAAAGAACATCGACTTGAAATCGTTTCTGTCATCCCTGTTAAAGGTGCAGGGGGGTCAATGGCCACGCATGCCTATTTAAAAATGAAAGAGCCTGTTGTAGTTGAAACGATAGCAGCGGATGCAGGTATCGATATTGGCGATACGTTGATTGGTATGCATTTAAAACGAGTGGCAGTCCCGCTGCGCAGTTCGATCAGGTCCATTGGTGAAGCGCACGTAACACTTGCTA
This sequence comes from Alkalihalobacterium sp. APHAB7, assembly GCF_048323755.1. Taxonomy (NCBI): domain Bacteria; kingdom Bacillati; phylum Bacillota; class Bacilli; order Caryophanales; family Bacillaceae; genus Alkalihalobacterium; species Alkalihalobacterium sp. APHAB7. The sequence goes on from NZ_JBLWFS010000001.1 coordinate 169,463, forward strand.
AAACGAGACCGAAATTAATTGGTGGTGAGCGTGCCATCTATAGAAATCAGGGAAATGGTGAAGATTGTTTTTGATTTTTAAAAAAAGGTACGGATTTTGTCGTTTATTGTGGTAGAATGAAATTGAATTTAAAAGTATAAACCGAAAAACACGAAGAATGCTTGCTACTGAAAGGGGAATAAAGATGGAAATGTTAAAAAATCAAGATCCTAAAGTATATGAAGCAATCCAACTAGAGTTAGGTCGACAACGAGATAAAATTGAAATGATTGCATCTGAAAACTTTGTAAGTGAAGCGGTAATGGAAACACAAGGTTCTGTTCTTACAAACAAATATGCAGAAGGCTACCCAGGTCGCCGTTATTATGGTGGTTGTGAATATGTGGACATCGTTGAAGATTTAGCTCGTGACCGTGCAAAAGAAATCTTCGGTGCAGAGTATGTTAATGTTCAACCGCACTCAGGGGCGCAAGCTAATATGGCGGTTTATTTTACGATTTTAGAGCAAGGCGATACAGTACTTGGAATGAACTTATCTCACGGTGGTCACTTAACACACGGAAGCCCTGTTAACTTCAGTGGGGTTCAATACAATTTCGTAGAGTACGGTGTTGATAAAGAAACTCAAACGATCGACTACGATAAAGTTCTTGAGCTGGCAAAAGAACATAAGCCAAAGCTAATTGTTGCGGGTGCGAGTGCATATCCGCGTGAAATTGACTTCGCTAAATTCCGTTCAATTGCAGATGAAGTTGGCGCTTATTTAATGGTCGATATGGCACATATTGCAGGACTTGTAGCAGCTGGTTTGCACCCAAGCCCTGTACCGCACGCTCATTTTGTAACTACAACAACACATAAAACATTACGTGGTCCTCGTGGTGGGATGATTCTTTGCCTTGAAGAATTCGGTAGAAAAATCGATAAATCGATTTTTCCTGGAATTCAAGGTGGTCCGTTAATGCATGTGATCGCTGCTAAAGCAGTTGCATTCGGTGAAGCATTACAACCAGAATTTAAAACATACGCAGAAAACATCATTAAAAATGCAAAGCGTCTAGGTGAAAAGCTGATGAGCGAGGGAATCCAAATCGTATCAGGCGGTACAGATAACCACCTATTACTTTTAGACTTAACGGGCTTAAAGTTAACTGGTAAAGTAGCTGAGCATGCACTTGATGAAGTTGGAATTACAACGAACAAAAACACGATTCCATTCGATCCAGAAAGCCCATTCGTAACAAGTGGAATTCGTATCGGGACAGCGGCAGTAACATCACGCGGTCTTGACGAAGAAGCAATGGATGAGCTTGGCGAAATCATCGCGCTCACATTGAAAAACATCGACAACGAAGAAAAGCTGAAAGAAGCAAGTGCACGTGTCGATGCACTGACAAAGAAATTCCCAATGTATCCAAACCTATAAGCAAATGTGATCGAAAAGGCTGTCTTTCATGATGAAGGCAGCCTTTTTATTTTGATTTTGTGCAGTGGTGACGATTAGTGCTAGGCGGGGCTGTGTTTTATGGGATGTGAGGGGCAGAGGAACACATGGGGAAAAGAATTTTCGTGAAAAGAGTTGTGGTAGCAGTGAGTGAGATTAGAGCACTCACAGGCCCTTATTTTGCATAAATCTTAAGGTTTTTAATAATAACGGACTTCAGAGGCCCTTATTTACTGATTATTCGACTAAGTCATCACCATTTTTGGCAAATAAGAGCTTCTGAGTTCCCCAAACAGTTAAAACAAGCAGTTTTCATTCATATAAGAGCCTCTCAGTGCCCTATACTCAAATAGACTCGTCTCAAATTCATACTCAAGCTGGTGGTAGTAACTCAAATCTGTTGCGGATTAATTTACACACAAGTTGCGTCATTAACTTTACTAGAATTTGGTAATCCTATGAAAAGCAACTAAGCAAATACAATACAGAGTGCACAAATAGAGTACAAATGTTTTATTTACAACCCTCCACACGTAAATTAACCGTGATGTCTCTCCTTTTATTAAATCGTAACCTTGAATATTTTTGTTTTTTTTTGTAGAATTTTGAGGAGTGATTTACATATTTAAGATGCTCGTCAAAACATTTGAAAAGGAGCTAACATAATGAGCAAAGTATTTGTGTTTGACCACCCGTTAATTCAACATAAGCTAACGTACATTCGTGATATATCTACAGGAACCAAAGAATTCCGTGAACTTGTTGATGAAGTAGCCGCACTTATGGCATTTGAAATTACACGAGAACTCCCGTTACAAGAAGTTATTGTACAAACACCTGTTGGGCCAGCAAAATCGAAAACAATCGCAGGTAAAAAATTAGGGCTTGTACCGATCCTGCGTGCAGGACTTGGGATGGTAGATGGGATTTTACGCCTTATTCCTGCAGCGAAGGTAGGCCACGTAGGTTTATATCGTGACCCAGAAACACTTCAACCGGTTGAGTATTATGTAAAATTACCAGCGGATGTCGAAGAGCGTGAGTTTATCGTCATCGACCCAATGCTAGCAACAGGAGGTTCAGCTGTTGAAGCAATCCACAGCCTTAAAAAGCGTGGCGCAAAAACGATTAAGTTAATGTGCTTAATTGCTGCACCTGAAGGCGTAGAAATCGTCAAAGAAGCGCATCCTGACGTAGATATTTACTTAGCTGCGCTGGATGAAAAACTAAACGAAAAAGGTTATATCGTACCAGGTCTAGGAGACGCTGGAGACCGTTTGTTTGGAACAAAGTAAGTGTTAACCCAAAAAAAGTGGTGTGAGGAGATATTGAGATGCAATCAAAAGTTAAAGTAATGACTGTATTTGGAACAAGACCAGAAGCTATTAAAATGGCCCCGCTAGTGCTTGAACTAGAAAAACATCATGAGCAAATCGAGTCCATCGTAACGGTAACTGGGCAACATCGAGAAATGCTAGACCAAGTCCTTGAAATATTTAATGTAAAACCAGACTATGATTTAAATATCATGCAGGCAAGACAAACGTTAATTGGAGTTACAACAAAAGCACTTGAGGGACTTGATGAAGTAATTAAAAAAGTTCAACCAGATATCGTTCTAGTTCATGGTGACACAACGACAACATTTGTAGCTAGTCTTGCTGCCCTTTATAATCAAGTAGCTGTTGGTCATGTAGAGGCAGGATTACGTACTTGGAACAAATATTCTCCTTTCCCGGAAGAAATGAACCGACAGTTAACAGGTGTCATTGCTGATTTGCACTTCTCTCCAACTGATAAATCAGCCACTAATTTAATAAATGAAAATAAAGACGAGTCTTCAATATTCATCACAGGAAACACCGCTATTGATGCCCTAAAAACAACAGTAAATTCTACTTATACTCATCCGGTGTTAGAAAAGCTAGGTGAAGACCGTCTAATTCTTTTAACCGCTCATCGTCGAGAAAATTTAGGTGAGCCTATGCGAAATATGTTTAGAGCAATAAAGCGTCTTGTAGAAGAGCATGATGATGTACAAGTGGTTTATCCTGTTCACCTTAACCCGGTTGTTAGAGAAATAGCAGATGAAGTATTAGGAAATGACCCGAGAATTCATTTAATTGAACCGCTTGGTGTTTTAGATTTCCATAATTTTGCATCACGTGCCCACTTTATCCTAACAGATTCGGGCGGGGTTCAAGAAGAAGCGCCATCTCTTGGTGTACCCGTTTTAGTGCTTCGTGATACGACAGAACGTCCAGAAGGAATTGAAGCAGGTACTTTAAAACTAGCTGGTACAAATGAAGAACAAATCTATAAACTAGGAAAAGAATTGATGACAGATCAAGCGGTATACGAGCAAATGTCAAGAGCTTCTAACCCATATGGTGACGGGAATGCATCGAAACGTATTGTTGATGCGATCCTTTATCATTTCGAGAAATTAGAAGAACGACCAGCGCCGTTTAAACCATAAAATAACATAAACAAAAGAGGCCACCGAAGTGCCGCACTCTCAAAGAGCGAAATGACAGAAGGTGAAATTCCCCAAAATTGTCGTTTTAGCTAAATGAGTTGCATGTACTTCAAGTTGTGGCCTCTTTTTCTATTTTCTTACTCATGAAAACCGCCCAATTGTTACATACTAACTAAACAATTCTTCTCAAAGAAAGGGGAAGCTCCTAATGAAACAACGGAGGCTAGTTGCTGTAATCGTAATTGTACAACTTGTCATATTAGCATTAACAAGCCATACTGCAGGGGCGAGCCAATTTCCAGAGCGACCACCTTTGGCCGAAACAAAAGGCGAAGAAAAACAAATTGTCATGGTAGAAGTCAGTCAAAAAAACATTGACCGAGTGATCAAAAAAATCCAAAAAGCGATCCCTGAAAGTAAAGTAAGAAAACGGTTTAAACTCGTTTACTCAGGATTTTCGCTAGAAGTAAAAGAAAAAGACGTGGCTCAATTAGAAAAGATGACAGGGGTCACACGAGTTGATCACGTCATGACCTATCAGACGACAATCGATGACAGCGTCCCTTTTATTGGAACGGAAAATATTAGAAATCAACTAGATCGAGATGGTGAAAAGCTGACAGGTAAAGGTGTAAAAATAGCAGTGATAGATACTGGTATTGATTATAGTCATCCAGATTTAAAACCAAATTATAAAGGCGGATACGATGTCGTCGATAACGATAAAGATCCAATGGAGACGATGCCGCGTCAAGGTGGAATTACTATTCATGGTACGCATGTTGCGGGAATTATAGCGGCCAATGGAAAAATAAAAGGCGTGGCTCCAGAAGCTGAAATTTACGCTTATCGTGCATTAGGACCTGGAGGACAAGGAACGACAGAGCAAGTCATTGAGTCGATTGAAAGAGCTGTAGAAGATGAAGTCGATATTATCAACTTATCGCTTGGTAATTCGGTAAATGGACCAGACTGGCCGACAAGTGTTGCATTGGACCGTGCAGTCGAACTTGGGGTTGTTGCAGTAACATCTAACGGTAACAGCGGGCCGAATATGTGGACTGTCGGCTCGCCGGGAACATCAACAAAAGCGATATCCGTAGGAGCGTCTTCACCGCCATTAAAAACACCTTACATCACTATATTTGGAGAAGACCGCGAAATCTCTGTCAACTCGATGTCAGGGGCCTTACCGTGGAACTTACGGCGTGACCATCCGCTTGTGTTTGCTGGATTAGGCAGGAAAGAGGATATGGAAGACGCTGCAGGAAAAATTGTCTTAGTTCGCAGAGGAATTATTCCTTTTGCAGAAAAGGCAAGAAATGCGATGGAAAGCGGTGCGAAAGGTGTGATCATCTATAATAATACGTCAGGCCCATTTATGGGTGCTATTGATGGTGATCCAATTCAATTCCCTATAGCAACGATTTCAAAAGAAGATGGCGAATGGATGAGGGAACAGCTTGAAGAAAAACAAAAACGTCAAGTAAGAACGATCTTCCGTCATGAAGAAGATTTGCTTGCCCCTTTTTCATCAAGAGGTCCTGTCACTCACACATGGGAAGTGAAGCCGGATGTTGTCGCACCGGGTGTATCGATTGATAGTACGATTCCAAAGGGTTACTTAGGGTTAAACGGAACAAGTATGTCAGCGCCACACGTTGCGGGTGCAGCGGCATTAATTAAGCAAGCCCATCCGAGTTGGAATCCAGTACAAATAAAAGCAGCGCTTATGAATACAGGAAAGCAACTCTTTGACCCAGAAGGTAAACCATACTTGCCTCACGAACAAGGTGCAGGACGAATTCAAGTCGATAAAGCTGTACGAACAGATACACTCGTTTACCCAGGGGCTGTAACGTTTGGAAAATGGGCAGCAGATGACCGTCGCGAAGTTAAACGTGTGAGACTCACAGTTGAAAACCATAGCGATAGAGTAAAAACGTATTATGTCTCGCCGCCGCTTAATGCTCCAGATGGTGTACAATGGAAAGTGCCATTTTCTTTTGAAGTCGCAGCTGGTGAGAAAAAAGAAGTCGAAGTCGTAATGGACATCTTTCCGGCCGTACTGAAGAAAGGAATCCACCATGGAGATATTATCATAAAAGGTGGCAGTGAAGATATTCGAGTTCCCTATCTGTTTTTCATAGAAGAACCAGATTATCCACGCGTGATGGCTTTCAGCTTTGAAAGAGGCGATTCTGTAAGCTCGTACCGCTACGAGATGTACCTGCCAGGGGGCGCATCAGAAGTAGGTATAGCTTTATATGACCCAGATACCTTTGAGTTTATCAAGTACCTCGATGCTAAAGAAGATATTGGCAGAGGGTTGTTAGAAGTCGAACTTGATGGTATCGATTTACCGAATGGCGTTTATAAAGCACTAGTTTTTGCTGAGCAAGATGGAAAAGAGGATACATTAGAAACGATGATTTTAATAGGTGATGAAATCCATTCTAATTCAGATCGTAATAATCGTGATGAGTAGTATACACTCATCACGATTATTTTTTATATGTTATATTAAAATAAAAAAAGACAGGAATTTTAGTACATTGTTTACAAATTGAGAATTAAAGGTATACGTAATGAATATCATAGTAAAACTTTGGAAACATAATATTACAAAGGTGTGAATTATGACAAATATGTGAACAGAAATAATTAGCATAATTCACCTGTGTTTTTATTGTCAAAACACGTTGACATCGGGTTTTCCCTATTGTACGATTACAAAGGATGTTATGAGAGGGTTTACATATTTAGATCAAGGATTAAGAATTTTGTTACATATTGAATTGAAATAAAAAGACAACACGTAAACCTCATCATGAAACGAAAAATACGTGCTTAGTCCATGGGGGTCAGGGAATGGCAGATAAAAAGCCTCAAAAACCTTATCGTGCAATGGCCTTAATGACAGCAATCACATCGTATTTAGTAGGACCAGTTCTAGTAGGAGTATTAGCAGGTAGATGGTTAGATGGTTACTTTGACAAAAGTCCATTGTTTATGATCATCGGCTTATTTTTAGGTTTAGGATCTGGTATTTACGGTTTAATCCGACTGCTCGGGAGTTACTTAGGAGAAGATGATTCATGACTACTAGTTATAGTGAAAACATGAGGCGATATGTCCAATACACGTTTTACTTATTGGCGTTACTCGTCTTAGGTTGGGGTTTTACTCCGTATGAATCTTTCTTTCTAGGATTTATAGTAGGAGCAGTTCTAAGTTTGCTCATCCTTTGGAGCTTGTACAGCCGAGTGAAACGTTTTGGACAAGCTGTAACAGAGGGTAGGAAAATGTATTCTTTAGGAATGCTGACAAGATTTGCATTAGCCATTATTGGAGTAATTATCGCAACTAGATATCCAGATGCGATCCAACTTTATGGGGTGGTAATAGGTTTAATGTCAACCTATATTATCATATTTTTAGATTTTACTATTCAAAAAATACGTTCTAAGCAAGAAGAGAGGTGAAAACATTTGGATTACAAAAGTTATCCTGTCGTAGAGAATATTTTTGGTATTTCAGGGCTTAACGCTAACCTGGCTAACATTTTAATGATTACTGTATGTTCAGCTATCGTTCTTCTTATTGGAGTTCTTAGTGCAAGAGCAATTCAAATGAAACCTACAGGTATGCAAAATGTCTTCGAATGGTTAATCGATTTCGTAAAAGGAATTATTAATAATACGATGGATTGGAAGACTGGGGAACGCTTTTTAGGTTTAGGTTTAACAATATTCCTTTACATCCTAATAGCCAACTTATCAAAGCTTCCGTTTGTTATTACCACAGAACCAGGTCACGTAGTTTGGTGGAAAGCACCAACAGATGATCCGCTAATCACATTAACGCTAGCGGCAATCATCATTGTTCTTACACACTTTTACGGAATTAAGATTAAAGGTTTTGGTGGTTATGGAAAAGATTACTTTAAACCTGTTCCGTTCTTATTCCCGTTAAAAGTAATTGAGGAGTTTGCAAACACACTAACACTTGGAATGCGTCTATTCGGTAATATTTACGCTAAAGGAATTTTAATGGCGCTACTCGTTTCATTAGGTGTAAGTGGATTTTTCGGGTTCTTCGCAGCAGCGTTACCGACAATCGCGTGGCAAGCATTCAGTCTTTTCATTGGGGCAATTCAAGCTTTCATCTTCTTAATGCTAACAATGGTATATATGGCACATAAAGTGGCAGACGACCATTAATCAATTAATTCATTCATTTTGCTCTACAAATTTTATTGTTAAGAGCTTAAATTAATAAAAATTTTATTTTATACATTTTAAGGGAGGAATTATTCATGGGAAGTTTAGCAGCTGCAATCGCAGTAGGTTTAGCGGCACTTGGTGCGGCAATTGGTAACGCAATGATCGTAAAAAGTACAGTTGAGGGGATCGCTCGTCAACCAGAATTAAAAGGTACTTTACAAACAGTTATGTTCATCGGGGTTGCACTAGTAGAGGCATTACCGATCATCGCGGTCGTTATTGCATTCTTAGTAATGGGTAACTAATAGACCTTTGAAGTTTATAAATGGCGGAGTCCGTTCTATGTAATAGAAGCTTCGCCATTCCTTTTGTATAACCATTGAAAGGAGTGAATTGTATGTTTGGTAGTATTAACTGGTTCGACGCAATCTATCAGTTAATCATGTTCTTCATCCTCATGGCGTTACTTCGTAAGTGGGCTTGGGGACCGATTATGAACATGATGAAACAACGTGAAGAACATATTGCAAATGAAATCGACACAGCTGAAAAGAACCGTAAAGATGCTGTGAAATATTTAGAAGAGCAACGCGAGGCAATCAAGCAAGCTCGTCAAGAAGCACAAGAAATCGTTGAAAATGCGAAAAAACTTAGTGCGAAGCAAGGTGAAGAAATCGTTGCTACAGCAAAAGCTGAAGCAGAACGTATGAAAGATAGTGCTCTAGCTGAAATCCAACGTGAAAAAGAACAAGCTGTTTCTGCTTTACGTGAACAAGTTACATCATTATCAGTTTTAATTGCTACTAAAGTAATCGAAAAAGAATTAGATGAGAAACAACAAGATCAGTTGATTCAAGAATATCTAAAAGAGGTAGGCGAAGAGCTATGGGCAACAAAGCGGTAGCTAATCGTTATGCTGTTGCTCTTTTTCAATTGGCACAGGAAAAGGATATTCTGAAGCAAATTGGTGATGAGCTCCAGCTTGTAAAAGCGGTTTTCGAACAAACAGAGCGTTTAAGTAATGTACTTGAACATCCAAAAGTTCTAGAAGAGCAAAAAGTAAAGTTGATTAAGGACAGTTTTGTAGATGCAGTAAGTGCTTACGTTCTTAATACACTTTTAATTATGGTGAAACAAAAAAAAGGAAACTTAGTTATTCCATTCATTAATAAATACCAAGAGCTTGCTTACGAAGCACAAGGTGTGGCAGTAGCAAAGGTATATACAATTAAGCCGTTGTCTGAAGATGACAAACAGCAAGTTTCTACAACTTTCGCTAAGAAGGTTGGAGTAGAAACACTTCACATTGAAAACATTATTGATCCTGAACTTATTGGTGGAATGAAAATTCGTATTGGTGATCGTATTTATGACGGTAGCATCAAGCGCCAGTTAGATCGATTACAGCGCACATTAGTCGCTGGAAACCGTTAGAAGAAGATAGGGGTGAACGATATGAGCATCAAAGCTGAAGAAATTAGCTCTCTTATAAAGCAGCAAATTGAAAACTTCCAATCTGATATCGAAGTATCTGATGTAGGTACAGTAATTCGTGTCGGTGACGGTATCGCCCTTGCTCATGGATTAGAAAACGTTATGGCCGGTGAGTTACTTGAGTTTTCAAATGGTGTAATGGGTATGGCCCAAAACCTTGAAGAAAACAGTGTAGGTATCGTTATCTTAGGTCCATTTACGGATATCCGTGAAGGCGATGAAGTTAAACGTACAGGTCGTATCATGGAGGTACCTGTAGGTGAGGCGTTACTAGGTCGTGTAGTAAACCCGCTAGGTCAACCTCTTGATGGTCAAGGACCAATTGAAACAAACAAAACTCGTCCGATTGAAAGTCCAGCACCTGGTGTAATGGATCGTAAATCAGTACACGAGCCATTACAAACAGGTATCAAGTCAATTGATGCTCTTGTACCAATTGGCCGTGGACAACGTGAGTTAATTATCGGTGACCGTCAAACAGGTAAAACATCTGTTGCGATCGATACAATCTTAAACCAAGCTGACCAAAACATGATTTGTATCTACGTTGCAATTGGTCAAAAAGAATCAACAGTTGCAGGTGTTGTAGAAACACTTCGTCAAAAAGGTGCTTTAGACTACACAATCGTAGTTACAGCAAGTGCTTCTGAACCAGCTCCATTATTATTCTTAGCTCCTTATGCTGGGGTAACAATGGGTGAAGAGTTCATGTACAATGGTAAGCACGTACTAGTTGTGTATGATGACTTAACAAAACAAGCATCAGCATACCGTGAGCTTTCATTATTACTTCGTCGTCCTCCAGGTCGTGAAGCATTCCCAGGGGATGTATTCTACCTTCACTCACGTTTATTAGAGCGTGCAGCGAAGTTAAGTGATGCTAAAGGTGGCGGTTCAATTACTGCTCTTCCTTTCATCGAAACTCAAGCAGGGGATGTATCAGCATACATTCCAACAAACGTAATCTCTATTACAGATGGACAGATCTTCTTACAATCTGACTTATTCCACTCAGGGGTACGCCCAGCGATTAACGCAGGTCTTTCCGTATCTCGTGTAGGGGGATCAGCACAGATTAAAGCAATGAAACAAGTATCAGGTACATTACGTCTTGATTTAGCGTCTTACCGTGAGCTTGAAGCATTCGCTCAGTTCGGATCTGACTTAGATAAAGCAACTCAAGCGAAGTTAAACCGTGGTCAACGTACAGTTGAAGTATTAAAACAAGGTCTTCACGAGCCGTTAGCGGTTGAGAAGCAAGTAGCAATTCTTTATGCATTAACTAAAGGATTCCTTGATGATATTCCAGTTGAAGACATTCGTCGTTTCGAAGCTGAAATGTTTACTTTCTTAGACCATAACAAGAAAGATCTTTTAGATACGATTCGTACAACTGGTAAACTTCCAGAAGAAAGTGCATTTAACGCTGCGATTGAAGAGTTCAAAAAAGGGTTCAATACAAGCAGCAAGTAATCGTTGAATACGTGAACAACTTCTAGGAAAACCAGTTAGCGAAAAGGTGGTGAAATTAAGTGGCTTCACTTCGAGATATAAAAACGCGGATCAACTCGACAAAGAAAACGAGACAGATCACAAAAGCGATGGAAATGGTATCGGCTGCAAAGCTGAATCGTTCTCAAGAAAAGGCAAGGTCTTTCCTTCCTTATACTGAAAAAATTCGCGATGTTGTAGCGAGTATTGCTTCAGGGAGCACGGATGTTGATCATCCAATGCTTCAAGAGCGTCCTGTTAAGAAGACTGGTTATATCGTTATTACGTCTGACCGTGGTTTAGCAGGTGCATATAACTCTAGTATTATTCGTGGTGTTTTAAATACAATCCAAGAGCGTCATAGTTCTCCAGATGAGTATGGAATTATTGCAATTGGAAAAATTGGTCGTGACCTACTAAAGCGCCGTAACCTTCCGATTATTCAGGAGGTGACTGGTCTAGGTGACCAACCAACTTTCAATGACATTAAAAACCTAGCTCGTACAACGGTAGAAATGTTCTCGGATGAAATCTTTGATGAGCTGTATATTTGGTATAACCATTTCGTCAGCCCTATCACACAAGAAGTAACCGAACAAAAAGTTCTGCCACTAACGGACATCTCTACAGGTAATGCGAAAGCATCTTATGAGTATGAGCCTTCAGAAGAAGCCATTTTAGAGCATCTTCTTCCACAATATGCAGAAAGCTTAATCTACGGTGCACTTCTCGATGCGAAAGCAAGTGAGTTCGGTGCTCGTATGACAGCGATGAGTGCAGCGACAGATAATGCTTCAGCATTAATTGACAGCTTAACTCTAGTGTATAACCGTGCACGTCAGGCTGCCATTACTCAAGAAATTACAGAGATCGTCGGCGGTGCAGCAGCACTCGAATAAAGAATATATTTAGTTTTCTATCAGGTCTATAAGAAGATGGATAGAAATGTAACGCTGGGTTGTTAACGTCATTAAGTTCTCACAAATGCATGCTTCATGTGGGCGTGAGAACTTAATAGACGGTACCTTTCCTGAGCGTACAATCATGAGCGTTTCAAAAGCAAGTAATAGGAGGGAAACTGATGAATAAAGGTCGCATTACTCAAGTTATGGGTCCAGTTGTTGACGTAAAGTTCCCAAGTGGTCAACTTCCTGAAATCTATAATGCACTTAAAGTTGAACAAGTAGGTTCAACGAAAAATGCGGTTGATGTAAAAGTAACACTTGAAGTTGCTTTACATCTTGGTGACGATACAGTTCGTACAGTTGCGATGGGATCTACGGACGGTCTCGTACGTGGCGTAGATGTACTTGACACTGGTGCTCCAATTTCAGTACCAGTTGGGGAAGCTACACTAGGACGTGTATTTAACGTATTAGGAGAAGCAATTGACCTTGATGAGGCACTTGCTGAAGATGTACAAAAATCACCAATTCACCGTGAGGCACCTAAGTTTGAAGAACTTTCTACACAAACAGAAATTCTTGAAACGGGTATTAAAGTAGTAGACTTACTAGCTCCTTACATCAAGGGTGGTAAGATCGGACTATTTGGTGGTGCCGGTGTAGGTAAAACGGTATTAATCCAAGAATTAATTAATAACATCGCTCAAGAGCACGGTGGTATCTCGGTATTCGCTGGTGTTGGTGAGCGTACACGTGAAGGAAATGACCTTTACCACGAAATGACGGATTCTGGTGTTATCAAGAAAACGGCAATGGTATTCGGTCAGATGAATGAGCCACCAGGAGCACGTATGCGTGTTGCTCTTACTGGATTAACAATGGCAGAACACTTCCGTGATCAGCAAGGTGCAGACGTACTTCTTTTCGTTGATAACATCTTCCGCTTTACACAAGCCGGTTCAGAGGTATCAGCACTATTAGGACGTATGCCTTCAGCGGTAGGTTACCAGCCTACGCTAGCAACAGAAATGGGTAAACTACAAGAGCGTATCACATCAACAAAAGTTGGTTCAGTAACATCGATCCAAGCGATTTACGTACCAGCCGATGACTATACGGATCCAGCTCCAGCAACAACTTTCGCTCACTTAGATGCAACAACGAACCTTGAGCGTAAGCTTTCTGAGATGGGTATTTACCCTGCGGTAGATCCACTTGCATCAACTTCACGTGCATTATCTCCTGAAATCGTTGGAGAAGAGCACTATGCAATTGCACGTCAAGTACAGCAAACTCTTCAAAAATATAAAGAGTTACAAGATATTATCGCAATCCTTGGTATGGACGAGCTTTCTGAAGAAGATAAGCTTATTGTACACCGTGCACGTCGTATCCAATTCTTCTTATCTCAAAACTTCCACGTAGCTGAGCAGTTTACTGGTCAAAAAGGTTCTTATGTACCAGTAAAAGAAACAGTACAAGGATTTAAAGAGATCTTAGAAGGTAAATACGATGATCTTCCAGAGGATGCATTCCGTCTAGTTGGACGTATTGAAGAAGTGGTTGAAAAAGCAAAGCAATTTGCATAATCATCAACTAAGTCGTAGCGGTGGGTGTGAAGCACTCACCACTACTTTTGAGAATAAAAATAGATCAAACCCGTATTGCTATTGAGGAGGGTTTTACATGCAGACAATGACTGTCAGTGTCGTAACTCCTGATGGCACGGTTTATGAAGGCGAAGTAGAAATGGTTAGCGCTCGTGCACAAAGCGGAGAGCTAGGTATTCTTCCTCGACACATTCCTTTAGTTGCTCCACTAGACATAGGAGCTGTTCGCCTTAAGAACGGTTCTGATGTTAAACTCGTTGCTGTATCTGGCGGCTTCATTGAAGTACGTCCTGACCAAGTAACGATCTTAGCGGAAGCTGCTGAACTGCCATCAGATATCGATGTTGCTCGTGCTCGTGCTGCAAAGGAACGTGCAGAGCGCCGCATTAACGAAGCAAAACAAGATGAAATTGACTTTAAGCGTGCACAGCTGGCTCTACGCCGTGCTGTAAACCGTTTAGGAGTTACTGAAAAGTAATAGAAAAAGCACGAAGGCGAGTGAAGCCTTCGTGCTCTTTTCGTTTGTGCTTGGCATTGCAGTGTTCTAGCATTAATCTTTGCTTTTCAATATTATATTTGAGCTGTGCTGATATGTACTATGTATGTTCGTTCAGATTTTCGCAAATAAACTAGTGAAATCGGACAATATATTTAAAAAACGGACAATAAATCTCTCATATCCGCCAATAAATCAAGAAATCGGACAATAAAGTAGACGCTTCCGACAATAAGTTAGATTACCAGCCTCAAACTTATCGTGTAGTAACTCAAAACTGCTACTCCGAAACAAAGTCACATGATTACGCTACTTGATCTATCCTAATTGCATTAAAAAAATCAATTTAATTATTCTCACCGATATAAACAACGCCATCTTTCCAAACGAAGTTTCTACTTCTTACTATGACTTCATTCCAAGGTCGATCAGAATGTAAAAAGCGAGACATTTGTAAATATGAATTTGGGTATTTATCTAATAAGGAAAGAAGTACGCTTCTGCATTGGCTAAATTCCCGTGGAAAATTATCAAATGATAGACAGTCTAGTAATTTACATGACTCTAAAGCTTGGAAAAACGCTTCTTTTTCTTCAGCTGTTGCTATTTTCTTAAAGTAACCCCAGATGTGTTCAAGTGTTGTAATGACTGCCCCTTTTTTATAAGGAAGGCATAAAATCTCATTGATTTGAAAGTAAATCGCCTCCATTCTAGTAAAAGAGTCCAGTGAATGAAAAGACTTAGAAACTTCTTTATACTGATCATAACCTTTCGCCATGATCTCATATTTATTGATAGCCCAAATTCGCTCAGCAACGCGACGAGCTACTTTCAATTGCACTACGTTTTCCATACGTACCCCCGATCTATAATCCCACATGGTTATTATCTAAATATTCTGTAATGAAATTCACTCAAATCTAATAAATCCTAAGACACCAACGCCAGATTTGTAATAAAAAAAATACTTTAAAATAATTTTTTCTTAAATTATTATATAAGTAAAATAAATGGTATTGTATATAAGAAGAAAACTATATCGTATAAACTGCAGAAGCATATATATTAAGGCTTTTACATAATGTGGTAGAGAATTTCTGCTATTTTAATTTACCAATAAATCATTTCCTTATAAAGTTTTTTACAATTTTGTGACAGTCGACACCATATATAGGATTTGCTATAATGGTTACGATTACATAAGTGAAACTTCCAGCATTGGAAAAAGAACTGTTTTTGAAATTACTGTTGGATGTTTTACAATTTGACGTGTAACATCCGTTATCAACTAAATAGATACATAAAATAGCATGGTCACGGGAGTTGCACTAGAAATATGACTTTGGAATAAGGCATGGAGGGTGAGGTGAGGGAAGATGGATCCGCTTTATCACTTGTATCAAAACAACTACTTAGTTGTAGCCGTCTTTATTTTACTAGGAATAATATTACCTTTGGTTGCGCTTACAGCAGGACGTTTTCTAAGACCACATAATCCAACCAAAGAAAAGCAAACAACGTATGAAAGTGGTATCGAACCAACCGGAAGCAGTTGGGTTCAATTTAATGTTCGTTACTATATGTTTGCATTATTATTCGTATTGTTTGATGTAGAAACGGTGTTTCTATATCCTTGGGCAGTTGCTTACGATTATTTAGGAATATTTGCTTTAATTGAAATGGTTATCTTTATGTTTATGTTATTAATCGGATTAATTTATGCGTGGAAGAAGAAGGTGTTAACATGGATCTAAATTTGGACAGCATCACTAAGGCAGAACGAGAAGAGCTAGAACGTAACGTCTTTTTTACCACATTAGAACAAGTGAAAGCTTGGGCTAGAAGTAACTCGTTGTGGCCATTGACCTTCGGGTTAGCTTGTTGTGCCATCGAAATGATGGGAACGGGTGCGTCTCACTATGACCAAGACCGTTTTGGTGTTATTTTTAGAACGTCTCCAAGACAATCAGACTGTATGATCGTTTCTGGAACGGTGACAAAGAAAATGGCACCAATCCTTAAGCGTCTATATGATCAAATGCCAGAACCGAAATGGGTAATTGCTATGGGATCCTGTGCAACTGCGGGTGGACCATATGTAAAATCCTACGCTGTCGTTAAAGGGGTTGACCAAATCGTACCAGTTGATGTGTATATCCCTGGTTGCCCACCGAATCCGGCAGCATTAATTTATGGAATTAATAAATTGCAAGAAAAAATCCGCTATGAAGCTAAGACTGGGAAGCGGGTGATTAGCCAATGAGTGATGAAAAAGCAAAAGCCGCCGCAGCCGCTAAAGCGAAAGCTGCAGCGATGAAGAAATTAAAAGAAAAAGAACTCGAAAAGGCTGAACACTCGGAAGCGGTTTCAAGTGAAAATAAGGAAGTATCGGAAGAAAAAGCTAGTGCAGATGCTAAAGCAAAGGCAGCAGCAGCTGCTAAAGCGAAGGCAGAGGCCATAAAGAAAATGAAAGAAAAAGAAGCGGAAGCAAGCCAAGCCGAAGAGCCGGCAGGAGCAGACGAAAAGGCAAAGGCAGCAGCAGCAGCGAAGGCAAAAGCCGCAGCCGCAGCCAAAGCGAAGGCGGCAGCATTGGCAAAGCAAGGAAAAGAAGAAGAGCCGGCAGGAGCAGACGAAAAGGCAAAGGCAGCAGCAGCAGCGAAGGCAAAAGCCGCAGCCGCAGCCAAAGCGAAGGCGGCAGCATTGGCAAAGCAAGGAAAAGAAGAAGAGCCAGCAGGAGCAGACGAAAAGGCAAAGGCAGCAGCAGCTGCTAAAGCAAAAGCTGCCGCTGCCGCAAAAGCGAAAGCCGCAGCTTTAGCAAAGCAAGGTTCAGCAGACGAACCAGTTGGAGACGATGAGAAAGCGAAAGCCGCTGCCAAAGCAAAAGCAATCGCAGCAGCAAAAGCGAAAGCCGCGGCGGCAGCTGCAGCAAAGAGAAAAGCAGCTGGTGGAGAAGCAGGCGATACTGATGATGAAAAGGCCAAAGCGAAAGCAGCCGCAATTGCGAAAGCAAAAGCAGCCGCAGCAGCGAAGGCTAAAGCGGCAGGCGGTGAAGCACCCGCTGATGTGGAAGCAGAACAGCCATCGCCAAACCAACAGTTCCTTGATAAGTATGTAAAAGTCATTAAAGAAAATTTAGGCGAGGATATGCTAGAAGATGCCTATATTAATAGACTAGGCAAAGACGTTCCTACATTAGTAGCAAAAAAGGAAACGTACTTTAAGATTGCTCAATTTTTAAAACATAACGAACAGCTTGCCTTTGACTATTTATCTGAGCACCATGGTTCAGATTTTGAAACACATATGGAAATTTACAATCACATGTACTCTTTTAAAACGAAGGAAAATATCGCATTAAAAGTAAAAATTGATCGCGATGAACCTAAGATTGAATCGATTACTCCGGTTTGGGAAGGCGCGAATTGGCCAGAACGTGAATCGTATGATTTACTAGGGATCATTTATACAGGTCATCCGAACTTAACGCGAATTATGCTTACTGATGATTGGGTAGGGCATCCCCTTCGAAAAGATTACGAGCAGCACGACGAGGAGGTGTAAGAATGTTACGTACGGAAGAAATGTTATTAAACGTAGGTCCACAGCATCCAAGTACACACGGTGTATTCCGTCTAGTTGTAAAAATTGATGGGGAAATCATTAAAGAAGCGACCCCAGTCATAGGTTACTTACATCGCGGTACAGAGAAGCTGGCGGAAAACCTCCAATATACGCAAATCATTCCTTACACAGACCGTATGGATTATTTATCCGCCATGACGAATAACTATGTGATCTGTCATGCGGTAGAAACGATGATGGAATTAGACATTCCTGAACGTGCAGAGTATTTAAGGGTCCTCGTAATGGAACTAGGCCGTGTGGCTAGTCACCTTGTATGGTTCGGTACATATTTACTTGATATTGGAGCGATGAGTCCATTCTTATATGCGTTCCGTGAGCGTGAGATGATCATTAACTTACTGAATGAAATCTCTGGTGCGAGACTAACATTTAACTATATGCGAGTCGGTGGAGTAAAATGGGATGCACCTCCAGGTTGGATTGAAAAGGTGAGAGATTTAGTTCCATATTTACGAAAAGAACTAGAGGGCTATCATAACTTAGTTACAGGTAATGAGATCTTCATGAGACGTATTAAAGATGTAGGAACATATACGAAAGAAGATGCGATTAAATATTCATTAAGTGGTGCAAATATCCGTTCCACAGGTGTCAATTGGGACTTACGTAAAGATGAGCCGTATTCCATCTATGACCGCTTTGACTTTGATATCCCAGTGGAAGAAAAGGGAGATTGCTGGGCACGTTACATGTGCCGTATGAAGGAAATTGAAGAGTCGATAAAAATTATCGAGCAAGCCGTTGAACAATTTCCGAGTGAGGGGCCAATTATAGCGAAAACTCCTCGCATTATTAAACCACCAGCAGGTGAGACGTTTGTTCGTATCGAGTCGCCACGAGGTGAAATCGGCTGTTATATTGCAAGCCAAGGTAAGAAAGAACCTTACCGACTAAAGTTTAGAAGACCATCTTTCTATAACCTTCAGATCTTACCAAAATTATTAGTAGGGCAACCGATAGCAAACTTAATTGCTATTTTAGGTGGTATCGATATTGTCCTTGGGGAGGTTGACGGCTAATGATTAATGATCTCCTGACATCAGCGCCGAGTTGGACAAACTTTTTAATTTATTTTGCTTTAGGAGCTGCTCTTTTAGGGGCAGTACTAGGTTTTGTTACGTATGCAATTTTAGCAGAACGTAAAGTGTTAGGATTTATCCAGCTTCGTGTCGGACCTAACCGTACAGGTGGATCACTTGGGTTACTACAAACGGTTGCCGATGTATTAAAGCTTTTACTAAAAGAAGATACAATCCCTAAAAAGGCGGATAAACCGTTATTCATTTTAGCACCAATTATTGCCTTTGTTCCTGCATTTGCCGTATTAGCCGTTATTCCTTTTTCTGAAAATCTTTATTTTACAGATATAGGAGTTGGGCTTTTGTATTACATCGCAGTTTCAGGAATTACGACCATTGGAGTAGTTGCTGGTGGTTGGGCATCGAATAATAAGTACGCTTTAATGGGTGGAATGCGAGCGGCAGCTCAGATGATCTCTTATGAAGTGCCACTAGTTTTATCAGTTGTAGGGGTCGTCCTTTTGACTGGTAGTTTGAACTTAATCGAGATTGTTAATGCTCAAGCAAACTTATGGTTCTTTATTCCACAAATTTTAGGGTTTTTGGTTTTTATCATTGCTGCAACAGCAGAATTAAACCGAACCCCTTTTGACTTACCGGAAGCGGAGTCAGAGCTTATTGCAGGTTTCCACGTTGAATATTCAGGGTTCCGCTGGGCATTTTTCATGCTGGCTGAGTACGTTTATTTATTCGCAATGGCTTCATTAACGACCGTCTTGTTCTTAGGTGGATGGCATTCATTGCCGTTCTTAGACTTTATTCCAGGTGTCATTTGGTTTGCTTTAAAATTCTCAGCTGTTGTCTTCTTCATGATTTGGATCCGCGGAACGTTCCCACGTCTTCGAGGCGACCAATTGATGGAGTTTGCTTGGAAAATTTTATTACCAATTGCGCTAGTAAACATTATTCTTACGGCGTTAGTTAAAGAATTTTTCTTATAAGAGGAAGTTCAAAAAGTCCGGGAAAAATCTCTGGGATAAATGACCTTCGACTAAGCCCCCCACGTCCTGTGGGAACATCGAAGTCACCACATCCTGTGGAAGCTTGTTGGTTTGCTGCTGCGTTCCTCACGTATTACTAGCATACGCTGTGGTACTCGCAACTGCACCGCCTCGAACTTCTTGGATCTTTTTGTCCTCCTTTTTGAACAATATTTTGGAAGTTCATACATTATTGAAGCAAGTTGAAGAAGCAGTTCATTTTGAACGGATGATCGTAGTGAGCATAGAGCCCTTTTATTCTTTTAAAAAACTGCTTCCTTAATCACGACTAAGGAGTGATCACATTGTTAGGTCAAGGATTAGTCAAAGGGTTGAAATACACACTTAGTAACTTGACGAAAAAAAATGTGACGACAAGTTATCCGGACGAACCGATAGATATGCCGGATCGCTTTCGTGGCATACAGAAGTTTTATCCGGAAAAGTGTATCGTCTGTAATCAGTGTGCCAATATTTGTCCGACCGATTGTATTCAATTAACTGGGAAACCTCATCCAGACCCGAATAAAAAAGGAAAGATTATTGACACATATGATATTAACTTTGAGATTTGTATCTTGTGTGATTTATGTACAGAAGTTTGTCCGACAGAAGCGATTGTCATGACAAATAACTTCGAACTAGCTGAATACAGCCGAGATGATTTATTTAAAAACCTAGAGTGGCTAGATGAAAACGATACGAACGTGAGGGAGGAAAATAAAGCATGAGTGGAGAATTTCTCGCTTTCTTTGTCCTTGCCCTTATCGCGATTAGTGGCGGCGTCTTAATGATTAATTTGCAAAAAGTGGTTCATATCATTATTGCCTTAGCTTTTACGTTCATAAGTATCGCAGGGCTATACGTCCTTTTATCAGCTGAATTCCTTGCATTCGTTCAAGTGCTCATTTACGGTGGAGCTATAACGATTGTCATGCTATTTGGGATCATGTTAACAAGACATGATGATAAGGTAGGATCGGTAAGTATTTGGCGTAGTTTAGCTGCATTAGTTGGTGTAGCTGTGTTCTTTGTTATTATGTTTGTCGGAATTAACGATTTGTCATTTGGTGAGCAAGCAACAAACCTTCATGAAAACAACGTACGACAAATTGGTATAGAAATTTATTCGAAGTTTGTCATACCGTTTGAAACCGTTGGGGTGATTCTTTTAGTTGCCCTCGTTGGTGCAGTAGCTCTAGCAAAAAGTGATGACGAAGAGGAGGCTGGTGAGAAATGAGTAGTATACCTTTATCGGTCTATCTCGTTGTAGCTCTTCTCCTTTTCTGTATCGGTATGTTCGGAGTGTTAACGAAACGAAATGCAGTTATCGTTCTGATCTGTATTGAATTGATGTTAAATGCGGTCAATATTAACTTAGTAGCATTTGCAATACACGGTGTGAACCCTGGGATTACAGGTCAAGTGTTTGCACTATTTACAATAACGGTTGCCGCAGCAGAGGCAGCTGTAGGTTTAGCCATCTTGATTGCCCTTTACCGAAACCGAAAAACGGTAAATGTCGATGAGATGGACTTAATGAAGCGATAGAAAGGGGCAGGTGATAGATATGATGGAAAATGCATGGTTAATACCACTGTTACCGTTGTTATCCTTCGTCATCCTCGTCCTCTTTGGTCGCAGGTTGAAGGAAAGCGGTGCATACGTTGGTATGGTACTTTCTTTCATCGCATTGATCATGTCAATCCTCGTGTTATTCGGGCGAATGACAGGTGAAAATGTATTAGTACAATTTGACTGGCTAGCGATTGGGGACAGAACAATCACGATGGGATTTGAAGTCAATCAGCTGAATGCCTTAATGCTCGTTATCGTGACGCTTGTTAGTTTCTTAGTACATACGTATTCTAAAGGTTACATGACAGCAACAGATAGCTATCGTGTACCGGTATTCTATTCTTATTTAGGCCTTTTTACATTCTCAATGTTAGGGTTAGTTCTTTCTCCTAACCTATTACAACTTTATATTTTTTGGGAGCTTGTTGGTGTATGTTCCTTCTTACTCGTCGGGTTCTACTTCTTCAAGACCGAAGCGAGAGCGGCTGCGAAAAAGGCGTTCATCGTTACGAGAATTGGGGATGTCGGGTTATTCATCGGGATAATCCTTTTATTCTGGCAAGTTGGAAGTTTCGAATATGCCGTGATCTTTGAGACCGTTAATGCGAATGGATTAACGGAAGGAATGATTACACTCATTGCGATCCTTATATTTGTAGGTGCGATCGGTAAATCAGGTCAGTTCCCGCTCCACACGTGGTTACCAGATGCGATGGAAGGTCCGACACCGGTTTCGGCGCTGATCCATGCCGCAACGATGGTAGCAGCAGGGGTTTACTTAGTGGCTACAATGTTCCCGTTATTTGCAGCTTCACCAGTTGCCTTAACAACAGTAGCCGTCATTGGTGGATTTACTGCAATTTTCGCAGCGACGATTGCGTTAACGCAAAAAGATATTAAGCGTGTGCTTGCGTACTCAACCGTAAGTCAATTAGGGTATATGATGCTTGCCTTAGGTTCTGCAGGGTATGTTGCGGCAGTCTTCCACTTAATGACACATGCTTTCTTTAAAGCATTATTGTTCTTAGCTGCAGGTAGTGTTATCCATGCGGTTCATACGCAAAGCATTGAAGAAATGGGCGGACTTTGGAACAAGATGAAAACGACGGGTGTGTTATTTTTAATCGGTTGTTTAGCCATTGCCGGCTTCCCGCTTTTCTCAGGTTTCTTCAGTAAAGAGGAAATTTTACTCACAACGTTTGCAGATGGACGTTACGTATTGTTTGCTCTTGCGCTAATTACCGCTTTATTAACAGCGATTTATATGTTTAGATTATTCTTTATGGTCTTTACAGGGAAACCGCGCGGAGATCAAAGCAAAGTTCATGAGTCACCAGCGATTATGACCATTCCAATGATGGTTCTCGGTGTTCTAGCTGTTGTTTCTGGTTTCGTTCATACGCATTGGTTTGGAACATTTTTAGGGGATTGGCTTAGTGATAGTCCATGGACGCGAGGACATACGTACCTTCACGATCCAGGCTGGATTATGCCAGTAGCAATCCTGGTTTCATTACTCGGTATTTTCATTGCTTGGTTAATTTATGGAAAAGGTATTATTTCCCGAGAAAAATTAGCCGAGGACAGCAGCTTATATATGGTGCTTTACAACAAGTATTACATTGATGAGCTTTATAACAAAACGTTTGTTAGAGGAACGACGATTGTAAGTTACACAATGTTATATATTGAGAAATATATTATTGAGTTTACGGTTCAAGCTGTTGTAAGTGCGACGGATACGCTTGGACGATTGAACGCTCGATTACAAAACGGTCAAGTCCAAACGTATGGAGCTGTGGCGTTTCTAGGATTAGTTATTATCCTTGCCGTCTTGACCTTGACAGGGGGGTACTTTAGATGATCGATTCATATTTACTTTCCTTACTCATCTTCTCCCCGCTTGTAGGGATTATCATTTTAGCTTTTGTACCTAAAGGGCAACATCAGCTATTGAAAGCGATTGGATTTTTAACAACATTATTACCACTTGTTTTGGCGCTTATGGTTTATGTGAATTTTGATCATGCTGGTTCAGGCAATCAGTTTGCGGAAACAAGAGACTGGATTAGTTTTAGTAACAGTGGTTTGTTAGCATATGGTATTGATCTTGCCATTCCTTATGAATTAGGGTTGAATGGATTTGCAATGGTGCTTGTGTTATTAACAGCTATTGTATCTACCCTTGCTGCACTAGCATCTGTTATACAAATTAAGTCAGGTTTTAAAGCGTACTTCATGTTATTTCTTTTGTTAGAGATTGGAATGCTTGGGGTATTTGCTTCACAAAACTTATTCTTGTTTTTCTTATTCTTTGAATTAACACTCATCCCAATGTATTTCTTAATCGGCAGATGGGGCTTCTTAGATCGAGAAAAAGCAGCCAATAGTTTCCTGATTTATAACGGACTAGGGTCTGCGGTGTTATTAATCGTGATCGTTACATTGTTTGTCGTTACAAGTACAACCAATATTGATCAAATTTCAAATATGATGCAAATGGTCGGTCCAGAAGGGGATAACCTGAAGTGGGGATTACTCATTGCATTACTCGTAGCGTTTGGTGTGAAACTTCCAATCTTTCCGTTACATAGCTGGATGCTTCGCGTGCACGTTCAAGCGCCGCCAGCCATTGTTATGCTTCACTCAGGGGTCTTATTAAAAATTGGTGCTTACGGATTAATTCGTTTTGGCGTAGGCTTTTTCCCAGAGCAGGTAAGTCAAATGGCAGCTATCCTTGCAATCTTAGGGGTTATCAACCTTTTATATGGTGCGTACCTGGCACTCATTCAAACCGACTTGAAGATGGTGTTAGCATACTCCAGTATATCGCACATGGGGATCGTTCTAATTGGGGTTGCGGCATTAAATGATGTCGGAATGCAAGGTGCTGTCTTCCAAGTCGTATCACACGGATTAATTTCCGCGTTACTATTCTTCTTAATTGGTGTTTATTATGAGCGTACGAATACATCGCTTATTCCAAATTTAAGCGGGTTAGCACGTTCGATGCCGGTTGCTTCAGGATTTTTATTAGTTGGAGCTATGGCTTCACTCGGACTGCCAGGAATGTCTGGGTTTATCAGTGAGTTTTTAGCGTTTTTAGGTTTATTTAGGGAAATGCCGATCATTTCAGCTGTCGGTACGTTAGGGATTATCTTAACGGCAGTGTACTTATTAAGAGCCGTCTTAAATGTGACATTCGGTCCGACACCTGAGAAGTTGAAAGAGCTTCAAGATATCCGACCAGTGGAAATGGTTCCAGTACTTGTTTTGCTGGCATTTATCGTTCTAATTGGTGTATATCCAAGTATATTAGCTGAACCGTTGCAAGCATCACTACAATTCATCTTAGCAGGGATAGGGGGGTAACGATTATGGATTTAGAAACACTTTTTAGCTACCCGTGGGGGATAATGGCACCTGAGTTTACCATTTTAATCGTTGCAACTCTCCTATCGATCATGGATCTATTCATGAAAGATAAAGTAGATCGAAATGTTCTAGGATGGTTTGCGATCGGTGGGGTTGTACTCGCGTTGATCTTTTTAATTGGTCAATTCGGGGCACCTGTCCAAATGATTTTATATGATACGTATCGCTTAGATTCGTTTTCAGTCGCATTTAAGCTCATATTATTAATCGGGACATTGTTCGTATTATTACTTGGGTTAGATTATGGTAAAAAAGAAATCAAATATCGCGGCGAATTTTTCTACCTATTGTTAACGGCATTACTTGGTGGAATGATCATGGCATCAAGTGCCGATATGATTACATTATTCGTCGGTTTAGAATTATTATCTTTATCGTCATACGTCATGGCAGGACTTAGAAAAAATAATCTCCAATCGAATGAAGCGGCATTTAAATATGTCGTCAACGGTGGAGTCGCTACAGCGATTACGTTATTCGGTATGAGTTATGTGTATGGTCTAACAGGCTACACGAATTTATTCGATATTAGTGACGCGCTGCAAAATCCTGCTGTACTAGAAAACGGCTTTCTGTTAGCCTTTGCGTTCTTCTTAGTATTTGTCGGACTCGCATTCAAAGTGGCAGCAGTGCCGTTCCATATGTGGTCACCAGACGTTTATCAAGGTGCACCAACACCAGTTACTGCGTTTTTGAGTGTCGTTTCCAAAACAGCTGGATTTGCTCTTATTTTAAGATTTTTACTCGTTGTCTTTGGTGGAGCACACGGTATACAAATGCTTCAACCATTACTATTAGATACGCAAATCTACATAGCTGTAGTTGCTGGTTTAACGATGATTATCGGTAACGTGATGGCCCTTCGTCAAACCAATGTCAAACGACTATTTGCATATTCGAGTGTTGCCCAAGCCGGTTACTTATTAGTACCGTTTGCAACATTATCGATCGTCATGTTTGAGAATGTTTGGTTCTACTTAGTAGCCTACCTCTTTATGAACTTAGGGGCGTTTGCTGTTTTACAACTCGTAACGACGCAGTCGGGTACAGAAGATCTGAAAGGATTTTCCGGATTAGGACAGCGTTCACCGTTAATGGCGGTTGGAATGGGAGTATTTCTCGTTTCATTAGCTGGTATTCCTGTAACCGCAGGATTTATGGGTAAATTCTATATCTTTATTGGAGCGTTAAGTACGGGTCACTTCATCCTAGCTTCAGTGATGATTGCGACATCTGTAATTTCTTACTTCTACTACTTTGGAATTATGACACAAATGTTCTTTAGAAAAGCGCCAACAACTGAAGCAATGCGAGTGCCAATTGGCGCCTTTATTGTCATTGTCGTTGCCGTTATTGCAACGATCGGCTTAGGTATTGCTCCACAGATAGCGATCGACTTTTTCAATACGAACTTTGACTTCTCACAAATCTTCATGCGTGTATAAGTGAAGTGAAATACAGAGAAAGAGCCTTCTTTTCGGAGGCTCTTTTTTTTGTACTGGAAAACAGTGAAGGGAAAATGGTACTCTTCATTCTTTGTGAAACGAGAGCTTTGAAAATGATTTTCCTTTGGAGGCAAATTTCTGGAATGGGACTTTACTAATCAAAATATATCTAATTTTAGAGAATGATTTTTTTATATTATGTCTTGTGAGATTGTAACCAAGAGCTTGAAGAGCCGTAGATAAAGTATGTGTATCAAAATAGGTTTGAAAATACTGAAATGGTGGAATGTAATAAAAAGTGTTTGAAGAAGGTATTGGTTTCGCGGTAACAGCCTTGTTAAAGATTTTTTGGTTAATTTTGTACTTTTGTGTATATTTCCAAGGAAATGTAGATTTTTATCGAAAAATCGGTTATGATGTATTTTGCATTGCTTTGATCACTTTGGGTCAAACGTCCCTTTTCATGGAAAAGAGAGTTGAAGTATAGTTAACAATGCAGTGATCTTTTCAGATCAAAAAAGGAGTAAATGCAATGGATGGCTTTGGAATGCAAGGGTTACTACATATTACAGTTAATCTTATGTTCGTAGTGGTCACTTGGTGGGCGCTTCAGTCTTTTAAGTTTGATCTGTTTTTTAGAGATCCTAAAGGACCAAAAGCGAAAACATTGATGATCTTACTTACGATTGCAATTGCACATCTAGTTAGCAGCTTCTTTTTGGATTATCTTAACTGGTCAACAATGCTTAAGTACCTATTTTAATCAAGTGTTGTCAAATCATACATTGTCGAAAGTTGACTGTAACTTCCATGTATGTAAAGCCTCTCAATGGAAAAAATGTTACTAATTAATTGTTTTGTAACGGAGAGGGGCTTACAAAGAGAGATGAAAAAAATAGTGCCGATTTTAGGATTGGTTTTTTTATTCGCAATGAGTGTATTAACTCACGGGGAATTGAAAGAACAAACACAACTAGTTTACATTGTTCACTTGATGGAAGAGCAAGAAGTTCAAATTGAAAATTGGAGACTGTACACGAGAGGGACGGGAAAAGAAGTCAAAGACATTCATGAGTATGAAGAAGAACTTCAGCAAATGATGGCTTCTGAACAAAACTTTCAATGGGATTTGAAAGACTGGAAACAACACGAACATTGGAAAGTGACCGGAACAAACGGTGTTGAACAACTAACTGTTCTAGCTTACCCTCTAGAAGAACAATACTCCATGTACCTCATTTATGAATGGATGGGAACAGGTTACCCGCAAGATGTAGAGGCAATAACCTCATTTTTTCTAAAACGCTTGGACCAGTTGTATGTAGAAACACCTACTGTATTTACAACGGTATCAGGAAACCACGAAGAAATCAAACCAAGTTCGATGTATGACTTCGGATCTGAACTCGTAAAAAGTTTCTCGGCTGAGAAAGTTGAAGAATTAAAAGAGGAAACTTTTATCTCAATCTCTGCATATAATAAACAATGGGAAGACTCTCTCGATACGAACGGTAACAACATGAACTTACAAGTTGCGTTAAGACAAGATCCAAGGTTGGGCGCTAAAACAACCATAACAATAGGAACGCCTATAATAACGACTGAATATTGATATATAAGAGACGCTGAAAAAAAGACGCGGAGGGGAATATGTTGGAAAAAATTATCGTCCAAGGTGGTAACCAGCTCTCTGGCTCTGTCAAAGTTGAAGGAGCTAAGAATGCTGTTTTACCCGTTATCGCTGCATCTATTCTCGCTAGCCGTGGCACTAGCAACATATATGATGTGCCATCTTTGGCTGATGTATACACGATGGAAGAAGTTTTAAGAAATTTAAATATTGATGTGACGTATAAAAACGGAACATTCTCTGTAAAAGCAGATCAACCATTAAAGATTGAAGCACCGTTTGAATATGTAAGAAAAATGCGTGCCTCTTTCCTAGTCATGGGACCGTTACTGGCTCGTGTCGGTCATGCAAGAATTGCTTTACCTGGTGGTTGTGCGATTGGTTCAAGACCGATTGATCAACACTTAAAAGGGTTCGAAGCAATGGGAGCGGCAGTTGAAATTGGTAATGGTTTTATCGAAGCGAAGATCGCCGGTCGTCTAAAAGGTGCAAAAATTTATTTAGACTTCCCAAGTGTAGGCGCAACTGAAAACATTATGATGGCAGCTGCGATGGCAGAAGGTACGACAATCTTAGAGAATGCAGCTGAAGAGCCTGAAATTGTATGCCTTGCGAACTACTTGAATGCGATGGGAGCTAAGGTGCGTGGAGCCGGAACGGGAACGATTCGCATTGAAGGTGTGGATGAGTTAGTCGCTGCGGATCATACTGTAATTCCAGACCGTATTGAAGCAGGAACATTTATGGTAGCTGCCGCTATTACTGGCGGAGATGTTCTTGTAGAAGGTGCTGTTTCAGAACATTTACGTCCACTTATTGCAAAGATGGAAGAAATGGGCGTTCAAATTACTGAAGAAGAAACAGGACTTCGTGTCATCGGTCCGAAAGAGTTAAAGCCAATTGATATTAAAACGATGCCACATCCTGGTTTCCCAACAGATATGCAAGCACAAATGATGGCATTGCTTCTTAAGTCGAGCGGAACGAGCGTAATTACAGAAACGGTTTTTGAAAATCGCTTCATGCACGTAGAAGAATTCCGCCGCATGAATGGAAATATCAAAATCGAAGGACGTTCTGCGATTATTAGTGGCCCAAGTTCACTTCAAGGAGCTGAAGTGTCAGCTACTGATTTACGTGCAGGTGCGGCCCTTATTCTAGCTGGTCTAGTGGCTGAAGGGGTAACGCGTGTCGTTGAGTTAAAGCATATCGACCGTGGGTATGTCGATCTAGCTGGTAAGCTAAAACAATTAGGTGCCAATGTAGAACGCATCGAAGAGATTGTTGAAGAAGAACTTGAAAACCAAGAAGCACCATCACCATTAAAAATGAATTCAAACCTTGTATAAATCCAGTTAAGGTGTCTTACGCTATCCAGTGTAAGGCATCTTTTTTTGTGCTTTACTCTTTTCTAAAAGAATGTTGCTTTTTAGCTATTGGACCGTAACCAAGCGAAAGCTTGATGCTTCACGCTTTAGCGTGAGGCTTTTGAATTTAAGTTCACCGTATAATCCGAATGCAAGTTCTTCATGATTTTTTTCGGTATGATAAAAGGTTGAACAAAGATCAACAGTTAATATTACCAGCACTTATATGATCTACACTTAATCCATTGGGGCTTACACTAATTATTGACAGAATTTTATAAAAATATATTAAAAAAACGAAACATTATGTAAAAAAATTAAATTTGTAAACAAATTGAAAAATAAGTTCTATATAATGACAAGCCCGCATAAACTGATTTAGAGAGAAAAAACATATCCCAAAAATGGGTGGGTAGCGCACTTATACTATCTTTCTCAACTTGCAATCATTTATTTTCACCATCAGTGTGGGGGTTACACTGGTGGAACTTTTAGTTTAAGTACTGGAGGCTTGGCATGAAACGAATATTAATTATCGGAACTATTTTATGCTCTATTATTGTAGGATTACCTGCTATGCTCGTCATCATGTTTTCTTCAGATGATCTTCAAGCAACTCAACCCGTCCAAACCGCCGCGTCGACTGGTACCGAACAAGAACTGGTAGAGAGTGCCTCGCCGATTTCAATTGCCGTGTACCGGTCACAAGAAAGCCGAATAGAAGAAGTCCCTCTAGAAGAATACGTCGTTGGAGTGGTAGCTTCTGAAATGCCAGCAAGTTTTGAAATCGAAGCGTTAAAAGCACAAGCATTGACGGCGAGAACCTATATTTTAAAACAAATGCTAGAACCAAGTGATATTGCTATGCCTGATGGAGCGATGGTAACGGATACCGTCCATCACCAAGTCTATAAAAATCTAGAACAATTGAAACAAGAATGGGATAAAGATTTTGAATGGCGCATCAATCGAATTCGTGAAGCAGTCTTACAAACGCAAGGGCAAGTGTTAACGTATAACGGTGAACCGATTACAGCTGCTTTCTTTTCAACAAGTAACGGTTTTACAGAGAACTCGGAGGACTATTGGCCCAATGAAATTCCATACTTACGAAGTGTCGAAAGTCCTTGGGATACCCACTCACCAAGGTTCACGGCGACAACTACTCTTTCTATAGGTGAATTCCAACAGAAATTAGGAGTGCAACTGCCATCTGATGGTTCTGTCGGTGAAATCATCAAGCGAACCGACGGAAAACGTGTAGCGAAAGTGAACATAAATGGTAAAGAAGTGAACAAAAATGGAGACGAATTAACAGGACGTTTTGTAAGAGAAAAGCTAGGCTTGGATTCTAGTGATTTTAAATGGTCCAGACAAGGAGACCAGGTTGTCATTGAAACGAGAGGCTGGGGACACGGTGTTGGTATGAGCCAATACGGTGCAAATGGAATGGCAAAAGAAGGAAAAACCTATCGAGACATTATCGAGCATTATTATCAAGGCGTAGCGGTTTCACCCGTAGACCCGTATATCGGTCAGCTTGTCGTGAAGAAAGATTAAGGGAATACAGATGATATAGACATTTATTTATTTGAGTAGGTCTAAAGTAATTATATATTCAAGAAAATAAAAAAAATTAACTAAAGGTTAGGGTAGGAGCTATGCTGTAGCTGGAAGTAAAATGAGCTAAAGCATGGTTTAGTTCAAATATTAACCTGAAAATGGAAATGAAGAGAACTAAAATAAGTTTAGGGTAAAAATTATCCCTTAACTGGGAATAACCTATACTAAATCAAAGTATAGAACAATAAATTATTAAAATTGGTAATGTGGTAATCTTAAGTCTACTTAAGACAATAACTAGAGACGTGTCAATAAAACAGATAATAGATAAAAAAGGTCGCGTGGGGATTTGTGATAAACAGCCCATGCGATTTTTTTATTGATGCACGCTTTGGTTGTGCTACGACTAGGGAGAGGAAATAGAGGACTGAGGACCCTATTGTTTGAAAAACGACTCTATAAGCTTTTTAGAGGGTTAAGCCGATGTTATTCACTCAATAGAAACTACCTAGTAACTAATAGAAATAATTCAAATTACAGCTTTACAGTTTGCTGTCGCCATTCCATTAGACCAGATCATCGTCTTTGCCAGAAATAGCCGATCCTGAGTCCTTTTAGGCCAGCTATTGCAAGGAGAAAAAAATATTTTTAAATAGTATGCATAATAATAATCACTTTGTCGAAAAATAATCAGAAAAAGTTTTTTTAGAAAATGTATATAATTTCTTCAATTTGATCAGAATGGTTGCTGAGGTGATGATCAAATGAGAGATGAAGAAAAACAACAATCTTCAAAACAATCAGATGAAGTGAAAAAATTTAATGTTCAACGTTTCTTACGTAAGAAATGGATGTTACCTGCTGTTTACTTAGGAGCTGCTGCAATCGTACTTAGTGCTTTTTTCCTCATGCAAAATCAAGATAATACAGCTTTAGAAGATCCATCAGGGGTCACTCAACCAATGGAAGATGGGATTGAAGTAATCGAAGGCGAGGCTGTACCAGTAACAAGTGCTAACGAAGTTATTAAGATGCCAGTAGCAAATGAAAGTGAAGTTGATATTGTAGGATACTTTTATGACTTCAACTCTTCAGCTGAAGAGCAAGAAGCTGCATTAGTGTATTACAATAACATGTACTACCAAAACAGAGGAATTGATATCGCTAAAGAAGACGGCGAAAGCTTTGAAGTAACAGCAGCCCTTAGTGGAACTGTCGTAAAAGCTGAAAAAGATCCTTTACTAGGACATGTGGTAGAAATTAACCATGAAGATGGTGTGATTACACATTATCACAGTTTAGAAGGTCTTGAAGTCGAAGAAGGTTCTTCAGTAAAACAAGGTGACATTATTGGACGTGCTGGGCGAAATCTATATAACGCGGAAGCAGCGGTTCATGTTCATTTCGAAATTCGTCATAACGGAAATGCAGTCAATCCGTTAGACTACTTCAACCAAAATCTTGAAACACTTGTTGATGAAAGCCATCGTATGGATGAAGACATCGCAAGTGCTGAAGAAGATACTGCGGATGAAGAAGACGTAAAAGATGACGAAGAAAAGAACGAAGACGAAGACAAAGCCGTTGACGAAGACAAAAACAAACAAGAATAAATAACCTATGGTGCCAGGCACCTTTAACCAAGTAATGTGTTAAAGGTGCCTGGCACCTCTTTTTTTCTTTTCTTAGATGTTCACAGTGGAAAGTTAATCTACCAATGGTTGCGAGATTTGTAATAAAAATTTTACAAAAAATCTCAAAAAAATAGTTGACTAAGTATCTGAAAATTTGGAATAATGTGTACTATAAAACAATAAATTAAGACTGAGCAAAAACGAAATCTTGTTAACCCAACAATGAAATTCTGTTATGTAATAATTATTGGTTCGCTAATCTCATCTAACTTGGCATAGAAGTGAGAAAAAGAAAATAAATATTACAAGACAAATAAATGCTAGAGTTTTAAAACTCAAAAATGGTAGCGTTTTCAAAATACTAGATCCATTGAAGGAGCATACATAAAAAAGAAAACTTGATCGGGACCGGCATTTATGTGCGGTTAAACTTTTATCTGATTTGTTCTAGCGTTCAGTCTAACACGATATATTGATTTGTGATGTTTTTTCGAAAACTGAATATGCAGTCAGTTTTTAGTGAAGTAATCCATTAAGGAGGGAAAGTATATGATTTATGTTTTTTTACTTATCACACTGTTCAGCTTTATATTCGCCTTCCGTAAAAAGAAGCCGTTGTTCCTATCTGTTCCGTTCGCTTCCATCTTTGTCTATTTGCTTGTTCAAGTTGTCATGGTACCGCTACCCTTTTGGGATACTGTTAAATTTATTTTCAGTTTAAGGTGATTGAATGGAAAATCCGAATTGTACGAAATGTAACAGCAGCGAAACAGTAGTGATGAACAAATGGCAATACTTCTTTTTCTTATCAACCTTACCCATCATTGTCTCTCTCATCTTTAGTTATATTTTTCATCCCATTCTACTAACTTTCATTTTGTTTGTATTTGTTGTCAACATGAGAATTGCCAAAAAGAAAACGCCCTACGTCATTTGCCGGAATTGTAAGCAAGTCCAGCAAGGAGCTGGGAATAAGACGATGCGCTCTTAAACCTCATGCAAAAGGAAATAGTGTCTATAGAAGTTTTAGAGAAAAACTTTAATAACACAAATTTTTTGGAAGCGGTTACAAAAGTCTGAGGAACAAAGACTCATTGATTATTTAAAGGAGGTGAGAATATGAAAAAAATCGATAAGTCTGTAGCAGATGCATATTTCAAAGCGAGAAATACAGTTGTCATTATTTGTTTAATCATAGGTGGCTTAGCGTCATTTGGAGTGGTTGCTTTTGCAGAGTCTCTAGTAGACGTAACATTTATGGGAATGCCTTTCCACTACTATATGGGGGCTCAAGGAGCAGTCGCAACTTTTGTAATCTTGTTATTTGTAAATGCAGTCATAAGTGACAGAATTGACAAGAAGTTTGGCATTGATGAGGAACAAAATACCCGTATCGGGGCAGGAAAAGCACTCGATCATTAATCTATTGCATCTGATTCAGACACTGACCTCGTGTTCAGTCGAACCATCTCTTAAAAAAAAACAGACAAAAAAAGCGGCTCAGACTGTATGAACAGTGCTGAGCCCAATTAAGCGACATTCATCATTAAGATAAGAAACCTTAATGAATGAAATGAAAAAAGAACACTATTATTTTATCAAAAAAGTAACGAAAGAGAAACCTTATTCCGTTGAGGGGGGAATACTATGGATAATCAATCTATCGTATCGATATTAATGATTATGGCAACATTTGGCCTTTATATCGGTATTTCTATTTATAATCGTGCAAAAGTAACATCGGACTTTTACGTAGCAAGTCGTGGGGTACCGCCATTCTGGAACGGTATGGCGATTGGTGGAGACTGGATGAGTGCGGCTTCATTTATTGGTATGGCCGGGACACTCATGATCTTAGGCTATGACGGTCTAGCTTACATTATGGGTTGGACTGGTGGTTATTTATTCTTAACATTCTTATTAGCACCGCAACTACGTAAATACGGTCGCTATACCGTACCTGAGTTTATTGGTGACCGTTTTGATAGTAATGCTGCGCGCTTAATCGCTGCGATCGCAACGATTATTATCTCCTTCGTATATATTATCGGTCAGCTTTCTGGTTCAGGGGTAGTTATCGGACGTATCCTGAACATTGAAGCAATGTATGGAACGATGATTGGGGTTGTCATCATCGCAGTCTATGCGACATTAGGTGGTATGAAAGGGATTACGTGGACGCAGGTTGCTCAGTACATTATCTTAATTATTGCCTATATTATTCCGATCGTTTTCATGTCTTTACAAGTAACAGGAAATCCAATGCCGTGGTTAACATACGGAAACATTGTCTCACAGCTTGGAGAACT
Organism: Alkalihalobacterium sp. APHAB7; assembly: GCF_048323755.1. Taxonomy (NCBI): domain Bacteria; kingdom Bacillati; phylum Bacillota; class Bacilli; order Caryophanales; family Bacillaceae; genus Alkalihalobacterium; species Alkalihalobacterium sp. APHAB7. Next base: position 204,273 of record NZ_JBLWFS010000001.1, read on the forward strand.
CGATAAGGAACTCGGGATCAGTGAATATTTCGCGCCATTTGCGCAAAGTGACAAATCACAATTTATTGCCTTATTATTTACATTAATGGTAGGTACAGCAGCATTACCACACGTTATCGTTCGTTTCTATACAGTTTCAACGATGAAGGCTGCTCGTTGGAGTGGTGCGTGGGCGCTTTTATTTATTGCATTACTATACTTATCAGCTCCTGCTTATGCGGCATTCTCTCGTTTCATTCTTATGACTCAAGTGGCAAACAGCCCAATTGATAGCTTACCAGCTTGGACACAAAGTTGGGTAGATACGGGTCGTCTTCAAGTAGCTGACCAAAACGGTGACGGAATTCTTCAATGGGAAGAGATTGTCATCAGTAATGACATCGTCGTCATGGCAACACCAGAAATTGCAAATCTAGGGATGTTTGTTATCGGTCTCGTTGCCGCGGGTGCGATGGCAGCTGCATTATCAACAGCCGGTGGACTATTAATTACGATTTCATCTTCATTTGCACATGATATTTACTATCGTTTAATGAACCCGCAAGCAAGTGATAAGAGACGTCTAGCAGCCGGACGTTGGGCGATCGTACTATCGACGATCGTTGCTGGGATTGTCGCGTTAAATCCTCCTGGGGTCATTACACAGATTGTTGCTTGGGCCTTTGCTATTGCCGGCGGAACATTCTTCCCAGTTCTTTTACTAGGAGTATGGTGGAAGCGTTGTAACGCTAAGGGAGCAATCGCCGGAATGCTTTCAGGATTATTTGTCACAATTACGTACATTCTTTTAGCTCGTCAAGGAATTACAATGTTTGGTATACTTGACACAGGTGCAGGTATTATCGGTGTTCCGGTGAACTTAATCGTAACGTATCTAGTGTCTAAAGCTACAGCTGCACCATCTCAACGCATCCAAGACGAAGTCATTGACCTACGTTACCCGGAACAAATGACTTATAAAGATGGCGAGGTATGGATGGATGAATCAGCTGGAAAATAAAGATTTATTTGAACAAATTCACAAGCACCCCCTTTTTCAAGGGGTGCTTGATTCTGAATTTACGAGTCTAATGGAAAAATGTACATTAAAGCATTATAACAAGTCAGAAAAAGTCCTTTATTCGAAAACACCACGAGAAGGGCTTCTTCTCATTTTAACTGGAATGGCCGAAGTCTATGTTCAAGGAGATGACGGTCTTTTTCAGCAGGAAGTACTCGAAGTGCTCCAAACCGGTGATATGATTGGATTTTCTAGCTTAGCTGATTTTCTCGGTGAGCCGAATCCTCATGTGGCCAAATATACGGTTGAAGTTCGTGCTGTCGAAGACTCGTACTGTTTGAAAATCCCTTATTCTGTCGTTGAAGCCAGGTGGGATGACGAAACGGTTCGAGACTTTGTTCTTCGCCAGGTAGCGGTTCGCCTGCGGGATATTTACGGGTCGTTAGCGGAACAAGTGAAGTTAGCGAACCAATGGGGCGAGAGTGATCCGTTTATTCGCCGAATTCAAGACTTAATGAATGAACCCGTTGTTTCTGTTGTAAAAGATGAATCGATTCAAATCGTTGCCAAAAAAATGGTCGAACAAAGAGCAAGCTCAGTTGTTGTCAATGATTTTGATGGAACATTAATCGGGATTATTACGGAAAAAGATATCGTTCAACGCGTCGTTGCGAATTTAAGTAAAGGGCCGTTACTAGCAAAAGACATCATGACGACCAATCCAATCACGATTTCGCGTTATGGCTATTATTATGAAGCTATGTCTAGTTTTCTATTAAATGGAATCAAACATTTGCCGGTTGAAGAAGATGGAAAAGTCGTCGGAATGGTCACTTTGTCTGACCTTTTACGCAAGAAAAACCGTGGATCGATGGAGATTTTACAAAAAATCGAGCAATCAGCTTTTTCTAATCTACCAACGGTGAAGAGTGCGATCTATGATGTCCTTGGGCAGTTAATTAACGATGAAATTCCAACTGTGCATACGTTAGAGATTATAACGAAACTGTACGATCGTCTCGTCAACCATTGTTTAGATTTAGCGGTGGCCTCTTTAGCAGCGAAAGGAAAAGGAAAACCTCCTGTGCCGTTTTGTTGGTTTACGATGGGGAGCAGCGGCCGTGGTGAACAGTTTTTACTTACCGACCAAGATCATTTTCTTGTCTACGATAATCCAGATAGCGGCGACAGTGAACGCGTGGAAGAATACTTTGCGCTTCTCGGTCAAGAAATCGTCGATCATCTCCATAAGGCCGGTTATAAGCTTTGTATCGGGAAGATGATGGCTAATGAAGAAAACTGGCGTGGCACACTCAAGACGTGGCAGGAACGCCTTCGTGGATGGGCACTTAGAGCAACGAATGATAATGTGTTGTTGGGTCATAATTTTATGTCATTCCGTTTTTTATATGGGGACGACAACCTGCACGATGAATTTGTAAAAATGGTGAAAGAACAAGTATCGCGATCGCGCATTTATCTGTATCGAATGGCTGAACAAGAAAGAGAACACCCGGTTCCAACCCTCGACCACCCGATCCGAGCACTGTTCGGTTTAAGGCGAGATTCGATTGACATTAAAAAGCATGCATTGTTCCCGCTTCACCATTGCTTGCAAGTTTTATCGGCGCATCACGGGATTGTGGTGGGGACGCCATTACAGCGACTCGATGCACTCGTCAAATTAAACGTGTTCTCACCTGAAGTGGCCGACGACATCCGGTTTGCTTATGAAATCGTACTAAAAGTGAGAGTAGAACAAGCCTGGGGCAGATACCTCCGCAAAGAAGAGGGCACGAGCGAAGTCAAATTCACACATCTCCGCTCGCGCGATAAAGAAGAACTCATGATTGCACTCAAGGCAATCCGTTCCTTGCAAAATCAGACGCTTGGGGCTTTTGGGATGTTGTAAAAAAGATGACAACACTTTTGGGATATTGCCAAAAATGGATGACACTTTTGGATTTTCCGAAAAATAGATGATCACATTGAACCAGCACTTATGTTGGTTCTTTTTTTATTTACTAGAGGTAAGTTAGTGTAGGGGAGCTGCGTTGTTTCTATTTTAATAACTTATTTTGATATTTTTCAGAAAGATATAGTGTTAACATTCCTTCGTAGTAAGCTCTTAATCGAGTGGAGCTAATGATTGAACTCTCCTAAAAGATGACATTTAATTATATATGGAATCTATTTTTTTACAATTCTTTTTTTATATTTTTTTTCGGACTATATTAAATATGAAGAAACTAATTTATTTTAGGGGGAAATCTAGTGAAGCGAATTGTCATGGTAATGGTCTCAATCTTATTATTACTATCTTTGGCTTTTCCAACATTGAGTAGCGCAGCAATCAACCAGAATGAACTAAACGAGTATTTAAATGAAATTGGTTTGACACAAGAGGAACTAGAAGATCAACTTGAATATCATTGGGGTATGGAACTGAGTGATTTTGAATCGGTTGACGAATTAAGGGATTTCCTTGGACCTGTGATTACTGATGAAAATTTACAAGAGTTACTAGATTTATACGAGTTAACGTTAGGTGAATTAGAAGAAATTCTTGCTGAATATGGTGAGACTTTAGATGACTACAAATTTTTAGAAGGTCTAGAACTTGCTATAATCTTCTATCAGGACTTTGATGATTTCGACTGGGACGAGCTTTTTGCTGAAATCGATGCCCTTTTCGCAGAGTTTGACCTAACTGATGAAGAGATTGAGAGATTAATGGACCACTTATTGACTCTTGATTTAGACAATCCAGCTTTTGAAGAGCGTTTAAATCAGATCGCAGAACGTGCCCTTGCACTTCCTGACTTTGATAGTGCATCAGATTTAACTGCTGAAGAGATTGCGGAAATATTATCGATTTACTCAGATTTAATGAACCTATTTAAGTTACATGCAGAGTATTATCTTATTGAAGGAAGAGATAAGGACAGTAAACAGCCAATTTCTTTGCAAACGTTAGTGACGCTGGATAGTTTAGAGGGCTATAACTTATTAATAGAACTTTATAATTTAGAAGGTGCTTTCTTGGCTGACATTATCATAACTGCTGATATGTTTGGTGATGAATTAATAAAACAACCAGCTCAAGACTTAAAGGAAGTAAAAGAAATAGTAAAGAAAGCTCCTCCAAAAGATCAAGTGAAGACAGAGAAAGGAGCTAAGATGCCAAAGACTGCTTCTAACTCAATGCAGAACGCTCTCATCGGGCTAGGCATGATGTTAACAGCAGGTATCATTTACCGTCGTCTCAAAGTTAAAGAGGCTTAATACAATGAGACATGAAGAATTTAAGAGAAGAAGGCGGAAGAAGCAGCGTCTTCTTCTTCTGTCTTTTTGCATTGTTCTTTTTATTGGAGGCCTATGGTTTACAACAACTAATGCGTATACCCTTTTAAAGGGGTACGGGCTATATAAAGTGAATGAAGCTACAAAGGAAATAACCCCTCCTCTCGAGAAGACCATTAGTGCTGAGGAAAAAGAAAAGGGAGGACCTCTTTATCCGGTTCGACCCGAACAAGGTGATCTAATAGGTGAACTTTACATTCCAAAACTTGACGCCACACTTCCCATCTATCACGGAACGGATGAAGATGAGTTAGAACGCGGGGTAGGGCACTTTCTTGGAAGCGTATTACCTGGAGAAGTGGATAATAGTGTGTTATCAGGGCATCGCGATACAGTCTTTCGTAAGTTAGGAGAGGTCGGAGAACGAGATGAACTGATTGTAACAACTACAGCTGGACAATTTACCTACAGGGTTAACAAGGTGCGTATCGTCGACGAGGACGATCGAACGGTCATTGTCCCTAAGCCGCGAGCCACGCTTACTGTAACGACTTGTTATCCTTTCCAGTTCATTGGTGATGCACCAGAACGTTATGTGTTAGTTGCGCATTTAGTGAAAACGGATCTAGATGTAAAATTTGATACAAATTAGGACGCGATATGAGTTTATCATAAGTGTCTTCAAATCATTAGGTGGGACAAGTATATATAAGAACTAATGATATTATCACAATAGTAAATTAGGAAGGCGTTAGTTTTAACCCTTATGGTGTTCAGAGGGTAAGAGCTAACGCTTTTCTTTATGGGCATGAGCCCTTTTTTAGAACAATTCAAATAAAAACTAGAAAATTTAATGGTTAAGTGTAGAAAAAAGTTTGAAAATTCGGTAAAATAAAACCATTGTCATATAACAGTAGATTATTCCTTTGGAAATAATGAACAGTTATTTACTTACAACAAGGATAAATCAAGTCATAAATCAAATAAGCGTTCACTCTCTTTTGTAAGCGGTTAACAAAAAGTTGATAGCTTCTTAATTGTATTAGATACCTAGATGAGAGATCAGAGACTGAGCATTCGGTAGAAAAAAACAAGGTATTTAGAGTGCTAAGAATATTAGGGATATAGAATATAAACAAGGGGAGATTGTTATGTTCTGGAAAAAGAAATTACTGCATTACCAACTAGACCAACAGCCCTCGCTTGATACACCGTTACGCGATTTATCTTTTACCGTATTTGATACAGAAACGACAGGCTTTGCTGTCGGTGGCAAAGACCGTGTCATTGAAATAGGGGCTGTACAAGTCGAAGGGTTACTGGTAACAGACAACCGGTTTCAAACGTACGTCAACCCAGAACGAAACATTCCGCCAGAAATTACCAAACTGACGGGCATTGCTCAGCACCATGTAGAAAATGCCCCCAACTCTGTAGAAGCCATTGAGTCGTTGTTTCAATTTATTGAAAAGACGAGAAGTGGTGGTTGGGTCGGTCATTATTTGAGCTTCGATGTTATGGTCCTTCGAAAAGAACTTCAACGAGCGAAATTCACCTTTGAACAGCCACTCTATATTGATACACTCGACATGCTTGGGTATCTCTGTCCTTCCTGGGATATGCGTGATTTAGAACAATATGCTCGGTCATTCGGTACAAATATTTATGAGCGCCACAGTGCGATCGGTGACGCCCTAACGACAGCTCACCTTTTTGTTGAGCTGCTTCGCTTACTTGAAGATCGAGGAAAGACCACACTCGCTGACCTCGTTCAAGTAACAGACGCCAATAACCGCAACCGCGTTCTCCAATTCTAAACCAACCGGTGCCAGGTACCTTTAATGCAACGCAGCATTAAAGGTACCTGGCACCGGTTTTTTATGTAGATTAATTTAATGCTTACACCACCAATAGAAGCGGACTCAAAGGCCCTTATATTAAGGAAAAACGACTATTTGATTTATTTCCCGGACTGGGAAGACCCTATTTGCCTAAATGCATAAAAAAGAATCCCAAATAGAAGTAAATAACGACCTCTCAGTCCGTAACGTACTAGTATAGTAGCCTTTCTACCGAAATAAAGGCCTCTCAGTCCGCAAATAAAAGTTCTAAGTCAAATCCATATAATTGTTAAAAAATAACCCAGACTCACAAACTATGTGGCATTTCTCACAGTAAACTACTGTCAAAAACCACACTACCGTCACCAAACTTCCATTCTTTTTTCCTATTTACTTAAAGAAATACTAATAAAGTTTCCGAAGCTGCCATATAATCTCAAGAATTTACGAAAACCGCATTATACGAACGATTGAGCGCTATTATTAATGACCGAAAATGTTCACAATAATATAATTTTTCAACACATAATTCCTTCACCGCATGAAAAATTGCCTTGTCCTGCTTGACTTTTTGGTATATATACCCTTCCTCCTTAATAAAATGTATCAATCACCAACATTGATTAGGAGGCGAGTGGTGTGCACGATTACATCAAAGAACGTACTATCAAGATAGGCAGGTACATCGTCGAGACGAGGAAAACGGTCCGAACGATTGCAAAAGAGTTTGGCGTATCCAAGAGCACTGTACACAAAGACTTAACCGAACGATTACCTGAAATCAATCAAGAGTTGGCAAATGAAGTAAAGGAAATCCTCGAATATCATAAGTCGATACGCCATTTACGCGGTGGTGAGGCAACGAAGGTGAAGTACAAAAAATCAGACCAACCGAACGAAAAAGTTGTAAAAACCCAAAATTGAAAACAAAAAATCAATCCCTGTATTGACAAAATATGATAAAATAAAACATTAGTAGGATACAGCAAACAGCTGTCGATTGATTAGCCAAAACAGGGAGGATAATACTAATGTTCGGACGGGATATAGGGATTGATTTAGGTACAGCAAATGTTCTTGTTTATGTAAAAGGAAGTGGGATTGTTTTAAATGAGCCATCTGTTGTAGCGTTAGATACAACGAATGGAAAAGTACTTGCTGTAGGGGAAGAAGCGTTTCGAATGGTCGGACGAACACCAGGAAATATCGTTGCTTTACGTCCCATGAAAGATGGGGTTATCGCAAACTTTGAACTAACAGAATCAATGCTCAAACACTTCTTAGGTAAAATTAATGTCAAAGGAATTTTCTCAAAGCCGAGGATCTTAATTTGTTGTCCTACAGAAATTACGTCTGTAGAGCAAAAAGCGATCCGAGAAGCTGCAGAGAAAAGTGGTGGAAAAAACGTTTACTTAGAGGAGGAACCGAAAGTAGCTGCGATTGGTGCTGGAATGGATATTTTTCAACCGAGCGGTAACATGGTCGTAGACATAGGCGGTGGGACAACAGATGTTGCTGTTCTTTCAATGGGTGATATCGTCACCGCCTCTTCTATTAAAATAGCTGGGGATAAGTTTGACCATGACATCCTCAACTATATTAAAAAACAGTACAAGCTCCTGATTGGAGAACGAACGGCTGAAGAAATTAAAAAGCAAGTAGCAACGGTATTTCCAGGTGCTCGTCAAGAAGAATTGGAGATCCGCGGACGTGATTTGGTTAGTGGACTGCCACGAACGATAACAGTTAGATCAGAAGAAATTCAAGATGCGCTTACTGAATCAGTTTCCTATATTGTACAAGCTGCTAAATCAGTGCTAGAAAGAACACCGCCTGAACTATCGGCTGACATCATTGACCGTGGTGTCATCTTAACGGGTGGAGGAGCGCTTCTTCATGGAATTGATCAACTTTTAGCGGAAGAACTGAAGGTTCCTGTATTTGTTGCAGATGAGCCGATGCACTGCGTAGCTAAGGGTACAGGCATTCTTTTAGAAAACCTAGATAAAATGAGTAGAAAAGTTCGCTTGTAAACATAAAAGCGGTTTTTATTCTTGGTTAGGTTAAAGTGTGGTTTATTGATGTTGGAGAACAATATTATTCTCAACAGTGATTAGCTATAGGAAAGACTATATTGGGCTGGATAAACAGCAACAGAAAAAATTACCTCTATCCATTCCATGGTATGTAGACGATATAATAGAAGAATAGATTAAAAGCTAATTTGAAACTTGGAAACAAAAATATAAATTGGTGCACCTAAAAATTTAACGGGTCCGTTAGTACGTTAATCCATTAAAGGTACCTGGTACCGCACAAACGGCACCGCCAGATAAGACAATATAACACCTATAAGGAGGTATGTCATGCTTCGCGGTATTTACGGTTCAGCTGCGGCGATGATTGCCCAACAACAGCGACAAGAAATGCTGACAAATAACTTAGCGAATGTTAACACGCCTGGATTTAAAGCAGACCAAGCGTCGTTACGTTCGTTCCCGAATATGCTCATCCAAGCGATGAACACGTCCAATATGAAGCCAAATTCTCATGTTGTCGGTTCTCTAGCAACAGGTTCATACTTACAAGAAAGAACTCCAAATTTTCTACAAGGTGACCTGCAACAAACAGGCAATAATTTAGACCTTGCGCTTCTTCAAGGAACGGTACCTGTAAATGAGGATGGCAGACAAGGTGCGTTATTTTTTACTGTACAAAATGGTGATGGCGAAGTTCGCTATACACGGAACGGAAATCTAGCAGTGAACGGTCAAGGCTTCTTAGTCAACAGCCAAGGTTTCTATGTCCTAAATACGGCGGGACAACCGATTGAAGTTGACAATGAAGAGTTTCGTGTCGACCGAGAAGGATTTGTTTTTACTGAAGATGAAGTTCCATTAGGACAAATTCAAGTAGCACTCGCCCAAGATCCGATGCTTCTTGTAAAAGAAGGAGACGGATTACTTCGTTTAACTGAAGAAGGTGTCCTTCCAACAGCGATTGGAAATGGACAAGTAGCATACCAAATCCAACAGGGCTTTATTGAGCGCTCAAACGTAGACTCAGCTCAGACAATGACTGAGATGATGAGTGCTTACCGAAGTTTTGAGGCAAATCAAAAAGTTTTACAAGCATACGACCGCAGCTTAGAAAAAGCTGTTAATGAAGTCGGACGAATTGGTTAAGGAGGTGTAAGACATGAATACATCAATGATGGCAGCATCGGTTACAATGGGACAATTACAGAAAAAGATGGACACAATCGCTAACAATATGGCCAACAGCAACACAACAGGATTTAAGCGCCGTGAAGCATCGTTTTCTGATCTATTATTCCAACAAGTTAACAATCAAATCGTTCCATCTATGGAAACAGGACGTCTTACACCGAATGGCCTGCGTGTCGGAGCCGGTGCTAAAATTGGACAAACAGCCTTAAGAACTGAGCAAGGTTCGATTCAGCAGACGGATCGACAGCTAGACCTTGCCATTCAAAATCCAAACCACTTTTTCCAGATCGAAGTAAGCAATAATAATGGCGCACGAGAAGTGCGTTATACGAGAGACGGAACTTTTTATTTTTCTCAAAGCCCTAACAATCCAAATGAACTGAATATTGTTACCGGTCAAGGGCATTTTCTTCTCGGTCCAAACGGTCCAATCACTGTTCCAGCTGACCACTCAGAAGTGCAAATAGATGAAAATGGGATAATCTCTGTTATACTAAGAGATGGAACGACAACCGTTCCAGCAGGACAGTTAGAAATGGTAAGAGTACAAAGACCGCAAATTCTTGAGCAACTAGGTGAGAATTTGTTTGGACTTCCAGAAAATTTAATTGAACAAGGCTACGTGCCTGCAGATATTTTAGGTGTAATTGGAGCAGGACAGGTCAGTCTTAGACAAGGTGCATTAGAAATGTCTAACGTTGATATGGGTAGAGAGATGTCAGAAATGATCTTAAGCCAACGATCTTATCAATTTAATGCTCGTTCGATTTCAATGGCAGACCAGATGATGGGCTTAGTGAACTCGATCCGTTAGTTTCTTTATGATTGTATAATATAGATGAACCAGGCTAACGCTCCCAAATGATTGGACAAGCGCTAGCCTTAGCTTTTAGAAACGGCAATCACCTAGCAAGCTCGTTAACCCTACGATACTATGTATGACAGGACAGGGAGTAGTTATGGAAAATCGTGATCTAGAAAAAGACAAACTGAATACAGATAAAGATCAAGACAGAAACGAAGCAACTTCAAAACCTGAAACGACGATTCGTGGAGATGGTGATGGTGGTGCGGTACAGCGCCCTGCACCTGAGACGGAAATCAAGGATGAAGTTGAGGGAGAAACAAAGGTCTTTGAATCCGAGGCTTTAGCCGCACCGGGAAGATCGAATGATGAAGCGGAAGAAACGAAGGTGTTCTCTGAAGCAGATCAACCATCGAAGGAAAAATCTAGTGCAGATACTGTGGCTGGAGACGACAAAGAGGAAACAGAGGAAGCGAGTGATACGAAGGTATACTCGGCAGCAGAAACTTCTGGTCCATCCAATGAAGCTGAAGGTGCAGTCGACTTAAGTCAAGAGACGTTGATATCCCAAATACCTTTAATTCGTGCAGAAGTACAGTCTCGCTCAGACGAAGCTGCTGTGCAGGCGGATGCAAACGAGGAAGAGAAGGCTGATCCAAATGCAGACGAAGAAGAAAAGGATACACGAGAAACAAGAAAAAAGAAAAAGAAGCGTAAAAAAGAACGAATTCGTATAATCCCGATTTGGCTGCGTTTAGTCATCGTCATTTTGTTATGCGGGATAAGCTTAGTGACGGGCTTGATGTTTGGTTACGGTGTGATAGGAAATGGTACACCAACAGAAATCTTGCAACGCGAAACATGGGAGCATATTGTAAATATCATCAGCGGTGCCGAGTAGTTTACTAGGTCTCGTTGGTGATTTTTTTTATTTTTGTTAAAAATGTAAAATTTGTTAGTAGAAATTTCTCTTTAGTGCGATGCCTACTATAATAGGTGGTAGAAGGATGCTCTTGATAAATACACCTCTTTTCACGCTCTCTTGTTTTATCCCCTATTCCATAAAAGGAAGTGATCCTCCTCATGCCTCGTAAACAAAGGGTTTGGTATCCCGGTGCTGTTCTGCATATTGCGAACCGTGGAAACCGAAAGCTCCCAATCTTTCATGACGAAAAAGACTACATGCAATTTCTTCAATTGATGGAGACGGCACGGCAGCGCCATCCATTTTATCTTCATGCTTATTGCATCATGAGCAACCACTACCATCTTCTTTTAGAAGCAATTGACGAATCCCCGGCTCTAGCGATGCATTTCTTGAATGTAAGCTATGCCAAATACTACAATGACCGGTACCTGCAAAGCGGCCACGTGTTTCAAGGTCGTTATTATTCAAAGCTAGCCCCAGCGATTGACTACATCCTCGATGCAAGTAAATACATCCACCTCAATCCAGTAGAGGCAGGTATAACAAGAAACCCTGCAGACTATCGGTGGAGCAGCTGTGCAGCGTATATCTTTCACACCGAAAATCCTCACATTACAACATCAACGGTACTTTCCTATTTTCCCAAACCATCTTCCTATCATTATCAAAAGTTTCTTCAGAGCGACCGCCCATCAAAATTTCAAGACTTAGTCTTCCCTGTGGTACAATATAGCAATAAAAGCACAAATATCTAAATCGGTGCCCATCTGCACCTCATTGGCACTACTGCAGCCCAACTTCGATGCTACGCTGCAATTTCGGTGCCAGGCACCTTTAGTACTTTAGGGAGGTAAAGCGTTTGTTGACAATTGAAGAAATTAAAGAGATTATTCCCCATCGTTATCCATTTCTACTTATTGATAGGATTTTAGAAGTGGAAGAAGGCCAGCGTGCGGTTGGTTTGAAAAACGTCACAGCCAATGAGGAGTTCTTTAACGGACATTTCCCGGATTATCCGGTAATGCCTGGAGTACTAATTATTGAAGCACTAGCACAAGTTGGTGCAGTGGCTATACTCAAAAAAGAAGAGAACCGTGGGAAGCTAGCATTCTTTGCAGGTATTGATAATTGCCGTTTCAAAGAACAAGTCAAACCTGGCGATCAGCTACGCTTAGAAGTAGAAATCGTTCGCCTGCGCGGACCAATCGGTAAAGGAAAAGCAACAGCAACGGTTGATGGAAAAATCGTCTGCGAAACCGAGTTAATGTTCGCCCTCAAATAAAAAACAAAAACCGGTACCAGGCACCTTTAACGCTTCATTGTGTTAAAGGTGCCTGGCACCATTTTTTTACCTTTTTCCCCCGCATTTGCTATTACACTGATTTATATTCCAGAAAAATAAATTTTTTAGTAGGATTTTGACGGAATTTATAGAATTATAATAAAATAATCTATAAGGACTGGACATAAATTACTATTTATAGAAAGAAAACACTTTTAAAGAAAGTGGGGGAGGCTTTATGGGGGGCATTATACAAACTGGAAGCCAACAGTAATGGAACCAATACTGCAAAAGTTTTGTAAAGACCATGAAAATGTATGGCATCTATTAAATCACATGAATGACGGGCTAATGATTACGGATCATAACCAGAGCATCGTCGCTGTAAATCCATCCTTTGAAAAAATTACAGGATATACATTTGAGGAAGTAGCTCATAAAAATCCAAGGTTCTTACAATCGGGGCAAACGTCACGGGTAGTCTTTAAAGAAATGTGGGAAAAGATTAAAACGGATGGAACATGGACGGGCGAACTTATTAACAAACGTAAAAACGGCGAAAAATTTTGGTCATTTATTACAATCACCCATATCAAAAAGGAACGAGAAGAAGATTCTTTTTTTATAGGAATGATGCGAGATATTACAGAGCGAAAGCAAGTTGAAAAACAAATTACACATCTTGCATACCACGATGCCTTAACACAGCTACCGAACCGAACCCTGTTTAAAAAACAGTTAAAGGAAGCCTTGCTTCATGCCAAATATAATTGTGAAAAGTTTGCAGTGCTATTCTTAGATTTAGATCACTTTAAGAAAGTTAATGATTCTCTCGGTCACCACATCGGCGATCAGCTGCTTCAGCATATCTCAACGCGTCTCCAACAAGTTGTTGGAAACGACGGGATGGTTAGCCGTTTTGGAGGGGATGAATTTACGATATTACTCCACCCTTTAAAAGATAAACTAGATGCGTACCGGAAAGTGAAGCGGATTGTACAGTCGTTCCAAACCCCTGTGGAGTGTTCCGGTGAAAGAATTTACACGAATACAAGTATTGGCTTAAGTTTTTACCCCGAACACGGTCTTGATTTTCATGCACTATTAAAAAATGCAGATAGCGCGATGTATAGGGCCAAAGAAGAGGGAAGAGGGCAATTCCGTGAATATACGAACGCAATGGACGAGGAAACAAGAGGACGGTTACAACTTGAAAGAGAGCTGAGAACCGCAATACATGAGCAACAATTTGAAGTCTATTACCAGCTTCAAGTCAACGTAGAAAATAATAAGCCTTACGGAATTGAAGCACTCGTCCGCTGGAATCATCCTAAAAAAGGAATACTATCACCGTTTGCATTTCTACCGGCAGCCGAAGAAACGGGTCTCATTGTAAATATTGATAATTGGGTGCTTCGAACAGCGTGCCTGCAAACGAAAAAATGGCATGATGAAGGCTTCAAAGATCTCGTCATCTCGGTTAATATTTCAAAAAAGCAATTTGATCGAGCAGACTTTGTGGAAAGAGTAAAGCACATCATCGAAGAAACGGGAATTAACCCTCACCTGCTTTGTTTGGAAATTACGGAAAATATGGCGATTACTCAAATCAAGGAAGCGGTAGAAAAGCTAATTCAACTAAAAAAAATCGGTGTTCAGCTTTCGCTCGATGACTTTGGAACGGGTTACTCATCACTAAGCCAATTAAAAAACATTCCGATCGATACATTGAAAATCGATAAATCGTTTATTCAAGACTCGAATAGTCAAAACCAAGAGAACCTCGCCCTCGTTAAATTAATCATAGCGATGGCGAAGAGCTTAAACTTCTCAGTTATATGTGAAGGAGTAGAAACAGAAGACCAGCTTCGACTGATCCAAACAGAAGGATGCCATCACGCACAAGGCTACCTGTTCAGTAAACCTCTTAATTACGAAAAATGCAGTTCGATCATGAAGCGTATGAATGAAACTGTAAAAATTGTATAGGTGGTTCTAGAGAAATAGATCTAAACACTTTCAATACTTGCCAATAATGCCTACGAAGATCTTCGAGATCCTATTTATTTTATGTCTAAATATCACATGTTCCAAGAGACTAACATTGCTATAAAACTTAACTCTTTCAAGCAAAACTATAATCAATCACACAGCAATATGAAATATGTAAAAATCTATTGCAGTATGTAAGAATAACGTAACATTACCAAAAATCCCTGAATTAGGTAGACGGCGGTTTATGGGTTTGCTAAGATAACGTCAGGCTAACAGAAACAAATAATTCGTTAGTCATAATAAAACCATTACGGGGGTTCGATGAACATGAAAAAATTCGTATTAACATTAGGTACAGCTGTATTAGCGTTAGGCGTATTAACTGCATGTGGTGAAGCAGAGGAAACACCAGTAGAAGACGATATCATGGAAGAAGCTCCAGCTGAAGAAGCAGAATTAGAAGAAGCACCTGCTGAAGATGCTGAACTAGAAGAAGATGCTGAGTTAGAGCTTGAAGAGCCAGCTGAAGACGACGCTGACCTTGAAGAAGAAGAGGAAGAAGAAGAAGCTTAAGATTAAAAATAACATACTATTAATAAATAGGATTGCCACATGAAGGCAATCCTATTTTTCATTTTTAGTGCTAGGGACCTTTAATGCTTTAAACTGATACTGCTTCATAATGCTAAAGGTGCCAGGCACCCTTAGCGCTTTAACGCACTGAGGGTGCCTGGCACCTCATTCGTATTCTATGGTAGAATAGGTGTAGGTTTGAAGACCACCAAGGGAGGGAACGAAATGAAATACGTTTTAGTAATGTTAGTAGCAGGTACTTTATTGTTTACCGCATGCTCGAAGACAGTCGATAATGAAGAAATTGGCGACGAAAACATAGATCAAATAGAAGAAGGACTTGAAGAAGATCCTCCTACTAATCATGAAAGTAGTAATGGTAAAACAGAAGAGAAGTTCAACGCAGGTACAGAGCAAGACAAAGTAGAAGAAAAAGATTCAAGTAAGGATCAAGACACCAAACAGGAAGACTCTAAAAAAGAAACTCGACAGGAAGAAAACGGTAAAGATGAACAAGGCAAGAAAGATCAAAATGGTCTATTAACCGAAGAAGAGGCGATTGAAAAAGTAAGAAGTTATTTGGACTTACAATATGATCCTGATGTTAATATAGTTGTAGATCATGAAGATAATGGGCGTTATTTAGTTCACGTGTTCGACATTGTTCCAGGAAATGGTGGTGTTGGACATACGGCTACTCGCGGATGGTACTACGTTGACCGGAAAACAGGAGAAATAGAGTCGATGTTTTAAGAGAGACTTGCAGGTAGCATAGAGTGGAAATCCTTATATGACAGAAAAAGACAGTGTTAAACGACATAGTTCGTTAACACTGTCTTTTTCTTTTTCTTATAACTTTTTACAAACAACCAACCCAAATACACCATATCTTTATAACGTCTATATCTCCCGAATCAATAAGCGAAACAATATTTAGATCTCTAATCTACTTCCTCATATCCTTAATCACAAACAGTCAAATACGTTGCCTAGCTATGAAACCTAGTCTATAGACAAAAATTTTTCCAGTTGGTATACGTAAAGGTACTAAAATAGTTCTCATTAACTACTACACAAAACGACAAATTCCCTACAAATTAGACAAAAACTCAAAAAAATACTTAAAAAGCAATGTCTAATGGTAGGCAGGAAAATAATCTAATAAGAAGGAAAAATAGACTATAGTATCGAAAATGAAAGAAAGATACACTATTACTAATTCCTAATACCTCTGACTTTTGTAATATTTTTGTAACCTACAGCCATATTTTTCACATTATAATAGAGGTAGACTAGTAAACTGACGATAAAATCTACATATAAAAAAATAGTAGTCCTAAAAATCTATTAAACATTATTCTATGCTAGGGAGGAAAAACAATGAGTACAAAGTCCGTTGTGAAAAAAGCGGTAATTTCTTCAACGTTTGCTACAGGAATTGTGTTGACTGCACCGTTAGTTGTAGACGCGGCACTAGGTGACCAACCTTTAAAAAAGGGGATGAATCACTCTGATGTAAAAGAGCTACAAGAGGTACTTAAAGCTAAAGGATATTTTAATTTCCATACAGCAACAGGCTTTTACGGAACAATTACAGAAGAGGCAGTAAGACAATTTCAACAAACGCATGGAATTCAAACGACCGGGGTGGCTAATTTAACTACGATCAATCTCTTGCTCAATACAACGGCTCAACATAGAAGTGGCCCGGATACTCAAATCGCATCGGCAACTACTTCTAATACATATACGACACTTGCCCAAACAAGAGGTCTCCTTCGCTCGGGTTCTCAAGGACAAGCGGTTACAGAACTTCAACAAATTTTAAAAGAGCACGGGCATTTTAATCATCATGTAACAGGTTATTATGGTCGAGTTACTCAAAATGCTGTTAGAGAATATCAAAGAAAAAATCGCCTTACTGTTGATGGGATTGTGGGGCCGCAAACTATTTCACACTTACTAAGCAAAACTGGGGGCCAGGCAAACTCTGCATCGTCAACTCAAACAACGCCAACACCAACACAATCACAAACAGTAAATCCGACTGCGCAAATAGACTCCGTGCAGTTCACTGCATCTGTACTCAGAATAGGTTCAAGCGGCAGCCAAGTAAGGCAGCTTCAGCAATCACTTAAGGAACTAGGTCACTTCAATCATGAAGTAACAGGGTACTATGGTAATATTACCGCTACAGCCGTTCGTTCGTTCCAACAAAGTCAGCGTCTGACGGTAGATGGGATTGCAGGGTCGCAAACCTTCAGGGCGTTAACACAAGTAGTGAATGGGCAGTCAGGCTCAACAAATAATGCAACAAATAATAATACAACGACCAACACGACAACTAATTCAAGTACAAATACGACAACAACTCAGCCAACATCAAATCAAACAACATCTACTAACGAAGCAAACACAGCGCAGACAACGCCAGCTCAAACAGTGGCTCAGCCAGTACCACAGCAACAAGCTCAGCCTGCACCACACGTGTCGCAAGACTTCCAGGTTATGAATGTCATTGCTGATGCTGCTGGATTAGTAGGTACACCTTATGTATGGGGAGGTACAACGCCAAAAGGGTTTGACTGTAGTGGCTTCGTACAATACGTCTTTAAAAATCAGGGGGTAAACATCCCGCGTACCGTTGCTCAACAGTGGGCAGCAGGAACATCTGTCTCAAAGCCGAGTGTAGGGGACCTTGTATTTTTTGAAACGATATCAAGCGGTCCTTCTCATAATGGGATTTACATAGGGAATAACCAATTTATTCATAGTGGCTCATCAACAGGGGTAATCGTTGCGAGTTTGAACAATAGTTATTGGGCGCCACGGTATTTAGGAGCTAAAAGAGTTCATTAATTCAAAAAAGTTACGTATCGTTCAAAAGATGCGTAACTTTTTACTTTTGTTAAAATGTTAACCTTATACGAATGACATTAGGGGGTAAAAATATATACAGATAGACAATATCCTCAATAGTTATTTTTACTTTAGTGACCCTGTCATGCTTAAATGGATAGCAGCTACAAGAAATGCTGCAGGAAAAAACATGAACATTCTCTGTCGTTAATTTGTAAAAGTACCGAAACTAAGCAATCTCTATTCTCACTGATGTCTAACTATGTTAATATTATTTATGGTTTTATAACTGTAATGATAGGGGTTTAAGTATGATAAGGCTAATTTCTAACTTTTATAATGACATAAAAGATCATAAAGATTTAATTAAATACTTTGTACTAGCAGACTTGAAAGCAACCAATGCTCGTACATACTTAGGGTTTTTATGGTGGATTATTGATCCAATTTTGTATATGGCATTATTTTATTTATTAGTACAAGTGATTCTTCAACGGGGTGGCGAAGGTTATGCCGTTTTTTTATTTACGGCCTTAATTCCATTAAAATGGACAACTTCGTGTTTAGTTGATGGCGCTGGTGCTATCACCTCGAAAAAGGGCATCATCGAACGCGTATTTGTACCGAAAATCGTTTTTATTATTATACGACTAGCTGTAAATTCCATTAAATTCTTCATCGGTTTAATAGCGATGTTTATTTTTTTATTGGTGTACGGCGTAGACTTTTCGGTAAATGTTCTATTTGTCCTTCTCATCATTTTTATTCATAGTATCTTTCTATTAGGAAGCATGATCATTCTTGCTCATCTCGGTGTATTTATTCGGGATGTAAAGAACATGATGCAATATATAGCAAGAACATTATTTTATTTATCACCCGTCATGTATGACATTTCAAGAGTTCCTGATACACTAGCTCCATTTTTATATATCAATCCGCTAACTTCTCTAATCACGTCCTATCGGAATGTACTTTTGTATCAGCAACCTCCAGAGTGGGGAGCGTTACTCATCTTGCTAGGGGTTTCAGTAGCCCTATTACTGTATGCGTTAAGAGTATTAAATAAGTATGAAAATCATTATTCTAAGGTGATCTAATTGGAAAATTCAATCATAGAATTAAAAGATATTTGGGTTTCCTATCCGGATAGTCAAGAGAAGCCCTTAAAGTCATTGTTTAAAAAAGAAAAAAAGAAGTTTTGGGCACTAAAAGGAATTAATTTCGATGTTAAAAAGGGTGAAGTATTAGGTATCGTAGGAAGAAATGGTTCAGGAAAAAGTACATTATTAAAAGTACTTAGTGGAATCTTACTACCTGATCAGGGTGAGTATAAAGTAGATGGACCGAAACCTGTCCTTTTATCGTTAGGTGCTGGATTTCAACCAGAACTTTCTGGAGTTGAAAATATATATCTAAACGGGCTGCTTCTTGGACGGTCTAAAGCTGAAATCGATAAACTCCTCCCCGAAATCATCGAATTCTCAGAACTCGATCATTTTGTCAATAAACCAGTAAGAACGTATTCAGCTGGTATGAAATCGAGGCTAGCTTTCTCAACGGCGATAACACTTGACCCTGAAATTTTACTAATCGATGAAGTTTTAGGGGTTGGCGATAGCTCTTTTAGAGAAAAATGTAAAAAAGTCATTATGGAAAAAATTAAAGAGAAACGAACTGTCATTCTAATCTCTCATTCTGCAAGCTTAGTAAAGAGTTTATGCGATCGAGTGGTCTGGATTCATTTAGGTGAACAACGGGATGTTGGAGATACTGAAGAAATTGTGGATAAATATGAAACTTTCATGAGAGGCGCCAAACAAAAATGAGTACAATTATGCTGCTTTTTAAGGATATAATTTATGACGCAAGAGTCAAGAGAGAAGCGATTGCGCTGGCTAAAGGTGGATACAAGCTTACGATCTTTTGTGTCAAAGAGTTTGACCTAGAAACACCGGACCTACATGAAAACATCGAAATTGTCAGGCATGATATGTTTAATAAACAGATTAAGATGACTTTAAATCAAAAACATAACGATAAAGCCTATACCAATGTGATTAAGCGAATGGTGAGGACACCACTTCTAAAGCTAAGTAAAGATATAGCGGCCTACCGACTGTTTTATACAAAAACTGTAGCGATGTTAAAAGAGAAAGATGTTACTGTAATTCACGCTCATGATCTCAATACGCTCTCTATCGGGTACTATTTATCTAAGCAGTTCCGCGCAAAACTGATCTACGATTCCCATGAACTATATAATGAGATGGCCGGAAGAAACAACTTTGAGAAAAGAATAGGGTATATGGTGGAGGGCAAAATGCTGAAACACATCGACCACTTAATTGTCGTGAACCCTTTTGTGCAAGAAGAATTTGAAAATAGGTATGGCAAAAAGCCTACGACGATTATCGAAAATATACCTGAAACCAATGGGGGTTTAACAACAGAAGCGGAGAACAAAAATTATTTCCGTGAAAAATTCAAACTAGCAGAAGAAGATATAATCCTTCTATACCAAGGCGGAATAAACCCAAATCGCGGCATTGAGGAATGTGTTGAAGCGGTTGCCCAACTACCAGAACGATTTAAATTTGTCATTTTAGGATTTGGCACCTTAACAAACGAACTCAAGGAATTGGCTGTGAAGTTAAACTTGAGCTCACGAGTCTTTTTTCATGAGCAAGTCCCTTCTGCAGATATATTATGGTATACAAAACAAGCCGATATCGGTTTAGTTATGTATAAGAGCAATAGTAAAAATAATTATTTCTCCACACCGAATAAAATTTATGAATACCTTTTGGCTGGAATTCCAATGGTCGCTTCTGATCATCCAGGAAAAAATTTTATTATAAATAAATATAAAATTGGCTTATGTATAGAAGAAGATGTCGAGTCGATTAGAAAAGGTATATTGCAACTAGAAAAGGAATACGACATGTATGCAGAAAATTGTTTAATTAATCGTAAATCCATTAGCTGGACGGATGAAGGGAATAAATTAGTCACGTTATACGAATCGCTTTTTAAAGCATAATAGGAGTACTCGATATGATAAAAACACTAAAAAGAATTTTTTTAAGGGAAAAAAATGAATTAAATCGGTTTGCAAAAGAAAACAATAAAGTATGTATGGTTGTTTGGAATACATTTGAAACGGATGCACGAGTTACGAAAGAAGCAGTTAGTGTACAAAAAATGGATAAAGAGGTAACGGTTATAGC
Source organism: Alkalihalobacterium sp. APHAB7 (assembly GCF_048323755.1). NCBI lineage: Bacteria > Bacillati > Bacillota > Bacilli > Caryophanales > Bacillaceae > Alkalihalobacterium > Alkalihalobacterium sp. APHAB7. The sequence continues at coordinate 225,319 of NZ_JBLWFS010000001.1, forward strand.
AGTTTTTGAACCGACACGTACCAAGAAGAGGGAAGTAAAGGACGGGATTAACATTATTCGTGTGGATCGGACGATAATCAAGAAAAAGGAACGAGCAAACGTAACTCGATCCTCTAACAATACAAACGTTAATTCCACCACTACAAAAGCAAATCATTCCCTCAAAAACTCTGTGAAAAAACTGTTAAAGCCCCTCTACGCCATCATTCCAAAAACAATGATTAATACAAGGTTCTTTATAAGAGCTTTTAACGAAAAGGCAGGTATTTATCATTCACATGACTTAAATACACTAGTTCCTACTTATTTAGTTTCTAGAATCCGAGGTGCAAAATTAATTTATGATGCACACGAGGTTTCTACTGACCGTGCGGGTTGGAAGAATAAGCGTTTCTGGACAAGGATTGAAAAGTATATCATTAGACGTGCAGACGGGGTTATTACCACAAACGACACAAGAGCTGATTATTTTGCTGAAGAGTATGGTATTGAAAAGCCAGTGGTCATACGTAATGTACCTCCCTATCAAAAAATTGTAAGTTCCGACAAACTTCGTGAAGAATATGGTATGATTGGAAATGAGCCTATCATCATATATCAAGGGGGCATTCAAAGAGAAAGAGGCCTAGAAAATATCATTGAGTGTATCCCTCTAGTCCGTAAAGGGGTATTTGTTTTTATTGGAAATGGTGCGTTAAAGCCTAAAATTATGGCTAAAGCAAAAGAACTAGGTGTGGAACATCGCACGATATTTCATGGAGCTGTACCAAATGAAGAATTGTTGTCGTATACAGCGTCTGCGGATTTGGGACTTCAACTGCTGCAGAATACTTGTTTTAATCATTATTCTGCTTGTTCGAATAAAATTCATGAATATTTAATGGCTGGTATCCCAGTTGTATCTAGCGACTTACCTGAATTAAGGAAAGTCGTTTCTTCGGGAAATATTGGAATTTTAGTTGATCCTGAAAATATACAGATGATTGCAGGTGCCATTAATCAATTAATAGAAGATAAAGATCTTTATAACATGTTTAAAAGCAATACAGTGAATGCAGCTTTAGGTCATCATTGGGGCCTGGAAGAAGAAAAACTTCAAAAACTATACCAATAAAAGATAAAGGAGACTGTTATAATGAAACTTTGTGTAATGGGCTTAGGATATATAGGTTTACCAACGGCAGTGATGTTTGCTAGGCATGGAGTAACGGTTCATGGAGTAGACGTTAATGAAAAAGTAGTCCATATGTTACAAAACAAAGAATTACACATAGAAGAGCCAGGACTAATTGAAATGATGTCTGAGGTGATTGATGATGGAAACCTGACATTTTCGACACAACCTGATTATGCAGATGCTTTCATTATCGCAGTACCTACTCCAATAAAACCTGACAAAACGGCAAATACAGATTATGTTGCAGGTGCAACCGAAATGATCTTGCCATTTGTAAAAAGTGGCAACCTAGTCGTCTTAGAATCAACAGTACCACCTAAAACCGTAGAAAATGTTATGATTCCGATCTTAGAAAAAAGTAATTTAACGATAGGAGAAGATTTATATATTTCTCATTCACCTGAAAGGGTACTTCCTGGGAAGTTATTTGAAGAACTAGTATCAAACGACCGAATAGTCGGCGGAATTAATGAGAAATCTTCACAGTTGACAGTTGATCTTTACAAGCGCTTTGTAAAAGGTACGATTCACGTGACCGATTCTACAACGGCAGAAATGGTTAAATTAATGGAAAATACATATCGTGATGTGAATATTGCTTTTGCCAATGAATTAGCAAGAATCGCAGAAAAAGTAGGATTTAATGTTTGGGAGGCTATTGAATTAGCCAATTGTCACCCGCGCGTTAACATTCATAAGCCTGGACCTGGAGTTGGCGGTCATTGCATAGCGGTAGATCCTTGGTTCATTATTGAACAAGCCCCAGAAGAAGCAAAATTAGTGTCACTTTCACGAGATATTAATGATACTACTCCTTTCCATGTCGCTCATTCGATAGAAGACTTAGTAAAGGATAAAGAAAATCCAGTTATATCGATTTTCGGTCTTGCCTTTAAAGGAAACATCGATGACATGAGGGAAAGTCCGGCTGCTGAAATCGTCAACTATTTACAAAATAAAGGTCTAAATCTAAAAATATATGATCCATATGTAACGAATAACGTTGAGGGGAAAGTGGATACAGTCGAAGAAGCTGTCACGGACTCAAGTTTACTGGTGATACTTACAGATCATAATGTATTTAAAGAGTTAGATTTTGAAGCGTTAGAAAGTCTTATGAAGGATAAGACGATTTATGATACAAGAAATATGTTAAACGAACAAAAGTTAACCAATTTAGGGTTTAATGTACTTCAAATTGGTTGTGAACTGAAAAGATAAGTTAAGGTGGTGTAGGCCCTCGGGCTATTCAACATGAAAAGCGTTATATATTTATTGGGTTATATCTTCTCACTTTTTTTTATGACACAAAGATTTAAGGATGCTTTTTTTCGTCGCTACCTTAATAAAGATTCATATCATAGAGCGCTCCTGCTATTACGAATCGTGTGTCATTTAAAAAAACAAAAAGTATTTATTAAACAAGTAGAAAAAACGAATCTTCTACATGAAAATCAAAAGAACTTCTTAATAGCAATGGCTTATAGTAATTTAAAGATTTATGAGAAAGCTTGGGATGCCATTAAGGATGTACCAATTGGGGATGATAATGTTACGGATAAATTGAAGGGGAGCATTCTTTATAACCTTCGTGATATTGATGGGGTTCTAAAGTTATCCGAAACATTAAATTTAAATGAACTTTATAACTACCATCAAAAGAAAATATTAGTGAAGTTCACCTTTCTAAAACAAGGTCCTAGAATGGCAAGGCAGTTAAGTGAACTCTTTGCACAAGGAAATTTCGAGGAATTTTTTATTGAATGTATAGACAGGTATAAAAAGCTTGAGGGAGAGCCGCTGAACTGGGAAGAGTTCACCGAAAAGCATCTTTTCAATGATATCCGCTTAAAAAGTAGACAGGATATGGAAAAGGCTATTCAATGGTTACGAAGCCTTTCACCGGATCAACGAGAGCTAGGTATTATATTGTTGATGCAAGAATACGAAGCGCAGCCAGATATTTATTCCATGATTATTGAAGAGTTATATAACGAGTATCAAAAAGGCGAAATTCAGCTAGAACTATCCCAACATACGTGGAAACTAATTGCTTTAAGTGACTATGCACTTAAAAGAAAAAAATACAGACTGGCACTTAATTTAATTATTAAAGCATATAAAGAAGGCGAAAGATCACCTTATATTAAACAAGTACTGATGAGTATTATTCCAAATACAAAAATCAAACAAAGAGAAGTCGTTATGATCCAGCGGCTTGTGGATGATGGATTTATTAGTTTAGTTAGTCAAGAAGCCTGTAAATTAATGTTAGAAGTTGAAGGGTTTTATCATTTATATAATGGAGCAGATCTTGACATTAAAACCGTCAACATATTAAAAAGAATCGTAAGAGCGATGAAGAAACTACCTGAACCAAAAAATAAGGAAGCTTTAAGTTACCTATTAGAATACATTGTAGATCAATCGAAAGATCTAAAACTAGATGAAGAGCTTGTTGATACATTCTCTACATATTTTAAAGGCCACAATAAATGGGAGTTTGCCCATTTACGTTGGTGTGCAGAACAAGGCCAAATGGATGAGATCTTTGAGTCGCTATCTCATTTTCCTGAGGACAAACAAGTGAAATTATTATTGTTTCTTTCAAGGTCTTGCTATGAAGAGCAGAAGTTAAAAGACTCTCTTGAATTAACCGAAAAAGCACATGCCTTAGCCCCTAAAAACGTTATGGTTCTAAGAAGGCTTATAGCTGTTCATCATCGTATGGGGAACATTTCAAAGCGCTATCAATTTCTAGAAGAGCTTCGTGGGCTCTCAGGAAAGTTGTTCGGTAGAGAATATGATTTAGCGTTAGATGAGAAGAATTTGTTTGAAGAATTCTGGAGTTGGAATGGAGAAAAAACAGAGGTTAGGCAAGAGGATAAAATCCTTCATGTCCTAAACAAATCACTGCCTACCGTCAACGGATATACGATCCGAAGTAAAGAGATTGTAAACCACCAGAAAAACATCGGACTTCAACCTGTTGTTGTAACTAAACTAGGTTGGCCATTAGGTAAGGAGAACCCTAAGGAAATTGAAATGGAAACCATCGACGATGTTTCTTACTATCGGTTAAATGGGAAAGACCCTGGTTTGCAGTTAAATAAAGTACCGATGAGTGACTACTTTGACCAATATGCACATTATTTTTCTGAACTTGTGCAACAAGTAAAGCCAAGGTTGATTCATGCAGCATCGAACTTTCAAAATGCGTTACCAGCATTAGAGGTAGCTAAAGCCTATGAAATTCCTTCCGTTTATGAAGTAAGAGGACTCTGGCATTACACTCAAAGCTCGAAAACAGAAGGGTTTGAGAACTCTGAGCGATTTAAGCTTCATGAAAAGTACGAATTGAGATGCTGCGAGATCGCAACCCATGTAGTGGCGATCGGTATTAGTCTTAAAGAACATTTAATTGAATTAGGTGTCCCTGAGAGTAAAATTTCAATTGTTCCTAATGGTGTCGATACAAAACACTTTGTACCGATCCCTGTCAATGAAGAAATTCAAAAACAATATAATTTAAAAGATCAGCTTGTATTTGGGTTTATTGGATCTGTAACCGAATATGAGGGGTTAGATTTTCTCCTAAGAGCATTTGCGAAATTAAGAGAGAAGAGATCAGACGTCAAATTTCTCTTAGTTGGAGACGGTCCGGCCTTAAATGATTTAAAGGCCTTAACGAAAGAGTTAAAGTTGACAAATTCGGTCATTTTTACAGGAAGAGTTCCGCATGAAAAAGTCAATGACTATTACTCAGTAGTTGATGTATTTCCATTCCCTCGAACAAAAGCAAAAGTATGTGAACTAGTAACCCCGTTGAAGCCATACGAAGCAATGGCCATGGGGAAACTTGTATTAGTCAGCGATATTCCTGCCTTAAAAGAGATGGTAACGGAAAAGGAAACCGGAATGATATTTGAAGCTGAGTCTGTTGATTCTCTTTTAACAAGTTTAGAACAAGTAGAAGAGGACAGTCATCTAGCAGAAAACGGTAGACAGTGGGTTGTTAAGAATAGAGACTGGGGTGACCTCTCTTATCGTTATAAAGGTGTATACTCTGAAGCGGGAGGAGTAAAAGTTGTTGAATAGTACAGACAAGCGTGAGTATTTAGAGGTCTTCACCATTACAAACTTTGAAAACGATGAAGAAATAGAGCGTATTTGTGAAGAATTAGCAAATGGACGTCTTTTCATTCAAAAGAGATATCCTGTAATTCAGGCACCAGAAAGAGGAGTTTGGACTTATGATCCTCTTAATGATCGAAGTTGGCGTTTTTGGTTACACTGTTTAATTACAGTTGAATATCTAGTAGTAGGTCATGAAAAGCTTAAGAAAAAGCAATTCTTAGACAAGGCACTAGAACAAATTTTAGATTGGTACGATTACCATTTATTAAGCCCAGGTAATAAACTTTCTGAAATGGCTTGGCATGATCATTCAACCGCATTACGTCTTCTAGTTATCTCTCACTTTTATGAGGAGTGGAGGAAAGAAAATTTTGATCCAGATATAGCAGAAAAGTTACATGCTATGGTTGAAGTGCATTGTGAGAAATTAGTTGACCCTGTATTCTATATGAACAAACACAATCATGGGTTAGATCAGGATATTGCCTTGTATGTAGGGACGACAGTCTTTTCAGAAATGAAAAAATCCAAAGAATGGAATGAATTTGCTTTTAGCAGGATGTTGGTACAAATTAGCGACTTGTTCGCAGATGATGGGAGTTATTTAGAACACTCCCCGAATTATACGTACCTATTATTAGATCGGTTGTTTAACTTTGCAAAGTTTTTATTCCAGATAAAAGATCAAAGGACTGAAATTGTTGTAAAAAAGTTGGAAAAAATTCTACATCATTATAATAATATGTTATACCCTAACGGATTTATTCCGACAATTGGGGACAGTGAGTATGTACAGTCATCCAACTTCCAACAATTTCTAGGAATATCAAGCAAGCTAGATCAGTACTTGGGGAATTTAGACTATATTACAAGCCTTAATGAAAGTGGTACACAACCTGCTGAATTAGACGCGGTTTATCCTCAAGGCGGATTTGCTGTTTCCAGAAATAAATGGGCGTTTGATGATGAAACCGTTCAAGTGATTTTTTATAGCGGCTTTCATTCAAGAGTACATAAACATTCCGATGATTTATCGATCAATATTTTTGCACATCAGCAACCAATATTAACCGACCCCGGCAAGTTCAACTATGATTATGAAAGCACCGAACGAAAATATGTTGTTTCTTCAAGAGCGCATAATACGGTCATTGTTGATAGTAAGGATACTGAAACTGTCAGGTTGAACGTTGAGAAATCGGGGATAACAAACTTTTATTCTAGTGAAGAAATTACAGTTGCAACAGGGGTTCATTGTCTATATGTAGGGGTTATTCACTCAAGAACCATTATTCATCTTAAACCATTTGAATGTATTATTCTTGATGACTTACAAGGTCATAAAGACCATACGTTTGAACAGAATTTTGTTCTTAATCCTAATATTAACTGTCATCTTTCAGAAGGCGCGGTGATAGGAGAGTTGGAGGAACAACCATGTATCACTATAAGTCCGCTAATTAATAAAGGTACAATAGAGTCAAAATTAATTAAAGGAAGTAAGGATCCGTTAGAAGGTTGGGTATCAACAGGCTATTCTAATCTGGTTGAAACGTTCTCCTCTAGGTTTGTACAAAAAGGTAAAAATGCTCGCTTTGCGACACGTATTAATTTAAAACCCAATGAGACAAGAATGAAGGACTTTACATGGGAAGGTGATGTTGCCTCTTTTTCTTATGTAAGTGAGGATGGAGACCTATCTAATGTGAAGTTAATTTTTAGCGGTAAAAGAGTATTTGTTTCGGTTAATAATCAGTTATTTGAACCACAGTATTTTAAAAAAGATACTATCAATGATGCGATGGATGTAGCAGAAAAATATGAGTTTAGAGAAAAATACCGTAAAGAACGAAACAGAAGGATTAAACTCCAAGAAGAGTTGGAGATAATGAATGACCGACTCGAACCCTTAGAAGAAAATAAAAAAAGTAATGATAGTTAGTTTTGAGTTAAGTAATGAGCGCCAAACATAAAAAAGCGCATTCCTATTAGGGGTGTGCTTTTCTAAAATCTACAAGTGGATACTAGAAATTTCACAACATATTCACAACAAAGGGAAATTATTTTACTTCTTAATACAGGTATAATTTCCTTAGTAATAGACAAGAAGGGTGGATAGGTATGATTTTTTTACATAGGGGAAGACGCTTTATTACAATGGTGGTTATCTTTGCTTTACTTTTTTCATCATTGTCTCAACCTCTAACAGGACTAGCCCTAACTGGAGCTGAAGATGAAAGTCAAACGGATTTATTTTTCCAAATTATTAATGACACTCCGGTTTATATGGAGAAAGATAATGAAATAAGTCAGTTAGGGACGTTGTTAGAAGGAATCCAATTCCAAGTACATCGAGAGGATGAAAACAAAATATATTTCATCCTTTACGAAGATATTGAGGTTTTTACTTCTAGAGATGCTGTTCTTTGGTTGGAAGATTTAGAGGTTGATGGAGAAGTATTAGTTTCAGATCAGACTTTCATAGGAGAGGCAACGATTAAAGAAGATGTAGTAATACATACTCTTCACGATGACCCAATCTTAACATTAGAACAGGAAGTTTCTTTTCCAGTTTTATATGAAACTGATGAATACATTGCATTGCCAATAGGGCCGTATATCGGAAAGGTTGCTACAGTTGATCTCATCATTGAAGCGGTTCTGGAGAATCAAACTGAAGAAATAGTTGAAGGAGAAATTACTGATCCACTAGCAAATGAGAAAATAGAAGAAGAGATTTCCGAAACTCAGGCTAAAGAACCTCAAGAGGAAACGGCAACTGATAGCCAAACAGAACAGCAACCAACAGAGGTAACGGTGCCAAATGAAGGTACTGTTCAAACTGAACAAGTAGATAAAACACAGGTTGCATCACAGCAATTTACAAGCTCAACGAAATACTATGAAGTCATTACAAATAACACACCTGTCTATGATAATAGTGCCGGGAGTTTAGTAGAAGTAGGTTGGCTGAAAAAAGGTCAAGTGTATCCGAGAGTACGAGATTACGGACCGAATTGGCATGAAATACGCTTTGGAAATGAAAAGGCGTATGTCAGAAAAGCTGATACCGCACCAGCGAATGGAACGTCTGTAAAAAATGAAAACGTAAACTATCATAATACAAATCAGTCGTTTGTACCAAAAGTGAGTATTGAAGTCTATGATAATAGCTCAGGACAATTAGTTTCATATGCCACATTAAAGGAAGGCAGGGCGTATCCGCTGGTCGGTGAGTACGGAGCGAACTGGTATCGTGTGTTAGTATCTGACCGTGTTGGCTATGTCCGTGCATCCGAAATCGATCTTCAATCGCAACAAACGAAACCGCAACCTTTCACTAACTCTACGAAGTACTTTGAAGTCATTAACGACAATATTCCCGTTTATGATAACAGTACAGGCAGCTTAGTAGAAGTTGGTTGGTTAAAGAAAGGTCAAGTGTATCCTCGCGTTCGCGATTACGGTGCGAATTGGCATGAAATTCGATATGGAAATGGTTTTGCCTATGTCAGAAAGGTAGATACGAGACCAGCGAATGGTTCGGTAGTACGTAATGAGAACAAAAACTTTGAAAATACGGCTCGTTCATTTATCCCGCAAGCTGATATCGAAGTGTATGATAATACATCAGGTCAATTGGTGCCGTTTGGTGTAATAAAAGAAGGCCGAAGTTATCCGATTGTCGGTAACTTTGGCGCGAATTGGTATCGTGTACTTTTATCAGATCGGATTGGATTTGTAAGAACAAGTGAAGTAAGTTTAGGTTTCAGCACAACTGACGAATATTTCCGTGTAACAGAAGAGAATGTCGAAGTCTACGATAATAGCACGGGCAGACTTGTCAAAGTCGGAGAGCTCGTGAATGGTCAAGTGTACCCGCGCGTTCGCGATTATGGGAACTGGCACGAAATTGAGTTTGGAAATAGAAAAGCTTACGTTCGTAAAGCAAGTACTCAACCAGCAACACGTAGCGGGCTGAGAAATGAGAACCGTTCCTTTGAGAATGGAAGATTTCATTTAATAGCAAACCAGAATGTTGAAGTCTATGATAACAGTACGGGGCAACTCGTTCCATTTGCTAGGATTGAGAAGGGACAGAAATACCCGGTTGTCGGAGCGTTTGGAGCTAATTGGTTCCGTGTACTTGTAGCTGATCGTGTTGGGTTTGTCAGAAGTAGTGAAGTGAAACTAGGTGCGACATTTACAAGTACAGACGAATATTTCCAGGTCGTTTCTAATACGGCAATTATATATGATAACAGCAGGGGAAGCTTAGTTCCAGTAGGAGAGTTAAAACAGGGACAAGTTTACCCACGTATTCGTGACTATGGATCTAATTGGCATCAAATTGAATTTGGAAATTCTGTTGGTTATGTAAGGAAGTCAGATACCATCCCAGCTACTAAGAGTGGGTTGCGTAATGAGAATACAACATTCACTAATAGTGGAGAGCGCATTAATATCCCTCAAAATATTGAGGTTTATGACAACAGCACGGGGAATTTAATACCATTTGCAACAATATATGCGGGAAAAAATTACCCTGTGGTTGGAGAATTCGGCTCAAATTGGTATCGAGTACTTGTTTCAGGAAGAGTCGGTTTTGTAAGAGTTAATGATCTTACCCAAACAAAAGAAGAGCAAATCACATGGTTTAGAGCAGATCAAGACGTAATTATTTATACGAATGAAACAGGGAGACTCTTCCCAGTTGGAAGATTATCAAAAGGGCAGATATACCCTCAGTCTCGACCGTATGGAAATTGGCATGAGATTGAATTTGGTGATGGGGTTGCATACGTTAGAAAATCGGAGACAACGAAAGTAACAAATGTTCAAGTTTCTAATTTAAATGAACGCTATAATAATAAAAATGAATATTTCATCGCCTTAGAAACAATTGAAGTTTATGATAATAGTTCAGGATCATTAGTACCGTTTGGGACTATTATTCAGGGAGAAAAATATCCAATTGTGAGTAATTATGGAGAGAACTGGTATCGAGTCCTTTTTGCTGGACGAGTTGGTTTTGTTAGAAAGAAAGATGTGAGAAAAGCTCCAAAGGAAGTAACGATTACGAACACAGATATTCGTTACTATAAAAATAGAACGAATAGTGCACTTTCTAATAGAGTAAGTTCATTCTTCTTGAACCCAATGAATGGTGGAAATTTTAAAAATGCAGCTGATCAGATGGTTAATGGTATTTTCATCCTTTCACCATATGGGACCTTTGATTATAGTAAAGGTATTGATTGGGCGACTAACCCGTCCTATACTCGTTCTTTTATGAGACCGTTTCATGGACACTTTTATTTATACGACTTAATGGCTGCCTATAACCAAACAAAGGATCCGAAGTATATTCATACAGGTTACAAAATTATTGAGGATTGGGTAAAGAAAAACCCATATCTAAAACCACAACATGAAATGGCTTGGCATGATGAAACAACAGCAAGACGTTTAATTGCTTGGATCGGTTTCTTTGATCTTGCTAAGGACATTTTAAATGAGGACCAGCTAAAATTAATGCTTGATAGTATGATCATTCAAGCTGATTTATTAACAAAAGAACACTATTATACAAGAAATACAAATCATGGGATGTTCCAAGACGAAGCTTTACTTGTATTTAGTGATTATTTTGACCGACTAGAAAAAGCCCCAATCTATGGACAATTAGCTCGAACAAGGTTAACCGATTATTTTGAATACATCATGTCCGAGGAAGGAGTTCATTTAGAACATTCTCCTGGATATCATCAGCAAATTGCGAATTCAATATTTAAATATAAGAACTTTTTCGCTGCTAAAAATGAACCTGCGTATGCAAGGTATTACAGCCAACTATATGATAAGATGTCTATTTTTGCGTCGTATATTCTTAAGCCTGATGGGAAATTTCCATTGATTGGTGATACATTTACACGTGATGTCCCATATAGTTTCCTCTGGACCGATAACCCATATTATCAATATGCTAGAACTGCAGGAGCTACCGGAACTGCTCCAACAGCAACGGATATAGTGTTCCCTGAAGCAGGATATGCTATCTTTAGAGATTCGTGGGAGCGGAAACAGGAAGGAACGTACGTATTATTCTACGCCGCATACCATACGGGCTACCACAAACATTCAGATGATTTAGGTTTGTGGATCTATTCCGATGGAGATATCGTCATTGAAGCAGGACCTAATGGGTATGATTATGACGACCCATTTACGGCATATGCATATTCTTCTTTTGCTCACAATACGCTAATTGTTGATAATGAAAGTTTAATAAGAGTCGATCACAAATTCGATTCGACTTATCTAAAGGATTATTCAATTGGCAATCAAACCTCAAGTGTCTCTGGAGTGAATAAAAGATTCGAAGGTGTAGGTCATGAAAGAAAAGTAGATTACCATAAAGATGGGAATATAGTCGTTGTAAATGATTTTATTCAATCAAAAGACCAACATAACTACAAGTTATTATGGCATTTAGCACCCGACATTACTCCAATTCAAGGTGAAAACAATGAGATACATCTTTATCGTGGAGAAAAGTATGTCACAACAATATCTATTGAAGGTCAACAGAAGATAGATATTTCTATTGTTAAGGGACAGACAAAGCCAAACATTCTTGGCTGGTATTTCCGTGGAGTAAGAGATCCAATCCCGACACATACTATTGTTTTAAACTTTCATGGAAGAAATGGTCATGTAAAAACTACATTCGATATTCATAACTAATATAAGTATAAAGAGACTAGCTCTATTAGAAGAAATTCAATACACGATAGTCTAGTTAAGTATTTCTTAGAACTTAGGCTGGCAAATTAGAAGCCAACGAAATCCATTTCCAAGTTATACGTTAGTTATTGAATTAGACGAAGCAAATACTGAAGTGACAACGAATTTTAAAATAATAGATTCATATTAAAAAGGGGCGTAACAGCCTCTTTTTTTTGTATTTTTACAAATTTCTTCAAAATTTTCATATATAAAAAGTCCTATTCTTTGTATAATTAAATAGAAATCTAGTATTGAAAGGTGGAGAGCTATGAAACTGCGAAGGATAAGACAATATCTAACAATGATGGCCGTCTTTATTCTACTTTTTTCGTCATTGTCTTATCCCCAAATAGGGCATGCTATAACTGGCGGGGAAGAAACAAACGAAGTAAGCAGTTACTTCAAGACAATTGAAAATATTCCAGTCTACATCAGCGTTAATGATGAACCATTGATGCTGGGTAAAGTCTCTGGAGGGACATCGTTTCCAGTAGAAAGAGTGGAAGGAGATAAAGTATATTTTCTCTTACATTCTGATGTAGAAGCCTTTGTATACCAAGGTGGAATACAATGGGAAGAAGAATTAATCGAAAATGAAGAGTTGCTTTTAAGTAATTTTGAAAGCAGCAGTGAACTATTTGTTGAAAAAGGAACACAAATTGTTAATAACAAGGATGACCTTCTGTTAACATTAGAAACGGAATTCATTCTCCCAATCCTGTCTGAAACAGAAGACTACTACGTGACACAAGTCGGTCCGTTTGCTGGAAAGATTACTGTAGCTGAGGTTGAGGCAGAAGAAGTTTCAGAAGAAGTAATTAGTGATGAAAGTGAAGTCATTACCGACGAAACAACCGATTCCACTTCACCAAGTAATGAAGAGCAAGAACTAGTTGATGAAAGTGGAGCAGGAGAAGTTGCTGAAGAGGTAGAAACTCCAGAAACACCAGAAGTGCAGGTAACGGTAGAACCTGTATCGCAAACCGTACAAGCACAGGCTTTTACTAGTTCGACAAAGTACTTTGAAGTGATTAAAGACAATATTCCCGTCTATGATAATAGTACTGGAAGCTTAGTAGAAGTTGGTTGGTTAAAAAAGGGTGAAGTGTACCCAAGAGTCCGTGATTATGGATCAAATTGGCATGAAATTCGCTTTGGAGATGGTATGGCGTATGTCAGAAAAGTCGATACAGCCCCTGCGAATGGAACCACTGTAAAAAATGAAAATCAAAACTATCAAAATACGAGTCGTTCTTTTGTACCTAAAGCTGACATTGAAGTCTATGACAATAGTTCGGGACAACTCGTATCATATGCAACCCTAAAGGACGGCAGAGCGTATCCGATTGTCGGTGAGTTCGGGTCGAACTGGTATCGTGTCTTAGTATCAGATCGTGTTGGCTATGTCCGTTCAGCGGAAGTTGATGTCCAACCAGCACAAGCGAAGCCGCTAGCTTTTACTAGTGCAACAAAATATTTTGAAGTTGTTAACGAAAATGTACCCGTCTATGATAATAGTACTGGAAGTTTAGTAGAAGTTGGTTGGTTACAACAAGGCGAAGTGTATCCGCGCGTTCGCGATTTTGGTCCGAATTGGCATGAAATCCGGTACGGAAATGATTTTGCCTACGTCCGAAAGGCCGATACGAGACCATCAAACGGTTCTGTATTACGTAATGAAAACAAGAACTTTGAAAATACGACTCGTTCGTTTATCCCGCAATCTGATATCGAAGTGTATGATAATACATCAGGCCAATTGGTGCCGTTTGGTGTAATCAAACAAGGCCGAAGCTACCCGATTGTAGGTAACTTCGGCGCGAACTGGTATCGTGTGCTTTTATCAGATCGAGTTGGATTTGTTCGTACGAGTGAAGTTGAATTAGCTTTTAGAGCGTCCGATCAATACTTCCGTGTGACTACAGATCATGTTGAAGTTTATGATAATAGTTCAGGCAGACTCGTAAAAGTCGGCGAGCTTGTTAATGGCCAAGTGTACCCGCGGGTTCGAGATTTTGGGAATTGGCATGAAATTGAGTTCGGAAAAATAAAAGGTTACGTTCGTAAAGCAGGCACTCAGCCTGCTACAAACAGCGGGCTTCGTAATGAGAATCGTACCTTTAAAAACGGAAGATTTATTCTAGAAGCAAAGCAAACGATTGAAGTCTATGATAATAGCTCAGGCTCACTTGTGCCTTTTGCTAAAATCGAACAAGGTCAAAAATATCCAGTAGTTGGTACATACGGCGCCAATTGGTATCGTATACTAGTAGCGAATCGTGTTGGCTTCGTACGAAGTGCAGAAATTGATATCACAGCCAACTTCATTGCCTCGGATAAGTACTTCCAGGTCGTAAACGATGGAACCATCATTTATGATAACAGTACAGGGAGTTTAGTCGCTGTGGGTGAACTTGAAAAAGGTCAAGTGTATCCGCGAATTCGAGATTTTGGAGCGAATTGGCACCAAATTCAGTATGGCAATTCGTTTGGATACGTAAGAAAGTCTGATACGGTTCCTACCACAAATAGTGGACTTCGTAATGAAAATAAATCGTTAAAAAATAGTGGCGGCCGTATTAAAGCAAATCAAGATATTCAAGTTTTTGATAATAGTAGCGGTCGACTCGTACCATTTGCAACTATTTTTGAGGGTGGTAACTATCCGATAGTCGGTAATTTCGGTGCCAACTGGTATCAAATTATTGTTTCAGGTCGAATTGGCTTTGTTCGGTCAGCCGAAGTTGAGCTTGTCCAACAGCCGATCAGACATGTTGTAAATGGGAGATCTATCTACACGTATTCTCAAATGACCAAAGACCTTCAAACGTTACAAGAAATGTACCCAGATATCATGGAAACACGGGTCATTGGTAAATCGATTGATGGAAGAAATATCTATGCAATTAAGTTAGGTACAGGTAGAAAAGAAATCATGATAAACGGATCGAATCATGCACGTGAGCATATGACGACAAACGTTGTGATGAAAATGTTAGATACGTATGCTTATGCCTATAAAAAAGGACAGCGCATTGACGGATTCGATGTAAAACGAATTTTAGACCAGACAAGCATTTGGTTTATTCCGATGCTGAACCCTGATGGCGTTTCCCTAGTTCAATTAGGTGCTAACAGTGCGAAAGATCCAGCTGCGGTTATTCGTTTAAATGGTGGAAGTGCCAACTTTAATGCTTGGAAAGCAAATATTAGAGGGGTCGATTTAAATCGTCAATTCCCGGCATTGTGGAATACGATTACAAATGATCCAGGACGTCCTAGTCCATTTAACTATAAGGGGCCAAGACCGTTAAGTGAGCCAGAATCAAAAGCGATTTATGACTTCACACTAAGTCGAAACTTCCTTACTGCAGTATCTTATCACTCATCTGGTGAAGTGATTTTTTCTCGCCATAATTATGAAAGCCGTTCAAGAGTCGTTACTAATTTAGTGGCAAACAAGACAGGCTATGCCCCGATAAACCTGACAAACAATAGTGGTGGCGGGTTTACGGATTGGTTTATTATTAGTCAAAGACGAGCTGGTATAACACCGGAAATTTCACCGTTTGTCGGTCCAAGACCAGTTCCATTGAGTAATTGGAACCGCATATGGGAACAAAACTTCTCAGTAGGTATTATGCTGGCGGATGAAGCATCCCGTCATTAATTGATAGAGTCTTGATGGAATTTACAGTTAATTTCATCAAGACTCTTGTTTTTTTATGTACTTATTGCTAGATTTTAAAATATGGGAAATATGTCATAAAATATGTATAAAGGTGGGAGTCTATGAACGGAAGAGTAAAAAAAGGCTTTGTGTCGATGCTGATAATGGTTTTCATCTTCTCATCACTTTCAATTCCAAGCATCAGCTTTGCAGAAACAGAAGATGAAGTATTAGCTGAAGGTGCACTGTTTCCAGCTGAACTTGAAGTCGATGAAATCACTCCAGATGTACATGACGTACATAATGAAGAGGAAATGGAAGAAGACCCCGTTGTAGAAGAGAAGTTAACCGACATAGGCATAAGTGAAGAAGAAGCGATCAGATTGCAAGACGATCACCTAGAAGCGGAAGAAGAGGTACAAGCAGAAATACAACCGTCAGAAGGTACAACAGAAACTCAACCATCAGAAGACACAATAGAAGAACCGTCTGTTGAAAAGATGTCTCAAGTCGTTACGATGGCTGCCTTTACAGCTTCTACGAAATACTTTGAAGTGATCAATGAAAACATTCCAGTCTATGATAATCGTACAGGTAGTTTAGTAGAAGTCGGTTGGTTAAAAAAAGGCGAAGTGTATCCGCGTGTCAGAGACTATGGCCCGAATTGGCATGAGATCCGTTACGGGAATGGCACGGCCTATGTACGAAAAGCAGATACAAAACCAGCGAATGGAGCAGTACTCCGAAATAAAAATAAAAGCTTCGTAAATACAACGAGTGCGTTTGTCACGAGAATGAATGTTGAAGTGTATGATAACACATCGGGTGGACTCATCCCGTTTGGTGTCTTAAAACAAGGGAGAAGTTATCCGATCGTTGGCAGCTTTGGCCCGAATTGGTATCGTGTTCTATTAGCCGACCGAGTGGGTTATGTGCGAACGAGTGAAGTATTGTTAGCTTTTCGAAATTCCGATCAATACTTTCAAGTTACCCAGGATGCGGTCGAAGTATACGATAATCGTTCAGGCAGTTTGGTGAAAGTGGGCGAATTAATGAAAGGTCAAGTGTATCCAAGAACAAGAGCCTACGGTGCGAATTGGCATGAAATTGAGTTCGGTAACATCAAAGGCTACGTTCGTTCAGCGAGTACACGGCCAGCAACGAATAATAGTTTACGAAATGAAAATCGTTCTTTTAAAAATGGAAGGCTTGTTTTAGAGGCGAAACAAAATATGGAAGTGTATGATAATACGAGTGGAAAACTTGTTCCGTTTGCACAGCTGCAAAAAGGGATAAAATACCCGATCGTGGGCGAATTTGGTCCGAATTGGTACCGAATAGTAGTAGCTAATCGAGTTGGTTTTGTCCGCAGTTCAGAAGTAAATATTACCGCAACTTTTACAGCAGCCGATCAGTTTTTTCAAGTAGTCGAAGAAGACACGGTTGTTTATGATAATCGCAGCGGAAGCTTAGTAGCCGTTGGAACACTGAAAAAAGGTCAGGTTTATCCGCGTGTTCGTGACTATGGTCCGAATTGGCACCAAATTAAATTTGGCGACAAATTTGGCTATGTCTCGAAAGCGGCAACCATTCCAACAAACGGAGCGAGCTTGAGAAATGTGAATAAAAGCTTTAGCAATACAAATGCTAACTTTACGACGCTAGAGTCCGTACCTGTGTACGATAATACATCTGGTCGACTCATTGAATATGGAACGCTCGCGAAAGGCGTTAGTTATCCAATTGTTAGTGACTATGGAAATTGGTACCGTATTTTATTATCAGATCGAGTCGGTTATGTAGCGAAAAGTGCCGTAAGTCTTAACAATTATACAGACCCGATTTTATCAAGGTTAAGCAAATATACAGACCGTGAGCAAGCCATTGTAGTCACATCAAGTAGTTGGACGACGACGTTAGCGAAAGTTCAAACATACGAAAAGGCAGGTGACATCTGGCGACCGGTACGTCAGTATAATGCGGTTTTAGGAAGAAGTGGCTTTATGAGGGATAAACGAGAAGGAGACGGCGGAACTCCAATTGGAATGTACGATCTTGGTACTGCATTTGGTTGGGGAAGTAAACCTGCTCAAGTTCAATATCCTTATCAAAGAACAACAACAACAGATTACTGGGTTGACGATGTGACCTCAGCAGATTATAACCAATGGATATCTTTTCATGGGAACCCTAATTCAAGGTGGAAATCTTTTGAAAGACTTAATCACGAGTTATATAAATACGCACTGCATATTAAATATAATGAAAATCCAATTGTTAAAGGTAATGGAAGTGCCATTTTTATGCATGTATGGCGAGCATCTACAAGTCCAACTGCAGGATGTGTAGCTGTATCCGAAAATGACATGGTGCGCATTTTACAATGGCTAGATCAAAGTAAAAATCCTGCCATATTTATGGGGCCAAACTCTGTCATCCAAGATATCATTGGGCAATAAAGACTAGAAAATGATCCTATCTAAATATAGTAGTTTCTAGCATATATTGTAGAACTCCGAAAAATTTCAATAGCGAAATTTATCGGAGTTTTTGTTCTTTTAGTACATATTGCTAGATAATCGTGTATTTGCCTCTTTCAAATAAGATACAATCTATGTATAATTTGAAATAGATTGATTGAAGAAAGGTGGGAGGCTATGAAAGTAAGTAGGGTAAGACAATACTTCACAATGATGGTAATTGTCGCTCTAATATTTTCATCATTGTCTTATCCAAGTATAGGATTTGCTACTACTAGTAATGAAGCAGTAACTGAACAAGGACACTATTTCCAAACAAGTGAAGATGTACCTATGTTCATGGAAGACGATGATAGTAGTAAAATAGTAGGAGAACTGTTGGCAGGACATCAATTCCCTGTAAATCGTGTTGAAGGTGATAAACTCTTCTTCATCTTACATGAAGAGCTTGAAGTTTATATTTTAGCAGACAGTGTAGAGTGGTTAGATGAACTGACGACAGATGAGTCGTTACTCATTCAAGCAGAAAGTTTGATCGGCGAGGAAGTGCTGAAGGAAAATACCGAAGTACTAAATCAAAACGGTGAAACAATTTTTGTTTTAAAAACTGACGTTGCTTTTCCTATTATCGCTAATACTTATGACTACTTAGTCATCAAAGTAGGCCCTTATTTAGGAAAGGTTATGACTGTTAATGAAGGGTCTGAGGAAGAACTAATAGTTTTAGAAGAAGAACTTGAGTCTCCTCAAGAAGAGTTAGTTGAGGAAACGAATAGCGAACATGAACAAAAGTTATCAACTGTGGAAGAGACTACGAGTGATAACTTTAACAACATAGAAGAAACAGAAGAAGAAGTAGAAGAGGTACAAACGGTAGAGCCAGCGGTACAGTCCGCTGTACAGCCAACGGCACAACCTGAAACAGTAGAACCATTTACAAGCACAACGAAGTACTTTGAAGTCATGAACGACAACATTCCAGTTTACGATAATAGTACTGGTAGTTTAGTAGAGGTCGGTTGGTTGAAAAAAGGCGAAGTGTATCCAAGAGTAAGGGATTACGGGTCAAATTGGCATGAAATTCGTTACGGAAATGGAATGGCTTATGTCAGGAAAGCAGATACGATTCCTGCTACTGGAGAAAGTGTAAAGAATAAAAACACAAGCTACCAAAATTCAAATCGTTTAGTTGTACCTCAAAGAAACATAGATGTATTTGATAACAGTTCAGGTCAGTTAGTATCTTTCGCTCATCTAAAAGAGGGCAGGAGTTATCCGATTGTAGGTGACTTTGGTCCTAACTGGCATAGGGTATTACTTTCAGATCGAGTCGGATACATTCGTACCAGTGAAGTGACGGTCAACCAACAAGTTCGAGCACAATCATTTACAAGTTCAACGAGATATTTTGAAGTCATTAATGACAATATTCCAGTCTATGATAATAGCACTGGTAGTTTAGTAGAAGTAGGCTGGTTGAAAAAAGGCGAGGTTTATCCAAGAGTACGAGATTTTGGTCCTAACTGGCATGAAATTCGTTATGGAAACGGCTTAGCCTATGTTAGAAAAGCAGATACAGTCCCATCAAATGGATCTGCCTTAAGAAATGAAAACACAAGTTTTCAAAATTCGAGCAGATCATTTGTTCCAAGATCAAACGTCGAGGTTTATGATAATACATCCGGACAGCTTGTTCCTTATGGAGTACTAAGACAAGGGCGGAGTTATCCGATTGTTGGCAACTTTGGGGCTAACTGGTACCGAGTGTTATTATCAGATCGCGTTGGATTTGTCCGTACAAGCGAAGTGAATGTTGCTTTTAATAGTTCGGACCGGTATTTCCAAGTTCTGCAAGACGGTATCGAAGTTTATGATAACAGCTCTGGTAGTCTTGTGAAAATTGGAGAACTTAGTAAGGGACAAGTTTACCCAAGAATTAGAGACTTTGGGGCAAACTGGCATGAAATTGAATTTGGAGGACGTAAAGCTTATGTACGTAAAGCGGGTACTCAGCCGGCAACGAACAGCAGCTTACGCAACGAAAATCGTACATTCCAACATTCGAATGTAAATGTCAGAGCGCTTGGGGATATTGAAGTTTATGATAATAGTTCAGGGTCACTCGTACCGTTTGCAACAATCTTAAATGGCAAGAGCTTTCGAATTGTTGGAAACTTTGGGGCAAATTGGTATCGTGTAGTTATTGCTGACCGAGTCGGTTTTGTTCGTGTCGATGAAACGGCATTGACATTTACGGCAAGTCATAAATACTTTGAAGTCCTTCGAGATAATGTTGAAGTCTTCGATAACAGTACAGGCAGTTTAGTCAAAGTCGGTGAATTGACAAAAGGACAAGTTTATCCAAGAGTTAGGGACTTTGGGAACTGGCATGAAATTCAGTTTGGAAATGGTGTTGGCTATGTAAGAAAGTCATCAACAAGACCACCACATCGAAATAACTTAAAGAATGAAAATACATCATTCCGAAATAGCAGAGAAACGGTTGTTCCGACTGAAAATATCGAAGTTTATGATAACACATCAGGAAGACTTGTTCCTTTCGCTACATTACTTGCAGGTGAAAGGTATCCAGTTGTAGGAACATTTGGTTCCAATTGGTATCGAGTGCTAGTATCAGATCGAGTGGGTTTTATTCGTTCATCTGAAGTAGTAGGTGGGAAAAACGTTACTGTAAGAAATCAACAGTATAACCGAACCCTAGAAGAAGTACTTGATATACAGATGACACGATCACCACAAACCGATTTGTATCGTAACTTACCTGCCTTTGTTCATAAAGATCATGTACAGTTAGATACAAATAGTACAACTCGTGGAACAGTTACAGCATCAAGTCTAAATGTAAGAGAAGCTGCAAATGCAACATCTTGGAGATACGGTACTCTTTCAGAAGGTACTCGAGTGACGATTGTTGGACAATCTGGTGATTGGTACCAAATTAATTTTAGTGCTTGGCGTAATGCAAAACGAGCCGATGTGGCTAAGTATTTAGATCCAGATCCTAATAAGAACGATATCTTCCAACATTTAGTTCTTTCTAGTAGTGCAAACGTACCAGTTAGTGACTTAAATAAACTACTAGAAGGAAAAGGCATCCTTGAAGGAAGAGGAAGTGCTTTCTCTGAAGCTAGTAAAAGATATAATATCAATGAAATCTACTTAATTGCTCACGCTTTACTAGAAACGGGACACGGTAGGTCTCAGTTAGCAACAGGGATTACAGTGGAAGGAAGAACGGTTCATAATATGTACGGAACAGGTGCATTTGACTCTTGTCCTTACACTTGTGGATCTCAATATGCTTATAATGCAGGTTGGTTTACTCCAGACTTAGCAATTATTGGTGGAGCAGAATTTGTAGCTAGAAATTATTTTGGCAGAGGCCAAAATACGCTTTACAAAATGAGGTGGAACCCTCAAAGTCCAGGAACGTTCCAGTATGCAACGGACATTCAATGGGCGGTAAAGCAAGTTAACATTATTAAGAACCTTTATAATCAACTAGATAGCTATACCATTTATTTTGATGTAGTTTCTTATGACTAAAGGTAGTAAAATAAATGGGTAATGGGTGAACCTCATTACCCATTTTTTTAATACAAAATATAAAAAAGTGATGGTGTATGAGATGAAAAAGACAGCGACTCTCTGCTTTTATATATTATTTTTATTATTTTTTCTTTTGCCACATCACAATTTGACAAGTGCTAATGTAGATCATGTAAAAACTAGTAACGAATCAACTGAGAAACTTATTATTACGTTTGAAGAAGCGAAATATGAACAATCGATAGAGGACTATGATATAAAGATAGTCCGAGAGTATAAAGATATTAATACCATCGTTGCTGTCATTGATGACGAGGAAGTCATTAACGAACTTGTACAAGACCCAAGAATTATCGTTGAAAAAGATCATCAAGTAAAGACGTCGAACATTGATTATTCATGGGGTTTTCAAAAAATCAATGGCAATACCTCACACCAATCAGGTCTTTCTGGCAATGGAGTGAGAATTGCTGTATTAGATACGGGGATTTCCCAACATGAACACTTAAATATTGCTGGAGGGCAGTCATTTTTAACGTATACAAATTCCTATTATGATGACAATGGTCACGGGACCGAAGTAGCTGGAGTTATTGCTGCAAGGCATTCCTCTCACCAGATGACAGGAGTCGCTCCAGAAGCTAATTTATACGCCTTAAAGGTATTGAACCAAGAAGGAATTGGTTATGTATCTGACATAATTGCTGGGATTGAGTGGTCGATTACGAACAGAATGGATATTATTAACCTAAGTCTAGGCTTAGATCAACATTCTGTTGCACTTCAAAACACGATTAATCGTGCATATGAAAAGGGGATCTTAGTCGTAGCTGCTGCAGGAAATAGCGGAATCCCCAACGGTAGTGGAGACAACGTGAGCTTTCCAGCGAGGTATGCTTCGGTAATTGCAGTAGGAGCAGTAGACTCACAGAATAGAAGATTACCATTTTCGGCGACTGGACCTGCCCTTGAAATGGTTGCACCGGGAGAAGGGATTTATAGTACAACGCTTAATAACCAATATAGCTTTAGTAGTGGTACGTCCATTGCTGCCCCATTCGTTACAGGGATATTAGCTCTATTTAAAGAGGCAAATCCTAAAATGTCAGCAAATGAACTTCGAAGTTTGTTGCGAGATGCAGCAATAGATTTAGGACCGAATGGAAAAGATCCTCATTTTGGGTACGGTCTTGTCCAAGCGCCTTCGTTCTTAGGGGATACAGGCTACTTTGAAGTGGTTACCAAAACACCTGTTTATGATAACAGTACAGGCCGTTTACTAGAGGTTGGCCATCTGCTTCCAGGTGAAGTATACCCACGAATAAGAGATTTTGGTAACTGGCATGAAATCCAATTTGGAAATAGTAAAGGATATATTCGAAAGTCAGCAACGCGAATGGCAAGAGGTTCAGCTATCCAAAATGAAAACAAGGGAAAATTTACGCAAGGTAATCAAACCTTTCAAGCATTAAAAGATGTCACGGTTTATGATAATACGAGCGGACGACTCGTCCCGTTCGGTGTGATCAAACAAAGCCAAAGATATCCGATTGTCAGTGACTTCGGAAATTGGTGGAGAGTTGAGCTTTCAGGTCGAATTGGCTTTGTGCGGAAAAGTGAAGTTCGTGTTACCTTTACGAGTAGTACGGAGTACTTTAGAGTCATTGATGATCAGGCGATTGTTTATGACAATAGTACGGGACGACTCGTTGAAGTAGGGAAACTAGAAAGAGGACAAGTGTACCCAAGAGTACGAGATTTCGGGAATTGGCACGAAATATCATTCGGCAGTAAAAAAGGGTACGTTCGTAAAAGTTCCACAAGCGCGGTGAATAGCCCACCAAGGAATCTAAACAACGGACGATTTACCAACAGCCAACAAACGTTCCGGACGACGCAAAATGTGACGGTTTTCGATAATTCATCCGGCAGTTTGGTTCCGTTTGCTACCATCTTATCGGGTCAAAGATATCCGATTGTGAGTGACTTTGGTAATTGGTGGAGAATAGATGTCTCAGGTCGAATTGGATTTGTACGAAAGAGTGAAGTTGCCCTTTCTTTTACGCAAGCAACGCAATATTTTCAAGTAGTTGAAGAAAATACTCCGGTTTATGACAATAGTACAGGAAGATTAATTGAAGTAGCTAGATTACAACAAGGACAAGTCTATCCGCGAGTGAGAGACTTTGGGAACTGGCATGAAATTTCTTTTGGAAATGGAAAAGGTTATGTTCGCAAAAGTTCCACGAAAGTGGCAAATGGTGCTGGTTTAAGGAATGAAAATAAGGGCTCATTTACAAACAGCAGACGCACACTAACAACGTTACAAGGTGTCGTGGTCTTTGATAATACTTCAGGGAGTCTGGTCCCTTTTGCCACTCTAGTAGAAGGAAGACAATATCCGATTGTCAGTGATTTTGGCAATTGGTGGAGAATAGATGTCTCAGGCCGTATAGGCTTTGTTCGGAAAAGTGAAACAAGATTAAATTGATATAAGAAAGCTGGCTAGAAGAGTGCAGCCTCGTACGCTCATTAGTTTTGGTATGAAAACGACTGATGACCGTAACGATACGAGGAATACCGCATTCGATGCCGGCTTTTTTGTGTGAACGACAAAAAAGGTGCCGAACTTGATACTAAAAAATAAAATCGTGAACAAGGCAAGCTAGAAGACGGTTCCTGATAAAATAGAATAAAGTGTCGAATGATGCTATAATAGGGCAATGACTAAAGAAGGTATTTAAAATGGTGATAAACAATGAAAATGATTTATATATCCCAGCACTTCCCACCAGAAATCGGTGCTGCGCAGGGCCGTGCCTATGACATGTCGAAAAACCTTGTCAAACAAGGAAATGAAGTAACGGTATTAACGACGTTCCCTAATGATCGTACGTGTAGGAAAGTCTATCAAACTGAGAACGTAGACGGCATTCATGTGAAACGTTCATTTAGGATTAAAGATAAGAAATCAAGTGCGAAGAATAGATTGGCGAATTACTTCTCTTTTATGCTGTCGAGCATCCTATCCGGGATGTTTACGAAAAAACCAGATGTTGTTTACGCAACATCACCACAACTATTTGTCGGTGTAGCTGGATATGTGCTAAGCCGGTTCCACCGAGCGAAATTCGCTTTTGAAGTTCGTGACTTGTGGGTAGATTTTGCTGAGGTGCTGAGCCAATTCAATAATAAAAAACTACTAAATCTCGCTCGAAAACTAGAGATGTTTCTTTATAAAAAAGCGGATATCATTATAACAGTAACGGAAGGCTATAAAGAAAAGTTGATAGAAAAGGGCATTCCAGCCGATAAAATAGAAGTCATCACAAATGGAGTCGATCCAGATACGTTGCCCGACAACAAGGAAGCGTCAAACATTAAAGAAAAGTACAACATTCAAGATCAATTTCTGATTTTATTTGCAGGAAATATCGGTGCGGCACAAGGACTAGAAGTCGTAATAGAGGCTGCTGCTGAGCTGAAGAATACAAACAAGCCCGTCGTTTTTATGTTAATCGGAAACGGTGTAGAGAAAAAACACCTACAAGAAAAAGCAACAGAGCTCCAATTAGAAAATGTCATTTTTGTAGATGGGATGAAACGAAGTGAGCTTATACAATATTACCAGGCCGCAGATGTTTGTTTAGTCTCCTTGAAAAAACATCCATTATTTGAGATTACCATTCCATCGAAAGTATTCGATTGTATGGGCATGAACGTACCCCTGTTACTTGGGGTGGACGGGGAAGCCCGTAGAATTGTAGAAACGAACCATGCAGGTGTATACTTTGAACCCGAAAACTCGGATGACTTAGTTCACAAAGTAAATACAATCATTGATCAGCAAGAGGTATTAATGGAGATGAGAAAGCATATTAGACAAGCTGTATTAACGAAGTATAACCGACAGAGGTTGGCTGAAAAGTTATCTAGCCTACTCGAACAAACTACTGGTACTAAAGGGAATGGGTAATATGAAAAAAGTATGTGTGATTACTACCGTGCACAACGCCTATGACGGCAGGATTTACCATAAGCAGTGTAAAAGCTTCGTCAAAGGGGGCTACGAGGTGAAACTGATCGCTCCAAAGCCTGAGAAGAGGATTGAAGATGACTCGGTCGATTTGCTTCCAATCGATAAACCAAGCGGAAAAATAAAAAGGATGCTGCAGACGTTCAAAGTGATCGGGTTAGCGAAAAAGACAAAAGCAGATATCTACCATTTTCATGATCCAGAGCTCTTATTTGTTGGTGTTACCTTGCGTCTATTGACAAGAAAATCAGTAATTTTCGATGTACATGAACATTATCCAAATGCGATCATGAGTAAGCCGTACCTATCCAGTAAACTCAAACCGATCATTCGCGGATGTTATGACATCGTGGAAAAAATCGCCTTACCTCTATTAAGTGGTGTAATTTATACAACGAGTGAGATTGGGAAACGTTATGGAAAATATAAAAGTTGTAAGATTGAAAACTACCCATTAAAAGAAATGTTTCCAGAACGAGATAATCAAAAAGACCCTAACCAAATCATTTATTTAGGCGGAATGACGCTCATTAGAGGGGTCAAGGAACTCGTTCAAGCTTTTGCACTTGTGGTTAAAGAAAACCCTAAGGCAAAGTTAATCTTTGTCGGATTTTTTGAGTCAGCTACTTTTGAAAAAGAAGTCATGGATGATATTCAAAGCTTAAACTTACAAGATGCAGTAGAGTTCAAAGGAAGAGTGCCTTACACAGACATAGAATCTTTTCTAGCGCAAGCGTCTATCGGCGTCATTCCATACTTGCCCGTACCGAATCATTTAGTATGTTTACCAAATAAAATGTTTGAATACATGGCGTCAGAAATAGCTGTGGTGGCATCTGATTTCCCTAATTATAGGGAAGTGATTGAGGGAAGTAACGGTGGGGTCGTCGTAGATCCTACACAACCTCAATCCATAGCAAAAGGAATTTTAGAACTTCTACAAGATCAAAATGAACTTAAGGAAAGACAAAAGCAAGCCAATGAGGCGTTTCGTAACTCTTTTAATTGGGAAGCAGAGGAAAAGAAACTATTAACATTTTATAAAGACATTCTTTCCTCATAATTATGTATTAGTTTGGAATTCTAAATAAAAAGATTGCTTATTCGTATGATAGTGCTATAATTTTTTTGGGGAAATTGAACGAAAAGAAGGTGAAATTGTACATGTTACCTTTATATATATACATCATTGCATGTTTAGTCGCATTTATTGTAGCAGTGGTTTCAACACCGCTTGTCAAGAAATTAGCGATCCAAATAGGAGCAATTGACTCTCCAGAAAAGCGAAAAGTCCATGAAAAAATCATGCCCAGGCTTGGTGGGTTAGCGATTGTATTCGGGTTTATCGCAGGTATTTTAATCATTCGTCCGCAATCGCAATTTTTACTACCTATTATGCTCGGTGCATTAATTATTGTTATTTTGGGAATTTTAGATGATAAATATACTTTAAGGGCCAATGCGAAGTTATTTGGACAAATTCTTGCTGCAAGTGTTGTCGTTTTTTCAGGTTTGAAAATTGAGATGATTAATCTTCCGTTTACAGGAGAAATCTACTTTGGAATTTGGAGTTATCCGTTTACTATATTATGGATTGTTGGGATTACAAACGCAATAAACTTAATTGACGGTTTAGACGGCTTGGCTGCTGGTGTGTCATCGATTGCATTGACCTCCATTCTTATAATGGCTGTGCTTGATGGACAACTACTAGCGATTGCTCTATCCGTGGTACTGATTGGAAGTACATTGGGGTTTCTCGTTCATAACTTTTATCCGGCAAAGATCTTTATGGGAGATACAGGCTCGTTATTTTTAGGGTATTTAATTTCAGTCATTTCGATAACAGGACTGTTTAAAAACTTAACTTTTATTAGTTTAGTTATCCCGGTAATTATTTTAGCTATTCCGATTTTTGATACGTTATTTGCAATTATTCGTCGAATTATTAATCGACAAAAAATTTCAGCGCCCGATAAAAAGCATTTGCATTACTGTTTGTTAGAGATGGGGTTTAGCCATCGGAAAACCGTGCTCGTTATTTATGCAGTAAGTGCATTTTTCGGTATTTCAGCCATTATCTTTTCAACAACAGCCCAATGGCTATCTGTTTTTATCATTCTGTTCTTATTATTTGTCATCCAAATTAGCGCCGAATTTGTTGGGATTATGGACAACAAGAAAAAACCGCTCATCAATTTCATTAGTAAAGTAAAAAAATTGAACACGGTTCGCGGTGAACCTAAATATAAACGATAACAAGCTCTCCGGTGGTTGGGAGTGAAATAGAAATAAACGTAAAGGACAGACCTAGGGGGTCTGTCCTTTAATTGTGCGACAGAATGGAAAGAGGATAGAATGAAAATGTTCTCCTTTACCAGCAAAAAGGGAGACTGCCTGAGCAATCACCCTCAAAACTACAATATTAATTTAAAGTTAAATCTTCTTCTTCATCCTCGGCTAAACCATAACTATTAACAGTGCCTTCTTCTAAACCTAGGTGAACTCTTAGTTCGTGTGATACTTCTTCAACCGATTCAGTATCTAACTGATAATAATAAATCCCATCGAGACGTAAGTTGTCACCACGTAATGAAAGTTGCTCAATATTATTAATCGAACTTGCATACGGGTGTAAAGCTAACATATTTTCAAACAAGAAGTTCGTCGCCATATGTTCACTCACTTCTTGAATAATCGTATCAAAGCGTAAGATAGAAGATAAGGATGCTGCTTCTTTAATCACGCCTTTAACTACTTCTTGTTGACGCTCACCGCGACCAATATCCCCCCGCGGATCATCCTTTCTCATTCGAGCATAAGCTAATGCTTCTTCTCCATTTAAACGTTGTGTTCCTTCATAGATTGTTACAGCATTACGGCTACCTTGACTTCCGTGAGCATTGAACGTAAATGGAACTTCAACTTCTACTCCACCTAGCGCATCAATCACTTCGATAAAGGCCGTGAAGTTTAGGCGAACAAAATAATCAACGGGAACTTCTAACAGTTCTTCAACTGTATCAATCGTCATATCAACACCACCAAAAGCATGGGCATGGTTGATTTTATCTTGACGGTCTCTTCCGACAATATCGACTCGTGAATCACGAGGGATGCTTAACATTTTAATCGTTTTCTCATCTTTATTAAATGTTACTAACAGGATAGAGTCGGTTCGTGCTCCTCTACTGTTAGGTTCTAATGTATCAATACCTAAAAACAAAACAGAAAAGTTATCACTCTTAGGATTGATGGCCTCTACTCGTTTTTCAGACTTATCGCCACGTGCTAATTCTTGATTTACTTCTGAAGCGGCACTAGCCAGTTTATATGTGAGATAAGATCCATAGCCAACGATTGGCATTACAATGAGTAAAAAGGGAATAATGACCCAGATCCATCGGCGTTTGTTTCTTTTCTTTCTTTTTTCGGTTCGTTTTAGCATAATTCGACTCCTTCTTTAAGTCTCTTTATCTATTTTAGTCGAATACAATTAGAGACGCAATACGTAAATTATTCCGTAAATATTGCAGTATTTGGACAAATACTAAAGATTGACGTAAGGATCTATTATACTTTAAATAATTTGACTTTCTAAATTCTTCTAGTACATAGTTTGACAGTTTATGATATAATACACCATGTTGAAATTGAATGACTGAATTAAGTAGAATGAAAAATATATATAAATGAAGATGGAGTGATATTCTTGTCAAATAACAGCTTATGTGTAGTTGGATTAGGATATATCGGTTTACCGACAGCAACGATGTTTGCTAAGCACGGTTTTAATGTACTTGGAGTAGATATTAACGAAAATGCAGTGAACCTTTTAAATAAAGGTGAAATTCATATTGAAGAAGTAGGTCTTGGGGAATTAACGAAGAAAGTTGTAGAAGCAGGCAATTTACGTGCCGCTACAGCACCTTCGTTCGCGGATACATTTATCATTGCAGTTCCAACACCGCATCATGCTGACGGTTCAGCGAACTTAGATTATGTCGTTTCAGCTACGAGATCAATCTTACCATTCTTAAAAGAAGACAACCTAGTAATTATCGAGTCAACGATCCCGCCACGTACAATTGATGATGTTGTTGCTCCTATTCTTGCAGAAGCAGGCTGGAATGTTGGAGAGAATGTGTTTTTAGCGCATTGTCCGGAGCGTGTACTTCCTGGAAGAATTCTAATTGAACTAGTAGAAAACACACGTATTGTCGGAGGAATTAATCCACTTTCAGCACAAAAAGCAGCTGAAGTTTACCGTACATTTGTAACGGGAGAAATCTTAGAAACAACTGCAGTGAGTGCAGAAATGTCGAAGTTAATGGAAAACACGTACCGTGATGTGAACATTGCGTTAGCGAACGAGTTAGCAAAGATTTCAGAGCGTTTAGGTGTCAATGCACTTGAAGTGATTCAATTAGCCAACCATCATCCTCGTGTAAATCTACACTTACCAGGACCAGGGGTGGGCGGACACTGTTTAGCGGTTGATCCGTACTTTATTATTGAAAAAGCACCAGAACAAGCGGTTCTTATTTCGGATGCACGAAGAATTAATAATTCGATGCCAGAATTTGTTGTTAATCAATTAGAAAAAGTGCTTTCAAGTGAAACTTCAAAAGTAGCGGTATTAGGCTTAACGTATAAAGGAAACATTGATGACGTTCGTGAAAGTCCGGCAATGGATATCGTACAGCTGCTTCAACAGAAGTCTTATAACTTATCATTCCATGATCCGCATGTACGTCAAGAACAAGTTCCATTCACGCTTTCTTCCTTTGAAGAAGCAGTCGAAGGTGCAGAATGTGTGTTAATCTTAACGGATCATAATGAGTTTAAATCATTAAATGAAGAAGCAATTGTGAATACAATGGTTAACCCAATTGTATTTGACACGCGTAATTGCACATCGATTGAAAACAATGCCATTAAATACTTCAATTACAGCAACTTATTTGAAATGAACAAAACACTTCAAGAAGCGTAATAGGTAAGAAAAAGCCGTTCCACCTCAAAGTGGAACGGCTTTTTCCATACCTTTATTTAATTTCTAAATGTTCTTTTAATTCGTTGCTAACTCGCGCAATTTCTTCATCCGGAACTATTAAATAATAAATACCGTTTATTCTAGTACCTGAACCAGAAATCTGGATTTCCTGAACGCTATGGCGCGCTTCGCGGTATTTCGATTGAATTTTATTCATAGCGTCAAAATCTAAATCGGTCTTTACATTTGTTCCAATTACTCTAAGCATATCATCTAGTCTGGTAATCGAGCTAATTTGTGCCCCTTCTTGAATAATACCGTTAATGACTTGACGCTGACGATCATTTCGACCAAAATCCCCACGTGGATCATCAAAGCGCATTCGTGAATAAGCAAGGGCTTTTTCACCGTCTAAGAATAGTTCACCCTCTGGAAAGTTAAAGCCTTCATAATTAAAGGAAAAGGTATTTTCGACGTTAACTCCACCGACCGCATCCACAATTTCTTTGAACCCAGCCATATTCACACTAATATAGTGATCAATTGGAATGCCTAGTAAGTTCTCAACTGTATCCATTGTCATACCAACGCCACCAAAAGCATACGCGTGATTAATTTTATCTTGTGTACCACGGCCGATAATTTCCGTTCGCGTATCCCTCGGAATACTTACCATTTTCACTGATTTTTCATTTGGATTTACGGTCATAACAATAATCGTATCAGAACGGCCTTTTATTTCATCCCCTCTAGAGTCAACTCCAGTAATTAAGAAAGAAAGGGGTTCTTTTTGTTCAACATCGACGATACGTGTTTTTTCGCGTTCGATCGGTTCATGCATTTCAGTAGCAGTATCTTTAACGGACTTATATAAGTAAAACCCGTAACCGACAACGGAAAGAATAACGACACTTATAATTACAGAAGCAATGATAATTATTTTCTTCATTCGTTTGTGCCTCTTTCTATTTTTTTGACATTTTTTGATAGACTAGCAGATTTATTATAGTAGGAAATTCTTATTTTCGCAATCTGAATTTCCACATCTCTTTCTCACAAAAATTAGAAACATGTATAAAAATTTACTAATCTCGATTTTCATCTTCATATATCGACCTTTTGTGCTATAATTCACTTTGTGATTAATTTGTTGAATTTAACAATTTTATAAGGTTCTTACTATTTAGGAGGAAAAGATGGAAGAGACAATTAGCTTAAAAGAACTATTTACGACCATAAGAAAAAGAATCAAATTACTTATGATACTACCGCTAATCGCTGTAGTAGTCAGTGGATTAGTCAGTTATTTATTTTTAACTCCAATCTATCAATCATCAACACAAATTCTAGTAAACCAGTCAAAATCAGATATGCAAAACTTAAGTCAAGCCGATCTAAGAACGAATATAGAGTTAATTAATACGTACAATGTCATCATGAAAAGTCCGGTCATCCTTGAAAAGGTGATTGACGAACTTAACTTGAATACATCAGTTGATGCTTTAAATAGTCGTGTTACTGTTGGTAGTGCGCAAAATTCCCAAGTTGTAGCGATTACTGTTCAACATGAAGATCCAGCAATGGCAGCGCAAATTGCTAATTCGGTTGCAACGGTGTTCCAACGTGAAATCGTGGATATTATGAATGTCGATAACGTAAGTATACTATCAGTCGCACAAATTTCAGACAATCCGAGTCCTGTGAAGCCGAACCCAACATTGAATATGGCTATAGCTTTTGTTGTAGGCCTAATGGCTGCTGTTGGACTTGCGTTCTTATTAGAATACTTAGACACGACAGTGAAAACAGAACAAGATATTGAGAGTTTACTTGGACTGCCTGTAATCGGTGTGGTTGCAAGAATGGAGTCGACAGGAACAGTGAAGAAAAACAGACGGAAAGCTTCTTAAAGTAGGAGGACAATATGGCACGTAATAAACAAGTGAAAGATCATAAGCGAAAACTAATTACACAAGATGATCCGAAATCGCCCATTGCGGAACAATACCGTACGATACGGACGAATATTGAATTTGCTTCGGTAGATGAGAAAGTCAAAACGATTCTCGTAACGTCTACGGGGCCAGGAGAAGGAAAGTCAACTACGGCGGCCAACCTAGCCGTAGTGATGGCACAGCAAGGAAATAAAGTGTTATTGATGGATTCGGACTTAAGAAAACCAACGGCCCACTATACATTTGGCGTACCGAATATTGCCGGATTAACAAGCCTGCTCACAAAACAGCACACAGCAGAAGAAGCGTTACAAGTGACAAAAGTAGAAAACCTGTTCTTGTTGCCAAGTGGACCGATCCCGCCAAATCCGGCAGAGTTGCTGAGTTCACGTGGGATGACGTTATTCTTAGAAGCAGTAGCAAAGAAGTTTGATATTGTCATTATCGATTCACCGCCGCTTATGGCTGTAACGGATGCACAAATTCTGTCTAATTATACCGATGGAACAATTTTAGTGGTAGGTAGTGGAAAAGCTGACCGCGAGCAAGCGGTTAAGGCAAAAGACATGTTAGTTGCAGCAAAAGCGAAAATTCTAGGTGTGGTCCTAAACGGGAAAGAACAAAAAGAGGGGCAAAATTACTATTATTATGGTAGTTAATGTAACTTTGATAAAAACTTATACCTAATTGTCCAAATCTATGATAATATGGTAAAGGATTTACAGAAGAGGTGAGTAAAGTGATTGATATCCATTGTCATATCTTACCGAATGTAGATGATGGGCCAAGTCATATGACCGAGAGTATAAAAATGGTTGAACAAGCGATTCAAGAAGGAATATCAACGATCATTGCGACTCCCCATCATATGAACAGCTCTTATATAAACAAAAAAGATTTGATACTAGAAGCCGTAAATCAATTGAATGAAGAAGTTCGTTCGTTAGGACTTGATATAACTATACTACCAGGACAAGAATGTCGTATTTATGGGGAACTTGTAGAAGATTATCATAAAGGCGACATTCTTCCTTTAGCAGGAACCGATAAATATGTATTTGTCGAATTTTCGTCCAATAGTGTTCCGCGGTATGCGAAGCAATTATTCTATGATATTCAAATGGCAGGGTTAATCCCGATTATTGTCCATCCGGAAAGAAATAGTAAAATCATAGAGTCACCGGATATTTTATATGATTTTGTCAACAGTGGTGTGTTAACACAGATCACCGCCTCGAGTTTAACAGGACATTTTGGAAAAAAGATTAAACGATTTACAGAAGACCTTATTGATTTTAATTTAACACACTTCCTTGCGTCGGATGCACATGGTCTTAGTAAACGGCCGTTTCGGATGCGCGAGGCATTTGCCGAATTAGAAAAAAACTTTGGAACGGATATGGTTTATAAGTTTCAAGAAAGTGCCGATCTCGTTGTGAATGGACTTCACGTAGCAGTGGAACCACCGGAACGAATTAAAAAGAAGAAGTTCCTAGGGATCTTTTAAATTAGGTGATTGTGTTGAAGAAAGTATCCGATTTTCCAAAGACCATTAATAAAACTGTTCGCTATATCAAACAGGATGCGCCTCTTGAAGATCTGGAGGCGATCCACCAACTCATTAAAACAGCCATAGATAGAAGAAAACAACTAGAAAATAGGTCGAGCAAGGCGACCTGTTGATCATATCTATTGGGCAATGTCTCCTTGCCGTTATCGATGGAGGCACTCGATCATGCTGTGGGGTTCAATAAACTGAACCCTTAGGTGCATTGTCACCAAGGGTATGGTGTGAGGAGAGGTTAAATGCCTCTATAATATTTTTATTGTAAAACAAGTAAAATTGAAACGCTTTCATAAAAACTCAATCAAGCCTTAAGCTATGCATCTTTTCATCAAAAGGAATATAGCTTAAGGCTTTATTAATAAAAATATTGGAGGTATCCAAATGTATAAAAAAGTAAGAAAGGCAATTATTCCTGCAGCTGGCTTAGGAACAAGGTTTTTGCCTGCTACAAAAGCGATGCCGAAAGAAATGTTACCGATAGTTGATAAGCCAACTATTCAGTACATAATTGAAGAGGCGGTTGAGTCGGGTATTGAAGATATCATTATTGTAACGGGTAAAGGAAAACGAGCCATTGAAGATCACTTTGACCATGCGTTTGAGTTGGAACAAAACTTAATAGAAAAACAAAAGTTTGAGCTACTAGAAAAGGTCCAACAATCTTCTAAAATGGTAGATATTCATTATATTCGACAAAAAGAGCCTAAAGGGTTAGGTCATGCGGTTTGGTGTGCTCGTAAGTTTATTGGGAATGAGCCGTTTGCTGTTTTATTAGGCGATGATATAGTACAAGCTGAAACACCTTGCTTAAAGCAATTGATTGATCAATACGAAGAAACCCTTTCCTCTGTAATTGGTGTACAATCTGTTCCTGATGAAGAAACTCATCGCTATGGTATTGTTGATCCGCTTGGTAATGTTGGGCGAAGACATTCTGTTAATCAATTTGTCGAAAAACCAAAACAAGGAACTGCCCCCTCTAATCTAGCTATCATGGGGCGTTATGTGTTAACTCCTGAGATCTTTATGTTATTAGATCGTCAGGAAGCAGGAGCTGGAGGAGAAATTCAGTTAACAGATGCCATCCAAAAGCTTAATGAAATTCAACGAGTTTTTGCATATAACTTTGAAGGTAACCGTTATGATGTTGGTGAGAAGATGGGATTTGTGAAGACAACGATTGAGTTTGCGATGCAGAATGGGGAGTTAAAGCATGAGTTGCTGAGGTTTCTTGAGGATGTTGTAGAGAAGGAGAAAGTGAAGTAGAATTTTTACGTGCGGAAGGGTTAGTGGTTGGTTGGCAGGGAAAGGTAGTACAATCTTTTTTAACCATACACCCTTCTACCTCTAATACACTTTGACACCATAGAAATGCTGAATTAGATTTTCGGTAGTGTTAGATGTTTTTTGCTAATATTATTTTAATAAAAACATATTTAGATTTATAGATTAACCATGAAAAAGTGTGTATATAACATTTGTTGATCACAAAATGTTATTTATTTGAAAAGGTAATTAGAACATTTAAGATAATTTTGACAGTACTGTTTGTGAGCAGGATGTGATTTAGCTCAAATTGGTGGGAAGGTTGTTTGTATCGATGGTAGGTAGTGGTAATGATGGCGACGAAAATTCTTTTTTGTGATCAAAAGCAATTAGTAGTTAGGGGATAGCCCATAGAAAGCACCAAACCTAATTACTAATAACTGAACGATTAAATACTGGTGAGTATGTTTTAAAGGGTTCTTCATTAAAGCATGATTTGTTACCGTTAGTGCAACAAATCATGAAGAAACAGTTAGTAGGTGGTGAAAAAGAAATGGAACAAATTGATTATGAAGCAAAAAGAAATGCAGAAAAAGAAGTAGCTGCTACTACAGATCTTTCTGTAAAGAGAATAAAAAGCAGAAGTAACATGTTATTATACCCATTTAGTAAGAGGTCATTGGATATAGCGGGGTCTCTTATGGCAATTGTTATTTTTAGTCCATTGTTTTTTCTGATATCGATCTTTTATTTATTCGAAAAAAGAAAAGGCTCAATTTTTTTTAAACAACTTAGAGTTGGTAAAAATGGCGAAATGTTTCAAATATATAAGTTTCGTTCAATGGCAATTGACGCAGAAGAACGTTTAAAAAGCGATAGAATACTATACGAAAAATATATAGAAAATAATTATAAGCTTGAACCTGAAGAGGATCCAAGAATTACAAAGTTAGGTGCCTTTCTTAGAAAAACTAGTTTAGATGAATTACCCCAATTTATAAATGTTCTAAAAGGTGATATGAGTTTAGTAGGTCCTAGACCTGTAGTTGAAGCAGAACTTAATGAATATGGTAATAAAGCAGACTTATTCTTATCAGTAAAGCCAGGGGTAACCGGTTATTGGCAAGTTAGTGGGAGAAGTAATATTGGTTATCCGCAAAGAGTAAATTTAGAACTTGAATACGTGTATAAACAATCCTTACTTTTTGATATAAAAATAATATTTAAAACATTTTTGATAGTTTTCTTGAAAAGAGGAGCCTACTAAGAGTTTTGATATCTATAAAAAGAAATTATAATAAATTTTGTTTAATATAAAATTTGCAACTATTATTGAATAATCGTTTTTTAAACTGTAACTTATGGATGCTACAGTTTAACAAAAATGAGGGCTTTTTTAGAAATCTATTAAAGAAGGGTATGTAAAGAATCAAATGGAATTTTCTGTTTTAATGTCTTTATACAAGAATGAGAAACCAGAATACTTGAAAGAAGCAATAGATAGTATTATTGGGCAAACTTTGATGCCGAACGAAATTGTTATTGTAAAAGATGGTGAGCTAACAATAGAATTAGAAAATACTCTAAATGAATATTCAGAGCAGTATCAAAGTATTTTTAAATTTGTTGTTCTTAAAAAAAACGTTGGTCTAGGTTTAGCATTAAGAGAAGGTGTAAAAGCCTGTTCAAATGATATTATTGCTCGAATGGATTCAGATGACATTGCTCATTGTGAAAGGTTTCGCAAGCAAATTGATTTTATGAAGAGTAATCCTCATATAACTATTGTAGGTACGAATGTACTTGACTTTGACAAAACCATTAAAAATGTGGTTTCTAGGCGTATTTTCCCTGAAAGTAATAATGACATTATAAAGTTTTCAAAACGAAGATGCCCTTTTTTACACCCTTCAATTGTTTTTAAAAAACAAGCAGTTTTAGAAATTGGGAACTATGAACATTTACTCTGGTTCGAAGATTATTATATATTTTTAAAATTACTTTCAAGAGGTTACCAAGGCCATAATATTCAAGAAAATTTATTGTATTTTAGAAGTAATGATAATATGTTTCAAAGACGTGGTGGCATAAACTATTTAAGGCAAGAATTAAGAGCGTTGACAATTTTTTATAAACAAGGATATTATAATTTTTTTTATTTTATAACTAATTTACTAGTTAGAAGCAGTGTAAGAGTTTTAGGGAATAAATTTAGAAAAATCTTTTATAATAAACTTCTTAGAAGTTAGTTTGAAAAAGCTGCAAATTAGGGTGGACAACCTTTACTAAATTAGTTTCCTATCTTGTTTGATATAAACATAGATGCAAGTAATATTTTTAATATCTTATTTTTAAAAGTCAAACTAGATAGATATGCATTTTTTTGAAAAACTGAAGAATTCTAATACTCTCTTATATATTATTTGCAAAGTTTATATATAATAAT
Organism: Alkalihalobacterium sp. APHAB7; assembly: GCF_048323755.1. Taxonomy (NCBI): domain Bacteria; kingdom Bacillati; phylum Bacillota; class Bacilli; order Caryophanales; family Bacillaceae; genus Alkalihalobacterium; species Alkalihalobacterium sp. APHAB7. The sequence continues at coordinate 263,408 of NZ_JBLWFS010000001.1, forward strand.
ATATTATTTCCATCAGTAAATGTTTTGGGGGTACTAAAAGTTACTCTTCTAAAAGTACAAAATATTAAACCTATCTAAATAAACATACGTATTGTAAAAGATTATTGTCTACCTATCTCAATTTTACGTGAAGAAATTTGTATAAAAAATAATTAATATGGTGAATAAATTACCTACTATAAAACTTTTGGAAGGATATAAATAATGCCAGATCAAAAGAATTTAAAGAGGGCTTACACAAAGTTACTGGAGGGAAAAGGTATAGAGACCCTATTATTAAGAGGAGCAAGTAAATCCCTTTTCGTTCAGGTAGTAGGTACAGGCCTAGCATTTATTTTGCAAATTTTCCTAGCAAGAATACTAGGAGTTCAAAATTTTGGTGATTATGTTTATGTACTTACTTGGTTAAATATTTTAGTATTGATCGGCAAATTGGGGTATGATACAGCAACACTTCGGTACATACCAAAATACGAAGTTGAGAAAAATTGGAAAGGGATTAAGGGTTTTTTAATACAAAGCTTAAAATTTGTGATACTTTCTTCATCTATAGTGTCTATTATTATGGTATTTTTTATTAGTTTTAATTCAGTTTATTTTAGTTCTTCTTTAAATAAAGTGTTTTATATAGCAGCATTACTTATACCACCATTGTCGTTACTACAGCTATATAGGGCTCGTTTACGTAGTTTAAAAAAAGTTCTATCAGCACAAGTACCTATGTTAATAATACGTCCTTTAATTCTGATGGTAATAGTAGGAGTGGCTTATGTTTTCTCTAAAGATAACATAACTGCTTCACAAGTGATGGGCATTAATCTGGTTGCTGTCATAGTTGCTTTAGGAATTAGTATTTGGTTTTTTCGTAGAAATCTGTTCACAGAAATTGCTTTTGAAAATCCAACTTTTAAAACTAAAGAATGGCTGAAAGTTTCTATTCCATTACTTTTTATTTCTGGAATGCAAGTATTAATGGAAAATATGGACGTGATAATGCTAGGTTCTTTAATTAATACAACTGATGCTGGCATTTATTCTTCTGCTCAGCGAATTTCTACATTGGTCACATTTGGTTTGATAGCTGTAAACATGATGGTGGCCCCAATGATCTCTGAGCTTTATTATTCTGGAAGAATTAAAGATCTACAACGAATAGTTACATTGGCATCGTGGGGTATTTTTGGTGTAACAAGCCTAATTTCCATTGTATTAGTTATCTTAGGAAAATGGCTACTTTCGTTTTTTGGAGAAGTATTTACAATTGCCTATCTACCATTGTTAATATTACTGGTTGGCAATATTATCAATGCTCTTTGTGGATCAGTTGGATCTATTTTAAATATGACAGGAAATCAATCTATCTCTGCTAAGATTGTTACTAGTGCACTAATAATAAATTTTTTACTTAATTTATTGCTTATTCCGAAGTGGGGTATATCAGGTGCGGCCCTTGCTACTACAGTAACTGTAATTTATTGGAATATTTTTATGACTTTAGTAGTGATCCGAAAACTAAGTATTAACCCAACTATCTTTAGAAAGAGAGTAATATATAGAACAGATGTTTAGGTATATTCCATTTATTGCGGAAATTATTGATTGTTATAATAAATTATAAAGATAAAAAAGTATAAATATACACTAATACTTTTTGTTACGAGGTGTATTTAATGAAAAATACTATTAAAAAATGGGTGTTTAAAAGCTTTAATAATATAACTGATATTAAATTTAATATTAAAGACTTAGATACCGAGTTATTTAGGGATACATTTGATAATGCAGTAATAAGAAAAAAACAATATTGGGAAAGAGAGAAAGAAAAAAGACCCTCATTGGGTGCAATTATTCGAGTGAAGAATGGAGCAGATTACTTATATTTAAGTTTGTGTTCGATAGCTGATTTATGTAATGAGATTGTAGTTATTGACAACGGCTCGACAGATGAAACAATTGAAATTGTAGAAAAGTTTTCCTCTAACATTAAAGCTTTGAATAAAAACTTGAAAATTAGTGTTTATGACTATCCTATAAAAACATGTAGAGCAGGGGAAGGTTATAGCAACTGTGTACAAAAAAATCCAGAAGGATCTTTAGCACGCTTTTACACATATGCATTTAGCCTTAGTGAATGTGATTATCTCATGAAATTTGATGCACATTATATGCTTATACCAAAGTTTATTTCAGTAATAAATCAAAAACTAAAAAGAAAACCTGAAAGAATACGTTTAAATATCAGAGATATATATGGACGGCATCATGGTTTCGAACCTTTAATTTTTAAAAATAATGAATTTTGGTATGAAGATATAGAATATTTCGAAACTATAAAATTCAAAAAGGATATTCCTTTAAGACACTTTTTTGATAATACAATTTTAAGTCCATCAGTAATTCATGTGAAGAGATTAGGATATTTGGAGGGGAAAAAGTGAATAAAAACTTAATTTTACACGCTGGTTTCCATAAAACTGGAACAACAGCACTTCAAACTTGTTATTTTAAAAATTATGAAAATCTTAAAAAAGTAGGGTTGCTTTTCCCTAATACTGGTATAACCTTTATTAAAGGATCACCACGTGATGGTGCTTGTTCAGGCCATGATAACTTATTGAGAATGGCCTCCATTAGATCTAAAACTCTTATAAGAAAACTTGAGACTGAGGGTATTTATTCTCATATGACTACTTTATTATCTATAGAGAATATTTCTCATCCATTTATGTCACATAAAGTTTTTGAACAAAATCTAATTGATTTATTAGATATGCTTCCAAAATATGAAAAAAAAGTTTTAGTTTATACAGTTAAAAGGCCAGAGAAAATGTTTAGGTCTTTATATTCAGAACTTATTACTGGTGGTAATGCTTTATACAGTGAGAAATATGATACTTTCTTTGATAACATTATCAATAAAGCTGATGAATATAAAAAAAAGCTAAATACCGCTAAAAAATTAGGGTTTGAAATTAAGTTTATCTTTTGTTCAGGTAATACAATTGATCATTTTGAAAAATTCCTCCTAGAAAATAATCTAATCAATAAAAAGCCGTCATTGAATATAGAGAACACCATAACCTATTCTAGCCCATCCTTAGAACATGAAACTATTATCAGGGAGATAAATGGCTTAGGATTAAGTCGTGCTTTGACTAGGAGGATTTCCAAAAAAATATTAGAAATGCCAACTGATTTCTTTTATAATGCAGGTTTAGAATTTGAACGAAGACATTTTGATGAAGAACTACTAAATAAACATTATAAATTTATAAATTACGTACTCAATGATTTCGGGTTTAAAATAGAACTAATTAAGGACTTAAGTTATCAAGTGAATTTCGTAAACATTTTGCCCAACAATATTGAAGAAGTCTTATTAATACTTGGCTTTGAAGAAAAATATAACCAAAAAAGCATATTTAAATTGTTAAATACTTTAAAACTAATTTTAAAGCGAACGATTTCAACAGGGCATTTTTATTCTCGTAGAATAGGATTTTGGAATATTGTTCCTAATGGTTTGAAAGACCAGTTACTGAACCAACTACGTAAATTAATTTAAAGAGAATGAATTTGTTAATCTTCAGTGTAAACCAGTTTAGGATGGGGAATTTTATGTTATTAAACGTATCTAGTATATATAGGAAATTCTTCCTCACAGTTTTCTTGCTATATATTGTTACTTACTGGTTGGAACCTTATGAACTAAGGATGTTTTTAAGCTTATTAATAGTATTCATGGGTATACATTTAATTATTTCATATGGAAGAATTCCAAAACTTTCTGTACAGATTGGTTTGTTTTCTGTTGTTGTGATTTTTATTGGACTCTTATCGGAAATTATATATGGAAGCTCAAATAATATGACTATTGTAATGGAAGGGATTAAAGGTCTACAGCTTATTGCCATGGCATTCTTGGGAGTATTTTTAGCTAAAATTCAGTTTAGTTATGACTCGAAGTTTATTGAGAGAATAGGGTTAAGTGTGCTTGTGTTTTTAATGGTGGCTACCTTTATTTCCCTTTTCTATAACGTTCCAGGTCTTTTTAACCAAGAAGTAAGGTTAGGAAGTCATAATTTACTAGGCAATCAAAGGGGTTCAGCCATGTATACTGAGCCTGGAATGTTATCAAATACAGTAATAGTTCTTTGGGTGTTCTTATACTGCTTAGTATCAAGTCAAAGGAGAACTGTAATCTCAATTATTTCTATCATCATATGTATTCTTTCGGCTTCACTAGTGGGCTATTTGTTCGCGTTGGGAATATTAGGGAATTTGATTTATAGTAGAAAAAATGTCAATAAAGCTTTCATTTTTGGATTAATTTTTATGGTAAGTGTACCTATAGGTGCATTTGTTTATGAGAACACTATTAGCACTAGAATTTCTTTTTCAGACGAAGGGATAAATGCAGATCCTTCATCTTCACTTAAGTACACTAATATAATAAACATACTAGAAAGGGACTTTATAGAACAAGTAATAGGTTCAGGAATTAGGGCCAATTACCGTGTGACATTTGATAACCTTCTCTTGGATGGTCGTGCCAATATCTCCGATGGATTTGCATTTGTTAATTCAAGTGGTGTAATCCCTTTCTTCTATTTTCAATATGGAATTATTGGTCTTTTATTTATAATTTCTCTCTTTATCAAGTCTAAGTACAAGTATTTATTCCTGTTACTACTTTTAACAAGATACGGAGATGCAGCAATGTTAATTTTAATACTAGCATTTTTATCAGGGAGAGAAAAAAATCTTAATAATTATGGAAGCGCCAGGGTTAGTAGCAGCAATTCAAACGGGGGGACATTCTCAAGAAATTGTGGATTGTAGCCTAGATAAGTTAAGTATAATTTCAATATTCTGAACCTTAGTGTAGAAAGAAAAACATCAATATTATGTTGAGAGAAATGATTGGGACCATGCTAGGGATGTCAATATATTAGATGGTACAAAAGTGTTATTTAGAGAAATGGTGACTTATCGTTAACATTGACTAATAAAAGATGGTGTACCCGTCTTAGGGGTGATATATGCCCGGTTTTGGATGAGGCTTATGTAGGAGGACATGGTACAGGTTCCTATCAAATAGAGAATGTTCAAGAAAAAGTTATCTTCAGGCTAATTAAGGGATATCGGGAAGAATTTATCAATTAAAGTATTCGCTCTTCTGTAAAAGTGTAGAAACATGAGGACAGCCAAAACATGTCCACAGGTAAAGAGAAACATGTTCATTTAAGCTGAATTCACACGCCCTGAAATAGCAGAAGTGTGAATTCGAGGTATTTAACAAAGATAAAAAAGGAATGGGCTAAAATATGACATGGGAGATGTGGTTTGTTCTAGGTGTGGTTATTGCCATGCTAGTAGCATTGATTAGGGAAGTTACAAGACCAGATATTATTGTGTTCACCGCTTTATTTAGTTTTATTATTACAGGAATTTTAACTGTCGATGAAGCATTGAAGGGCTTCTCTAATGAAGGTATGCTAACCATTGCTTTGTTGTTCATCATAGCTAGTGCCATTCAACGAAGTGGTGTTTTTGAACGTTTAATAAAAAATATTCTTAAAGAAGGGCAACGACCAAGAGTTGCCCTTCTTAAATTGGTTTTCCCTTCTGCTTTATTATCGGGTTTTTTGAATAATACACCGATCGTGGCAACTTTTACACCAATCATTCGTTCCTGGTGTGAGCAACAAAAGTTATCTCCTTCTAAATTCTTAATGCCATTATCCTTTGCTACTATTTTAGGTGGTACGATGACCTTAATCGGCACATCAACCAATTTAGTTGTCCATGGATTAATGTTAGAAGAAGGACTAGGAGGTTTTTCTTTTTTTCAATTAGCTATTGTGGGTGTTCCAGTAGCTTTTATTGGGCTCATTTATTTAGGGACAATTGGTTATAAGTTGTTACCGGATCGAAAAGCACCTACTTTTCAAAAACAGCAAACTAAAGAATACTTAGTTGAAATGTCTGTTGGAGAACATTGCCCGTTAATTCATAAAACGATAAAAGAAGCAAATTTGCGTCAGTTAAAAGGTCTTTATTTATTTGAAGTGATCCGAGAGAAAGAAAAACTCTCTCCTGTCAAGTCTTCAATGAAGATTAAAGAAGGAGACCGACTTATATTTACGGGGTTAATCTCTACAATTGCTGAATTAGAGAAAATTAAAGGACTACATTTAGAGACTGGTTCTGAACTTGGCCTTGATACGTTAAAAAATGGTGCTACTAAATTAGTTGAAGTCGTTGTTTCCCATCAATCTTCATTACTAAAAAAAAGAATTAAGGATAGCTATTTTCGAAGTCGTTTTGATGCCGCTGTTATAGCTGTTCATCGTAACCAGGAGCGAATCCATAGTAAAATTGGTGACATCATATTAAAGCCGGGTGATACTTTGTTATTATTAGCCGGTTCTGATTTTAACGGTAGGATTTCTGAAACCAATGATTTTTACTTAGCTACATCTGTAGACGATCCTTTTCAGCTGCCTTCTGGCTGGAAAAGCTGGCTTCCTTCACTTACCTTAATAGCAATGTTAATCTTGGTCGTTTTTGAAGTAATAACTATGTTTGTAGCAGCAGCTTTTGGTGTAATTATTCTGATATTAACAAAAATTCTTTCACCTCAAGAAGCAAAACAAAGTATTCATTTTGATGTCTTACTCGTCATTGCAAGTGCATTTGGAATAGGTTTTGCCATGCAGAAAACAGGATTAGCATCAACGATTGCAAATTCATTAGTCAGCATTGTCGCACCTATTGGAATTATTGGTATTTTATTTGCTGTCTATTTTCTTACAACTGTGTTTACTGAAATGGTGACCAATAACGCAGCAGCCGTGATTATGTTCCCAATTGGTATGGAGGTTGCGTATCAAGTAGGAGCTAATCCAGTTGCCTTTGCCGTTTTAATTGCTATTGCAGCTTCTTCTAGTTTTTTAACTCCGATCGGATACCAAACAAACTTGATTGTCTATGGACCAGGGGGATACCGCTTTAAAGATTATATGAAAGTCGGTTTACCTTTAAATATACTCATGATGATAGGAACCATTACCATTACTTATTTAATTTGGATATAAATTTTTTTCCGAAACGATATAAATTCATTAAAGGTGGGCTTGTTTATGATAGAGAAAATTGATCTAAGTCAAGTATTAAATATTGCAATTGAAGCAGGAAAAGAAATAATTGACGTATACAATACAGAATTTGAGATAGAACAGAAAGCTGACGAATCACCATTAACCATAGCTGACAGAAAGTCACATCAAGTGATTGAATCTCAATTATATAAACAATTTCCAAAAATCCCCGTATTAAGTGAAGAAGGAAAACATCAATCTTATGCTAAGCGACAAGATTGGACGTATGCATGGGTAGTTGACCCGTTAGATGGAACAAAAGAATTTATTAAACGCAATGGTGAATTTACAGTCAATATTGCATTAATCGAAAATGGTATACCTGTTCTTGGTGTAATTTATGCTCCTGTTTTAGATATCGCTTATATAGCTAAAAAGGGAGTTGGTTCGTACAAGCTTGATAATGTTTCGGATCGAACTTTTAGTACTGAAGAAGAGATTATTCAAGGTCTAAAATTACCTGTTTCTGAAAAAAGAGACTATATTTCAGTAGTAGCAAGTCGATCTCACTTATCAAAAGAAACTGAGGAATATGTTGATAGATTACGCGAAAAGTATGGAGAAGTGGATATGACCTCAGCTGGGAGCTCACTAAAATTATGTCTAGTTGCTGAAGGAAAAGCGGATGTTTATCCTCGTTTTGCTCCAACGATGGAATGGGATACTGCTGCTGGACAAGCTATCGTCGAGCAATCAGGGGGAACTGTAGTTAAAGTAGATAATAGTGAACCTCTTTCTTATAACAAAGAAGATTTATTAAATCCGTGGTTCATTGTTCAACATAGGAAATTATAAGCTTCTAATAGATTGAAATCGCAAGAGAGTATATAGGGAGAGGGATATAATATGGCAATCCTTGTAACAGGAGGAGCAGGGTATATAGGGAGTCATACACTGCTTTACTTAAAAGAGAAAAAAGAAGATGTCATTGTACTAGATAGTTTACAAACTGGTCATAGAGACGCCGTCATCCATGGAACTTTTTATGAAGGCCATCTTTCAGATAGGGGTCTTTTAGATAAAATATTTACTAGTCATAAAGTTTCATCTGTAATTCATTTTGCTGCTGATTCACTAGTTGGTGAAAGTGTAAAAAATCCATTAAAGTATTACGAAAATAATGTTTTAGCTACGTACCAACTTGTCAATAAAATGGTCGAGCATGGGGTAAAGAAACTTGTATTTTCATCAACGGCTGCGACGTACGGTGAACCAACGTCTATTCCAATTACTGAGGAACTACCGACACTGCCAACAAACCCGTATGGTGAAACGAAGCTAGCTATTGAAAAGATGCTAAAATGGGCAGACCAAGCATACGGATTGAAGTCCATCTCGCTTCGCTATTTTAATGCTGCTGGCGCTGACCCAGAAGGTCGAATTGGAGAAGATCACAATCCAGAATCACATCTTATCCCAATTGTCCTACAGGCGGCATTAGGTCAAAGAGAGCATGTTAGTATCTTTGGTGATGATTATCCTACCGATGATGGGACATGCGTGCGAGACTACATTCATGTGTTAGACCTTGCACAAGCACATTATCTAGCTTTGCAACGACTGGAGAAGAAAGAAGAGAGTGGTATTTATAACTTAGGGAATGGGAATGGTTTTTCAGTAAAACAAGTCATCGAGACGTGCCGTGCCGTAACAGGAGTTGAAATAAAAGCTATTTCCTCACCGCGAAGAACAGGGGATCCAGCTGTATTAATAGCTTCTTCAGAGAGGGCAAGATCTGAATTAGGATGGAGTCCAGTCTACCCCCAGCTGGATCAAATAGTCCAACATGCTTGGTATTGGCATAAGCATAATCCCACTGGTTATAACAGGTAGACATTTAGTAAGAGCAATTTATTTATCCATATTTCGCAATATTAAAATTGTACGTTTTTATTTTTATGAATTAGGTTTAAATATTAATTTGCTCGATTCCAATAAGTTGTTATTGTTGAAAAGTCCTCTTTTTGGCATAATGATAAAGTACTAGTTTTCTAGTTTTTTATAATAGCTTTTAAAACTGATCTTTATTCTAAACTAAAGAAATTTAAACAAAATTTTAAAATAGTAGGTTTCTAAAAGAACTTAGTAATTAAGGAGGCACACATCAATGAAAGAACTCACTCACCTCGATCAACTTGAGGCTGAAGCCATTTATATTATTCGTGAAGTAGCAGCAGAATGTGAAAATCCAGTTATGCTCTATTCAATAGGGAAAGACAGCTCAGTCATGCTACATTTAGCCATGAAAGCATTTTATCCAGAAAAACCACCCTTTCCTTTTATGCACGTTAATACGACTTGGAAATTTAAAGAAATGATTGATTTTCGGGATCGTAAAGCAAAAGAGCTAGGTATAGAGATGATTGAAGAAATCAATCATGAAGCTGTCGAACAAGGAATTAATCCATTTGATCACGGTTCAGCCTATACAGATATCATGAAGACTCAAACACTAAAGCAAGGTTTAGACAAGTATGGCTTTACTGCTGCATTTGGTGGTGGAAGACGCGACGAGGAAAAATCTCGTGCGAAAGAACGTATTTTCTCTTTCCGTAATAAAAATCACGCCTGGGATCCAAAAAATCAAAAACCTGAAATGTGGAAACTTTATAACACAAGAATTAACAAAGGGGAAAGTATGCGTGTCTTCCCACTTTCCAACTGGACAGAAAAAGATATCTGGCAATACATTAAAAGAGAAAATATCGAAATTGTACCTTTATATTTTGCGAAAGAAAGACCAGTCGTTTACCGTGATGGAAACATCGTGATGGTTGATGATGACCGTTTAAAACTAGAACCTAATGAAGTAATAGAAATGAAGAAAGTTCGGTTCCGTACATTAGGCTGTTACCCTCTTACTGGTGGTGTTGAATCTGAAGCAACTACTTTAGATGAAATTATCGAAGAAACACTTGGAGCGACCTCATCTGAAAGAACAAGTCGAGTGATTGACCAAGAAGCTGCTGGTAGTATGGAAAGACGTAAGCGAGAGGGGTATTTCTAAAATGAAAAGTCTTTTAAAATTTATTACGTGTGGAAGTGTAGATGACGGAAAATCAACATTAATTGGACATATGCTTTATGACGCAAAACTATTATTTACGGACCAAGAGCAAGCTTTAGAGCTTGATAGTAAGGTAGGAAGCCGTGGTGGCGAAATTGACTACTCTCTATTACTTGATGGATTAATGGCTGAAAGAGAGCAAGGAATTACGATTGATGTAGCGTATCGCTATTTTACAACAGATAATCGTTCCTTTATCGTTGCCGATACTCCTGGTCATGAAGAATATACACGGAACATGGCAGTCGGTGCGTCATTTGCTGACCTTGCCATCATTCTTGTTGATGCAACAAAAGGAGTAATTACCCAAACGAAACGTCATGCTCGAATTTGTTCATTAATGGGAATTAAACACCTTGTTTTAGCCGTTAATAAAATGGATTTAATTGGCTTTGATCAAAAGCGCTTTGAAGAAATTAAAGATGACTTCATGCAAATGACTTATGGATTTAATTTAGAGAGCATTCAAGTAATTCCTGTTTCGGCGACTGAAGGAGATAACATTACCAAAGAATCAGTTAACACTCTATGGTATGATGGATTACCATTATTACCTTATTTAGAAACAGTTGATGTTCGTAAGGAAAATGAACAAAATGCCTTCGTTATGCCTGTTCAAAGAGTTAGTCGACCAAATCATACGTTCCGTGGTTTCCAAGGACAAATAGAAGCTGGGACTATTTCAGTCGGCGATGAGATTACGACTTTACCTAGTTATGAGAAAGCCAAAGTGAAAAGCATATTAGTTGCTGATAAGGAAGCGAAAACGGCTAATGTTGGACAACCTGTTACGATTCAATTAGATCGCGAAGTGGACGTTTCTCGAGGATGTGTATTAACAATAGCAGACCATATCCAAGTTACAGATATGTTTACCGCAACTATTCTCTGGATGGATGATACGAAGCTTGTTCCAGGTAGAAACTATCTAGTAAAAGTAGGAACGAAAATTCTTCCTGGTACCGTAATGTCAATTAAGCATAAAATTGATATTAATACAGGAAACCAAGTCCCAGTGGATCAAGTATTTAAAAATGAATTAGTAGAATGTGATATTTCTTTATCTGAGAATATGGTATTTGACACGTTTGAAAATAATGAGGCGCTAGGCGGCTTAATATTAGTCGACCGTGTAACCAATATGACGTCTGCTTGTGGTGTTATTGATCATGCTCTTCGTAGATCAACGAACGTAGTATGGCAGGATACAGATATCACAAGAGAAATTCGTGCTCAACAAAAGGGACAAAAGCCACTAACATTATGGTTTACTGGTCTCTCAGGATCAGGAAAATCAACACTTGCCAATGAAGTGGAAAAACGTTTAGTATCACTTGGACATCATACGATGCTACTCGATGGTGACAATGTACGACATGGATTAAATAAAAACTTAGGCTTTAAAGAAAGCGACCGTGTCGAAAACATTCGCCGTATCGCTGAAGTGGCAAAACTTATGAATGATGCGGGAGTTATTACATTAACATCATTTATTTCACCATTCGAAAGTGATCGTAAGAACGCAAGAGAAATCATTGGCGAAGAATATATTGAAATCTTTGTTAGCACGCCGCTTGAAGAATGTGAAAGGCGTGATGTGAAAGGCTTATACAAGAAAGCACGTGCTGGTGAAATTCCAAACTTTACTGGTATTTCAAGCCCATATGAAACACCAGAAAATCCAGAAACCGAAATTGATACAAGTAATTATTCGTTAGAAGATGCAACAGATTACGTTGTAAAACAAATTATGAAATATTTAGATTAAGTTTGTGTATCTTCTGCATTCAAAAATTGTAAAAAGAGTATTTTAAAAGATCATTCTTCCAATAACGTAACGAACCAAAGCCTGGCCTCTATCCTCAGAGGCTGGGCTTTCTTTTTTGTGGATTTATTACCACTGAAATAAAAAAGACCGGGAAGTATGATATCTTTAAAGGAAATTACAGCAATTAAGATAATGGATACGTAAGATTATTAAAATAAACAATTGTAAATAAGATAGATTATGCTTAAAATACTAGATTAGTAATAAACATTAGTAGTATCTGATCCAACCAATTATTGCAATCCACAGTGGTATACTTAAAGATGTTGCCATATTACGCCAACTAAAAACTTACTTAATATTCCATTTTCAAGTGATGTGAATTATACTATATTCACCTGTATTTTGCATGAAGAAAGCGCAGAAAAATGCAATGAATTTTGCAGAGTTTTGCCACCCAGTTATTAACCTGTCAGCGTGATTTTGACAATGCGTTGGAAAGTCTATAACCTCCGCCATTAAACATTAAAACGTGAGCGTGATGGGTTAAGCGATCTACCAATGTTGCAGTTAATCTAGTGGACCTATGTCAAGAAAGTGGACACCTAAGTAACGGATTTTAGTTTTTCCATATTATGAGAACAGTTGGCCTTCTTCACTTTTAAAAAGCATAGATGATGCCGTGGATGCATCAAGCCCAAACCGCTTGACCCAACTACTCTATCATCTAATTGGTGGTTAGGTGAAGAAGGAACCTAACTGCCTAACATAGTGGCGACAGATCAAGCTGATTCGTTGGTAAATTGTTTTGCGTATTGAACGGGTGACACATACCCAATAGACCCGTGAATCCTTTTTCTATTGTAGAAAAATTCTATATACTGATAGATCTCGTCATAAGCTTGTTTCTTGGTTTGAAATCGACCACCTCTTATGAGCTCTTTCTTCAAAATACTAAAAAACGATGCTGCACAAGCGTTGTCATAACAGTTTCCAGTGCGGCTCATGCTCGCCTCCATACCATAGCTTTCAAGTCTTTGGCGATAGTCATTAGACGTATATTGTGTTCCACGATCTGAATGGTGAATTAATCCCTGTTCTGGCTTTTTAGGCTCATATGCATTATCTAACGCTTCCAAGACGAGCTCATTTGCCATGTGACTTTTGAGACTCCAGCCTACAATTTCACGAGTACAAAGATCTAATACAGTGGCTAAATATAACTTGCCTTCACGACAAGGAATGTAAGTGATATCAGTTACCCAAGCGCTGTTAGGAGTAAGTACATTAAATTCCTGGTTTAATATTTTAGGAGCGATTGGATTCGTATGGTTAGAATTTGTTGTAGATATCCTGAATTTCGTTGAAACGCAAGACCGCAATTCAAGCTCATTCATATATTTACTCACCGAACGCTCACTAATAATGTAGTTTTCTTTTAATAACTGTTGATGAATTTTAGGACTACCGTAACGCTCGTTAGTATCGTAAAAATGAAATTTAATACGCTCTTGAACCTTTAGTTTACGTTGTTCTTGCGCACTCACTTCATGGTTTAGCCACTTGAAAAAGCCGCTCCGAGATACTTCTAGCACTTTACACATCTTCATCACCGAGAATTCGGAGCGATGCTTCTCAATGAACTCAAACCTCATGGCCGTGGTCTGCTGAAGATGTGCACCGCCTTTTTTACAATAGCTAATTCTTCTTTTGTAGCTGCGAGCTCGTGATCCTTTTCTTTCAATTGGCGCTCTTGATTACGCAGCTGTTGTCTAACTGAAGGATACGATCTTCAGCTACTAAAGGCTCATTGTCAAACTCGCGATATTCAGTCATCAACTGATGCAGGCAACTAAGCGGAATATCTAAGTCCTGTGCAATATCTCTCAAGGTAATGCAACCTTGTTGTGGTTCCAGGACGAAGTTTAATGTCCCCAAAAACGTGAACAAGGTTCAAATCAGGCCCTGGGTAAGCGATTGTGGATGAAATAAAAACCCAGACACACTAGAAAAACATATTTTCACCAAAAAGGTGGATAACCTTCTATTTATACAGAGGGTTATCCACCTTTTACGAGTTACACACAGGGGGCGAAGAGGTTAGTGGTATGAATGTATAGTTATCCACATCTTAAAATCCGTCTCTGTAACACCCAAAAAAATCTTGTTTCACGGAGAATCAGCACAGTGGCTGTCCTAAATTTATTGGATAAGATAAAGGCGAGGTATGGAGAAGCATATATTTTGGTTGACGGTGCTTTTTCCATACTTAGCTGAGGAAATTCCAGAAGATGGTTACAAGATACTGTACGTGAAATTGGACTCTAATCAATGAGAAAGAGAAAGCCCCTCGGCTTTCTCTTTTCAGTATTCCCATTAATACGCAGCTCTTACCGCATTCACTAGTCCACTTCCATAGAAAGAAGAATTTCCTAGTGGAGTGGCTGTATCTCTTAGGCGTTGGCGGATTTGTCCGTTAGAGGCCCAAGGGTATTGAGCTTTTACGAGTGCAGCTACACCTGCTACGTGAGGCGTTGCCATTGACGTTCCGTTAAGTGAAACATAGCGATTGGACGTGTATGTACTTAAAACTGACACACCTGGCGCTACGATTTCCATTTGGCTTCCATATGTTGAAAAAGATGCTCGGTTGTTGTTTGAATCGACGGCTCCAACGGCCATAACTGAATTGTAAGCAGCTGGGAACATGATACCTGAAGTTCCTGTATTACCTGCCGCAGCAATCAGAAGTAAACCACGATTATACGCATTATCGACAGCTTGTCTTAATGAAGTCGATCCCGAGGACGTTCCTAGACTCATGTTAACAATATCCATGTTTTGACTAACCGACCACTCGATGCCTTGGATGATGCTACTTAGCGCACCGCTCCCGTTTCGATCGAGTACTTTTACCGCATAAATGTTTGCAGAAGGAGCTACACCAATAACCCCATAGCTATTATTCAATGCAGCAATTGTTCCAGCAACATGTGTACCGTGACCGTTATAATCCTGGTACGAGGGCTCAGAACTAATGAAGCTGGCACCGCCAGAAATTCGTAAATCTTCGTGTGTCGCAATTCCTGTGTCAAGTACAGCTACTTTTACACCATTCCCGCGATTTCCCCAAGAGTGAACTGTTGGAGCTTGGATATGACTAATTCCCCAAGGGGTAGTTTGAGCTATTTTAACTTCTTCATCTTTTTCAATATAAGCAATGTTTGGGTTTTTCTCTAGAGCTTTTACTGCTTTTTCTGGCAGCTTGACGTGTAGAACCGGCATGTATTGAAATTCATGTAAAACTTCGCCACCTGCTTGTTTGACGACATTCGCATTCGCATTTTTCTCAAACCCAATTAAGTACTCGTGCCTCTCAACGCCTCCACGCTCATTTGCCAATGAACCGACATGTGGAAAGATCAGCGTAAACAAGAGGGCAAAAACTGCAATAAAACCTAACCATCTTAAATTTCTCATAAATACCCTCCCTAAAATTTTTTTGTAGCGCTACGTCTTCATTACAACCTGAAAGCTAGATTTACGCAAAGAGGTTGAGAGATTAATAGAATACAAAATGTGATGAAAAAGAGAGAGTACACAGATGGTGTTCGGTATTTTTTAGATATAAATTAATATATTCATAGATTTTCACAGTATTTTACATATTTACTCATAAATAGGGAGTGTCCGGTCAGTTTACCTTCGTGTTCGCCACTCGAATTTTTTCTTCCTGGACACTTTCGATATTCGCTTGATTGTTTTTTAATGTGAAAATAAATATCGCTTTATCCAGGTACTTCAAGCTTTCATCTTTATTTTTAAGGTCATGATCAAATAATGCAATTCCGTATAAAAAGAACAGTTGCCCAAGCAAGTATAAGTAATCCTCACCAATGCATAAGGTTAGGGCGTAATCGACGAGTTTGATTGCTTCCTCATAATCCTGTCGATCATAGGCATTCATTCCCGCGTTGTAATAAATATTGATCATTAATCGTTTATGTTTTATGTGCGTATGACTATTGATTTTTTGGACGAGTTTTTTGTAAATTTGGGCGGCTTCATCTAGTTTATTTGTCATGCTATAGATAATGGCTTTTGATTGATAGATATGCAGTTCATATTCTGATATGATCTTTGGGGACGCGGTTCCTATATTGAGTGCGGCTTCTAGTAACTCGAGTGCTCGTTTTTCATCATGTTTAACGTGAAAGACACAAATGGCTTCTCGCCATAACATGTATTGCTTTAATTGATCGCTTTTAAATAGAGGGCTTTTCTTTTCTGTTGTAATGATTTGTAGCACTTCTTCATAGTTGCACTCTCTAATTTTCTTATCAATCGTGCTTTTGGTCAGTTCAATATAGTTGTTGCCGTAGTTGTGAATTTCATCAAAGAAGTAGTTCATATCGACCGATAATCGTTTGGCAATTTGCTCTAAAATAAGTGCGGTTGGAGAAACTTCGTCTTTTTCAATGCGACTGATTAATCCTTGGCTGCATATTCTGTCACAAAGTTCTTTTTGCGTTATGTTAAAGTACTCTCTTAAATCCTTGATACGCTGTCCGATGGAATAAGACATAAGATCCCTCCATTGATCAAAATATTAATATGTTAATATAAGTATCGTTATTATAATATAAAAACAAGACTCTGGCTTATATTATCTAAAAATTGATAAAATTCAGGTAAGGCGCACTTTTAATAGACATGGCATAATAGAGTTAAAAAAATGTTAGGAGGAATGTAGGATGATGAAGAAGAAAGCAAAAAAGACTTTAGTTTTAACAGCCGTGGTAGTGGGGATCTTTTTCACTTCTTTTACAGGAGTCATGGCTCACGATGAGATTACTCCAACTGGCAAACCAGGGTATGTGCATTCGGATTGATGGTTTGGGGGTAATGGTACTTTGAAAATGGGATTTATGATTTAGAAAAAGAAGCACAAGGACACTCTTGTGCTTCTTTTTCAATTTATCTTCAATACTTACTTCCTAATAGCGACCTACTAAAATGTCCTTTTAAGTTTCAATATTAGGTTTTTTGTCCTAATTCTTTTTTTCTATTTCGTTGTAAAAATACACTATTTTGACAATATATGTGGAAATTTACATATAAATTAGTTAGGATAGTCTAGATAGTATAATATTAATATAAGAATTTTCTGCATTGATTATGCTACGAGGAGTTTATTCATGAATAAATGGTTAAGTATGTTGTTTGATATAGTTGGGCTGCATTCCTTACATCGTAAAAAAAGTCTACAAACACAGTTCTGTAATGATGGCAGTTTACAACCTTTTACAATAACTCCAAATCGGTCCTCCTTTTATCAATTAGATACAATCCCTGATGTTTTGTTTGAACTTACCGATCAAAAGAACTATCTATTGGCTTCCTATAGCTATAATAGTCCTATTCATTCTGAAGATAAGGTTAATAATATGGCAAAAGGAATGTGCTATTTAAGCCATAATGATGAAGAACCTGTTCATGTCATTATTGTCCATGGCTGGCGTTCAGACAGTTTGAATAAATTTAAGTCCATTTTCTTAAAACAAATGCAAAAAAAAGAATTTAATGTCTATTTTCCGACCCTTCCCTATCATTTTGATCGGGCATCTAACAGTCTGTATAGTGGTGAATACATGATTAGTGCAAACGTGTGCAGAACCATAACTGCTATCAGACAAGCAGTTGTAGAGATAAGGGCGCTAATTCAATGGTTAAAAGAAAATAAAGGTGGAAAAGTAATCCTCATTGGTATCAGTTTAGGTGGGTATATTTCCAACCTAGTAAGTTTATACGAAAAAGAAATTGATGTGCTTGTTTCAGTTATGTACGCAAATAATCTTTCTTATGAGATTTGGCATACACCAATAGGGAAGCACATTAAGGAAGATTTGAAGAAGAATAATTTTACATATGAGCAATTACAGGAGTATTGGTCTATACTTCGCGCAGATGAAGCAAAACCATTGGTGCCAAAAGATAATATATTACTGATTAGTGGAAAATATGATCAGTATGTCACAGAACAAGACGCAAACAATCTGTGGCTTGCTTGGGGGAAACCACGACGCCTTCTTTACCCTTCTGGACATGCAGGAATACTATTTAATCGTAAGAAAATTGCTAAAGATACAATGAACTTCATAGAAGACTCTATTGCCAATGGAAGTGAATAAACCATGTTGTTTTTATTTAGTCTCCTGTGGGGAGTAGGTTTAGTATTAATAATATTTGATCCGAATAGGGAGTCTACACGTTGGGCTAGTGTAACAGCTTTTGCTGGTGGTGCGGGAGGCCTGTCGGTTGTTATTGAAGAAAATATAAGACCACGTATGGCAGAAGTTATTAACAGGCAATATATGGACGGAACTCTATTATTCCTTGAACATATGTTGTCATTTGTTTCCCATTATGTTACCCCATTTGCGTTCCTTGTCTTTTCCATTGTGTATTCTGAACTTTTAATTAATAAAAGGAAAAAATATTTAAAAGTAATCCTTATTTTACCAATCTTAGCAATGGGTATTTTCTTTCCTATATACCCAAATTTAGTAGTTCCCTATGCCATCGCTAGTTTGTGGGTAATACCATATATTCTATGTGGCGTTGTGTTACTGGTATATGCGTTTATTCAGGAACAGCATCCATCCAAAAAACGTCAACGGCTTTTAGTTAATCTAGCCTTTATCCCAGCCATAACCTTTGGATTATTTACTAACTACATTTTGAGAATTCTGAATATTGATGATGTTTGGAGATATAATTATTGGATTGTATTATTTGCGGCTATTGTTTTTTTTATAGGTCTAATAAGCTTCGGCTTTATGGGGTTAAAACTTCAAGTGCAGCGTCAGCAATATGCACTTCGAACGCCAGAAATAAATTCAGGGTCCACTCTTCTAAATCATGTGTTAAAAAATGATATAAACAAAATGGTTGAGGTAGAAGATTTAATAAAAGAATTAGAGAGCCTACAATCAACAAAACGAACGCCTACAAATTTTACATTCCTAAGTCAATTAATATTTAACTGGGCGGAAAGGGAAAGAATGAAATTAGCGAGTGATATTCATGACTCTGTCCTTCAAGACATCATTATCCTAAAAAGAAAAATTGAGGAAATGAAGCAAATGTCTGTAGAGAATCAATCTGAGTTGGGTAATAGAGTAACAGAATTGGAAGAGGAAATTTTAGATATTATGTTTAGTATGAGAGACACATGCCAAGAATTAGCACCACCATTTTTGGGAAAAATGGATCTCCTGCATGTGTTAACCGATTTAGAAGAAAAATTCAAATTACGTTCTAATAGTAAACTTACTATAAAAGTTGAGGGGAGTCCCAATTCTTTTTTAAATAATGATTATAAATTAGTGATATATCGTATCGTTCAAGAACTATTGAATAACGCCAATAAACATGCAAATGCAGACGAAGTAACTATTTTAATTAAAATTAATGATAAGGATTTGGAATTATTCTATCAAGATAATGGAGTAGGTGCCGATCTTAGCTCAATTAATAAAGATCAAAAAAAGATAGGGATAATAGGGATGACTGCGCGAGTCCATGGCGTGGGAGGAAATGTGAAATTTATGTCAGAACCTGAAAAAGGGTTGAATGTTCAAGTAGATATTCCACTCAAACAAACTTTGCAATGTTAGAGGTGACAGGATGCTTAATATTCTTGTGGTAGACGACCATTCAATCGTAGGAGAAGGCACAAAAACAATATTAGAGAGTGAAGCTGGTTTTAGTGTTGATTTTTTTGGATCGAGTGTAGATATTGTGGATTTAATAAGAGAAAAAAAATATGATGTTTATTTGCTAGATTTACATATGCCTGAAATCAGTGGTATAGAACTAACCAAAAAAATACTATGTCTTCACCATGAAGCAAAAGTGATAATCTTTACCGGCCATGAATTATCCAGCCATTATAACTATTTAGTTGAAGCCGGTGCTTCAGGTTTTATAAGTAAAGCGAGTTCGAAACAGCAACTTATTCGTACAATAAGAGGTGTTGTTGATAACCAAGCAGTTATTCCTCTTGAATTATTGTATTATTTACGACGAATAGAAAATAAAGTAAGTATGGAGAATGGAAAAGAAATAAGGTTAAATCAAAAAGAAGAGGAGATTCTATTAAAGGTTGCTGAAGGATTAACAAACGAGCAAATAGCTGAAGCCATTTTTATGAGTAGGAGAAGTGTAGAGAGGTATTTAACAGGAATATTTAAAAAGTTACATGTGAGTTCGAGAGGAGAGGTAATTGTAAAAGGGCGTACGCTTGGATTAATACCAGAGGTTATGAAATAAATAAGTACCAGCTTCAAAATGCAAAATTTATTAGATAAATATCTGTTTCATTAAATCCGCCAAAGATTGTCGGGATGACGCCGGAAGTAGTCGGAGATAATTTTTGTTCTACTTATTATTATTAAGGTAGAGGGAGGTGAGAACAGATGTTTAAAGAAATGAACCATAGTGAGTTATCTGAAACTAATGGAGGAGCTGCACCGCTAGTAATATTCGGTATTGCAGTTACATGGAAAAAAGTTGCAGTTGCAACAGGCGGTGCTTACGCAGTAGGTTATGCAGGAGGTCAAGCATATAGCCATTATCAGAATACTAAATAATTCTTATATTTAACCTAAAAAAATTAGGAGGAATACTATGTTTAAAGAAATGAACAATACTGAGTTAACGAAGACTAATGGTGGAGCTATCTTTATCCCAATTCTAGCAGGTGCTGCAGCTAAAAAAGTATTGGTAGGTGCAGGGGCGACTGCTCTTATTGGTGGAGGCGTTGCACTAGGGTTTTACAATGGTAAAAAAGATAAAGATTTAGATTATAGATAATCGTTAGGAAAAGCAATTAATTTAATAACCGATTTCTTATTGTAAGTATAAATTTTTTATTCAAATATAGGCTCAAGGTTAATGATCTAGTAACCATTTAGTACGTTGACTATTTAAAAACGATTTAAATGGTTACTAGGTTAAGAGCTGACCATTATTAAAGGAAAAGAGTTTTGGTTTTACGTTTTAGGTGGATTAGATAGGAATACGGAAGCTTAGATAAAATTTAGAGTACTAATTAGGAGGTATATATGTTTAATTATCTATATCAAAAAGTTAATAATATAATCCCTATAGAAATAAAGTATAGTGACTTTATTTTTTACTCCCTAATTCTCTTTACTATTTTAGCGTATTTTTTGGGGTATGTACTCGGTGGAACTTATTCTCATATAACAAACCGTTAATAGGAAAAAAACTAAATTATTTAGTGAGTCATAGACGTATACAAGTTACAAATCTAATGGAATTACCTGCCATTTTTTTAAGAAATTAAAACAAAACGAGGATAATATATGCGTAATTATTACCATTGCATCAAACAACACGACGAAAAAGATTGCGGTGCGGCTTGTTTAGCGACAATTGCCAAACAATATGGCTTAAAAATACCCATATCAAAAATCAGGGAATTTGCAGGTACAGATAAACAAGGTACCAATGCGCTAGGAATTGTTACAGCGGCAGAACAATTAGGTTTTACGGCCAAAGGTGTAAAAGGTGATGCGGAGGCATTTTTCTCAGAATTTCCTTTGCCTGCAATAGCCCATGTTGTCATTGATGAAAAATTACTCCATTACGTCGTGGTCCATAAAATAACGAAGAAACAAGTAATTATTGCTGATCCTGCTAGAGGTATTGTTAAATGCACTCCTGAAGAATTTTTTCAAATTTGGACGGGAGTGCTTATTCTTATGGTGCCGACGCAAAAGTTCGAAAAGGGCAATGAAACAAAAGGGCTCTTTTCAAGGTTCTTTCATCTCTTAAAACCGCAAAAATGGTTATTTGTGCAAATCATTTTGGCTTCTATTTTATACACCATTCTTGGTATTGCTGGGGCATTTTATTTTCAGTTGTTAATTGATGAAATATTAGTTTTTAATTTAGAAAAAACATTACATATGATCTCTGTCGGCGTCATTGTTCTCTACACCTTTAAAGTCCTCCTTGATGCTTTTCGGTCTTATTTATTATTACATATTAGTCAAAAGTTAGATGTTAGTCTAATTTTAGGGTATTACCAGCACGTATTATCTTTACCAATGAACTTTTTTGGAACGAGAAAAGTTGGGGAAATTATTTCTCGACTGCTGGATGCTTCTAAAGTTCGTGAAGCCATTTCAGGAGCAACTCTAACAATTGTATTAGATACATTGATGGTAATTATTGGTGGAATTATACTTTATACGCAAAATGCGTTTTTATTCGGTATTACCGTTATTTTGGTTCCAATTTATTTAGCTATAGTTTGGGCTTTTCGGAAACCGTTCGAAAAAGTTAATCGCAAAGAAATGGAAGAGAATGCGCAGTTAACCTCTTATTTAGTAGAATCATTAAACGGTATCGAGACAGTCAAAGCCTATAATGCTGAAAGGCTAGCTAATCTAGAAACCGAAACAAAATTTATTAAGTTATTAAGAAGTATATTTAAACATGGCATGATTGATAATTTTCAATCCGCACTTAAAAATTACTTACAGCTAGCAGGTGGAATTGTCATCTTGTGGGTTGGTTCTTACCAAGTTATACAAGGCAATATGACTGCTGGGCAACTAATTGCCTATAATGCCTTGCTTGCATATTTTCTAACACCATTACAAAACTTAATTAATTTACAGCCTATGCTCCAATCCGCTGTTGTAGCATCAGAACGTTTAGGAGAAATTTTGGATTTAGAAACTGAAGCGGACAAGCATAAAGGGAAAAAAATTGAGCCAGAAAACTTAACAGGTGATCTTCAAATAAAAAATCTCGATTTCCGCTACGGTACCCGTGAATTAATTTTAAAAAATATTAATATAACCATTAAAAATGGTGAAAAAATTGCTTTTGTTGGGGAAAGTGGATCAGGGAAAACAACTTTAGCTAAGCTTCTATTAAATTTTTACCAGCCAGAAAAAGGAGAAATCTTTATCAATGATTTCAATATTCAAGATCTTGATTTTCATAAATTGAGAGAAAGAATTGCGTATGTATCACAAGATAACTTTTTCTTTAGTGGGACAATCGAAGAGAATTTATCTTTAGGTTTAGATCAGAGATCAACATTGGCAGATATCATTGAAGCTGCCAAAATAACCAAAGCGCATGATTTTATTAATCAACTTCCTCTTCGTTATAATACGATTTTAGAAGAAAATGGCGCTAATTTATCAGGCGGACAACGTCAACGCTTATCAATTACAAGGGCAATATTAAAGAAGCCAGATATCTTAATTTTAGATGAGGCTACGAGTAATTTAGATTCAATTACCGAAAAAGCGATATCAGAAACGATTGATGAATATTGTAAAGGAATTACGACAATTATAATTGCCCATAGGCTTAGTACTATTATGAAGTGTGACAAGATTTGTGTCATAGAGCATGGTGAAATTATTGAAATGGGAACACATGAAGAATTGATGAGTAAATCTGGCCGTTACAGTCAGCTTTGGAAAAATCAATTACCAGAGATACAAACTCATCAATTGGTCATGCAATAAAGGTGATGATATGAGAGAAGTAATAAAAAACATAAACGAATTATCAGATAGTAGAGAAGTACTTGAATCTAAACCACACCCTTTTGTTCCAATTTTTATTTCTATTTTTGTGTTATTACTCATAGCTTTACTAATCTGGTCGTATATTGGGGAGTTTGACCGTGTTGCCAAAGCAACAGGGGTGGTGCGACCGAATGATCGGGTTAGTACTGTTCAACCCACTATTTCTGGACGAGTAGAAGAGGTGCATTACCAAGAAGGTCAGCAAGTGACTAAGGGTGATATCTTATTTACAATAAATCAGGAAGAACTAAGAATGGAATTGCAAAATCGTCAACTGGATTTACAGCAAGTAAAAGATGAAATTGAGTTATTAAAGAACTACAGAGAAAGCATAGAGCGAAAAGAAAATTTATTTAGTGGTGAATTAGATAAGGAAAAAGATTACTCCGATTTAGTTGATCAGTACTTACTAACGGTTGAGACTATTAAAGCTGATTATGCTGGAACTATATTTGAATTGGATCAGCATCGAAATGAGCTTAATTATTCATTACAATTAGTAGAAGTTAATATGAAGGATCATCAGGACAATTATAAACAAGTATTAAAAGAATATGAATTTGAAAGGCAAGGGCTCGAAAAAGAAATTGATAGGATCGAAACAGAACTGGCTAATGAAAGAAAACTAAAATCATCCATTGAAAAAAATAAATTAGACCTACCTGAGTCAGATCAACAAAGACACTCTCAATTTATATCTTTCCAAACGAAATATGAAAAACTGCTGGCTATCTCTAATGAGCATAAGAGATCTTACGAAAACTTAAAAGAAACTGAAGGGATCTCACAGGACCAAATTGATCAAGCAAA
Source organism: Alkalihalobacterium sp. APHAB7 (assembly GCF_048323755.1). Lineage (NCBI taxonomy): Bacteria > Bacillati > Bacillota > Bacilli > Caryophanales > Bacillaceae > Alkalihalobacterium > Alkalihalobacterium sp. APHAB7. The sequence continues at coordinate 287,861 of NZ_JBLWFS010000001.1, forward strand.
AACTCAATATGAAATTTCGTTATTAGAGGTAGAAACCTTTATTAATGATACATTATTTGTAGTCATTAATAGAATTGATAAATTTAAGTTACAGCTCCAGGAATTAACCAATAAATTGCAGTACTTAAACGATATACAACAAGTAAAAGTAAACAATGATGCTCACGTGACTCAAAAAGATCAATTAGGTGATCAACAAAAAAACTTAGTACAACAAGAACAGTCACTAATCGAAATGAAAGAGTTAGCATTACAAAAGCTTGAAAAAGACAAGATTGTCGAAATAAATTCGACTTTAGCTGGACAAGAAAATGAGAGAGATGCATTAGAAGAAACGATTGACCAGTTAACAATGGCGGTTGAAAACGCGGAAATCACGGCTCCTATTAGCGGGACAATTAATGTATTAAAGGAAATGAACGTTGGAGAGGTTATTCAACCTGGTGAAAGTATTTTATCTGTTATCCCTAAAAATGAATCGAAATATAAAATGATGATTGCAGTGCCTAACCACGAGATCGGAAAAATTGCTGTAGGGAATGAAGTGAATTTTCATTTTTCTGCGTTTCCGAAGCAAAATTATGGACATTTAAAGGGTGAGATCACTTCAGTAAGCTCTGATTCGACTATTCAACAGGATGGTCTTAGTTATTATACCGTGGAAGCCACCATTATTAATGAACCACTTGTTAATAGAAGAGGCGAGCAAGGCGAAGTTAGAATAGGCATGACTTCAGAAGTATTTGTGGTAACCGAGACAACAAAAGTCTTTCATTTTTTACTTGAAAAAATTAATTTAAGAGACTAGTATTATGCGGTTAAAAAATGACCAATTACCGCCGCATATTCTAGGGGTAGTTTAGTCTACTTTTCTAAATGAATTTATAGTGTTTGACCTAAGTTATACCGTTTTGAAAATCATAAAATATCCCTTAATACAAGTAGTTGCTCTGGAATGTTTATATCGTTCCATAGTTTAGAGAGGAAGTAATCAATGTCAGAATTACAAAAAAAAGATGAAGAAATTACATTGAAGCCAGTGAAACCTTCAGTATTTGGAATGATCTTAAATCCAAGTGAACAATTTGAAAGACTTAAATCAAATCCAATGGTGTCAATACCGTTCCTTTTAGTAACACTTATTTACACCATTGGAACTGGGATAATGGCTTTTGGAATGGAGAGTTCGTGGCTACTTGCAGAACTTAGTCCAGAGGAAGCTGAGCTTTTTGCTGAAATTGAGATGTTCATGCGCATTATGGTGTTAGTAACAGGATTGTTTGTACCCATCATAGGTGCACTAGTTTTTGCTGTTATTTTCATTATAATTGCAAAAATGAGCAGCAGTGCTGTAACGTTTAAGAAACTACTTTCTATAGGACTTTTTGTATCAGTGATTGGGGGACTTGGAGTTGTATTTAATGCGATGATGTCTACCATATTTGGAACAAATCCAGATATCCCATTTACTAGCTTAGCCATTTTGTTTAGTGAAAATAATAGTTTAAGTAACCTACTAATAAGTATAGAAGTGTTCGCGATTTGGCAATTAATCGTTACCGTAAAAGGTTTAAGGAAAGTAGCAAATTTTGGTCCTGCCTTAGCATGGTTGAGCACTATTGTATTTTACTTCATTGGTATACTTTTTGTAGTTTTTGTAAGTTAGATGAAAAGCCTGTCACCACCCTTCGACAGTCGGTGGTGACAGGCTTTTTATTAAAATCCGACAAAAACATGATAATCATCTAGGTCTTTCTCTATGAAAAGGGAAAGATCCATTTTTATATAGAAGAGCTATCTCAATTCTATAGAGTGATGCTTCGTTTTCTTTTTAACTATCGAGGTTCCGATCAGTAGCAAAGCAGAAGTAGGCCAAAGTTGAAAATAAAAAGGCTGAAGTCTTTGAAAATAAATGTATTATTGCTCACATACTTGACCTCTTCTAAGTAGTCAAAGTACTTTTTTCTACAGAAATCGGGGGTGTAATAAGGTAATTGCACAAACTTTTTTTTGAAGCACTAAAAACAAAAGCCGCTAAGCCAAAACTCAGCTTAGCGGCTTTTTAAAATTTAAATATAATAAAGTATTAACTTACGGGTATGTTGTTTTCCAAATACATCGTTAATTAAACCTGCTACTTACAGTTTTTGAGACGATCCTGATCCATTTTCATGATTTGTCTGCTTACTTCTAGCAATGTAAAACCTTATCAGTAGTGAGTGATCTAATATATTCTTGCAAGTTGTATATAAAGTCCTATTCTTCAGTTGGGTTTAAGAATTGGTTTATTTTGTTCTTGCCGAGTTCTTTTAACGCCTCAAAATCTTCGGGAGAGAAGCGTTCTGTTATGGTCGCCTTCAATTCCTCAATCTCCTCTCCTGATAAACCGCTTCCTACTTTTTCGGCAATCGAGAGAAGTTCTATCATTGAAAACTCTTCCATCACTTTAGTAATTGCTTCATCTTTTGATAACGGCTGGTCTGTTGCCGCTAGGTGCTGATCTTCTTCCGTTTTTACATGATAGGTGTCGTAGGTTTCGAGTTGATCTAGAGAAATTCCTTCTATCGTCTCATTATCCAACCACTTTTCCGTATGATATTTCTCTTCTTCGAAAAAATGCTGTTCTGCCATTAGGTTTTTTCCGAAATTGGTACCGGTTAGAATAAAGAGCCCAAGGAAAGCGAATAAAATAATTCGTAACATTGTTGTCACCCCTGTTATGTTGGTTAAAAAGTCATTGACTGGACTTGTAATTAACTTCGTCATTGGCTTCTAGTTTCGACATGTATTGGAGAAGACATACATTGGTGAAAGGTTTCAGCCGTTACAAAGGTGGCATATAAAAGAATAGGTAGGCTTTCTTTAATAGTAGGGAGAGGATAAGGTAGCAGAAAAAAATGCCCCTTCTTTTTCATTAAACTTCTCTTACATATCCTATAAAAACTTCAGGGATGAAACTTATTGCTTGCATAGTTTATTTTGGTAGTCTACAAAGCTCTTTATGATTGAAAGTCTAAACCCACTAGAATAAACATTACCGCAACAGACTCCGTTTTTAATAGGTATCCGTAATAAAGGTACTTGCGATATGATCGGTAATAGGACCATATTGCTCTTGTTTACTTGCAGGATAACTAATAATAAACGAATTAAACGTACTATCATCAAAGAAGAACTTCTTATATACAGTCGTCCCGTTTTCATTATAGGAGATTACATACCAATCATCTGTGAGTCTTTGGTAACCAATCGGGGCAGATATATTAACTATATCTTGATAATAATAAGTTTCGATCGTTTCCCCACTATCAATAATGTTTGTATGCCCACCAAAGGCTACGATTTCTAACTCATTATTGTAAAATCTTGCACCATCACCGTTTGTTGGGGGAGGTGCCATCGTTAAATCACTAGGATATTGAATTGAAAAGCCAAACCTTGCATTTTGATAAACTTGATAAGAAACTTGTTTTTTCTTAGCTTCTTCTTTTTTAGCTTCCTCCTGTTTTAAAGCCTCTTCTTTTTTCATTTGATCGGCTTTTTTCTTAGCTTTATCTTTTTCCTTTGAAAAGAGTTCGAGTTGCTCTTTTAACCGTGTTACATCGGCTTGATAGGTTGATAAAATGTCATTTGAGTAAATGGTTTCCTCTAAAAGCTGTATCTCTTCTTTGACCTTATAATAATTTTCTTCAAGGTTAAGACTTTTAACTTGTTCTAGCTTTTCTTGGAAATTATAGACTGTTTCTTTTTTAAATTGAATTTGTTCCTCTAATTTGCCTGCTTCCTCCTGAAGTGATTTCAATCCCTTTTTTTGGTTAATCACAACTGAAAGTGAATTTATAGCTTTTTCAAAGTTCCCTTGATTGGCTGCTTCAATAGCATTAGCCATCTCTTTTGCCTGTTCATAGTATGCGGAAGCTTGTTCATCGTTTGCCTGCTCCCTCAAAGCTAGTTCAAAATAGAGTGCTGCCTTATGGTAATCTTTTTCTGCTAAGCTCTCTATCCCTTGATCCATAGCTTTTTGATATTCATGATTTGAACATGCAGCGAGAGTCAATAAAGCTAGCGAAACAATCAATTGAATGAATAATTGTTTTTTCATATTTTTGGCCCATTTCATATTCGATTTTTAAAGAAAGGTTGTCTGCCCCCCTAGAATAAACTTTAATTCTCATTTACCTCCAAATAAAATGATGGGCTCTTTTATCTTCATCTTAATAGATGCCATATTATAAACATTTTTAGTAAACGACATAGAACCCCTCACGATCATTTAGTTAATCAACTAATCTCAAAAAATTGAACGTTTTATAATTAGTAGTAATATTATATCAAAAATAAGATTATATGTACCAAATAAATAGGAAATTAGTCTTATGTGGTAAGGGAGTTTTGGAGATGTATAGGCTAGTAGGGGGGCAGACCACGCTTTTGGATAGAAGTAAATATTAGATAATAAGAAGAAGGAGTTACCTACATTTGGTAGCTCCTTCTTTCTTGAACATATCCTTATCTACTTGTAAGAGTCACGGTAAAGATTTCATCACTGTTACGGACTTCGATTGCGAGTTCATAACGCCCGGCTTCATAATACAGCAATTCCGTATCAATGTATCGTTCGTCTATCATTTGACGGTCCGGTTGACCGAGTGTGTCAATGAGGGTATCAACATCACCGGTAATCAGATCACCTCTCAGGACAAGGACGATTACATCGTCTTCACCGGTGAAGTATGTAGAATACCCTACATGATTGAAGAAATGAGTTGCTACACCACCAATCATATCGTTACTCTCGATTGGCCCCCCTTTTTCAGCCACAATCGTTTCGTAACTTGTCCCTAATGGAAACTTAGCTGTTGGAAGAAGGCCTTGTTCAGCAAGTGTAAGCCATTCACGGGTAATCGGGATAAATGCATATGGGAAATGGAAGGATGTATCACTATTCCACTGACGATATAAATCTTGACCGAAATTAAATCCGTCATAATAGGTTTCATCGTTGTACACTTTTTGATCAATTAAGTTCAGTGCTAGTGTTTCCTTTTCAAGCTCCCACGTATTAAAGACCCATCCGTGTCCTATGTCTGCTTCGTGATTTAAATAATCAACAGTTTGGAAGCGGCCATCTCCAATATTCTTAAATTGTCCACCGAATAAACTGATCCAATGGTCTGTTGGTGTCACGGATTGTAGTTGACCATTTTGTATAGCAAAAAGGTGAACGGAATTTACGTTTGTCGCTTCTCTTTGATAGAGAACAAGAATATCTAAACTATCTGGATGAGAAGAAATGTAGGCCATCTCTACTCCTTCATTAAAAGTCTGTGAAAACCCTTCATCTGTGTAAAAGAGTGATAGATGCTCTTGTTTCACCCCGTAGTCACTGTCATTTTCTGATACATAAAGGTTATAAAATCCTGAATAAATGACGTCCCCTTCTGCTCCTTGAAAAGAAGGGGCATCTAGGGTACCGCGTTGTTCATCTTCGGCGTAAATATGTATTTGATAAGCCTGGTTATGTTCATCACGCATCGGAAGGACAAATCGACTGTTTGCATCTAGGACATCGAGACTTTCAGTTTTGACATTGGCGTGAGGGTCATTTTCTTCTGCATTTTCTTCTGCATTTTCTTCTTCTGGTTCCGCCTCTACTGCTTGATTTTCTTGTTCTACTTGTGCTTCGCTCACTTCTTCCTCCGTTGAGAGAGATGCAACTGGTTCCTCAGACTGACACCCTGTCAGGAGTAGGAAACAAAGAATAAGAGAACTCATCATAATAGCTAATTTCATATCATCACCTCTAGTAGTTTTTTACCATTTAATGATACAGGTTTTACGTAGGAAAATCATTACATTATATAAAGACGGTGCGGTTTTCCCGGTGCGATATGTCGAATTTTGACTAATGGGGTCAAGAAATCGATAAACGAGGTGAAGTTGAAAATAAATCATGCAAAGTTGAAAATAAAACGGTAGAAGTTGAAAATAAATCACGCAAAGTTGAAAATAAATCATACAAAGTTAAAAAATAAACCGCGCAAAGTTGAAAAATAGTAAAAATCAATAGTGGTTAGGAAAGTTGTTTAGTAGGTGAAGCCGATCTTGATGGCAGGAGAGCCGCCGTTACGTATAAAACTGCCGTCGTATATAAAGAGATCCGTACTGGAATCAAGAGAAGAGAAAAATATAAAAAGTATAAATAAAGAAAAGCAGAATTCTAGGATCATAGAGTTCTGCTTTTTTAAGTCTACAACTTAAAAACTGGTACTAACGACACATAAATTCGTCACTTTTATTAATTTAATGTAAAAAATTTATCTTAAATTAATATATGAAAATAACTAATTCCCGCGAAATAGGCATCGGATCAAGGTTATTCGTTTCGGATGGATTTTTTTACAAAAAATTAACACACTCCTAATTTACATTTATTTTACAAAATGAAAAACATCGCTTAAAGGTAGCTTGATATTTGATCTGTATATTGGAAGTAAGAAAAGGAAAAGGAGGTGAGAGGTATTGAAAATTGATTTACATATGCATAGTACTCATTCAGATGGTGAGTTACAGCCAACAGCGCTTGTGCGCGAAGCCTATCAGCAAGGCGTTTCCATTATGTCGATAACCGATCATGATGAAATTTCTGCCTATCTAGCTGCGGCATCATTGGCGGACGAGCTCGGTATTACGCTTATCCCAGGTATTGAAATCAATACAGATGGTCCTCAAGGAGAACTGCATATTTTAGGATATGGTTTCAATGTGAATCATCCTCAACTGCATGAATATATTGATTGGCGCCAAGATGAACGGAAAGTATGGAGTCAACAGATCGTTAGCCGACTCAATCAGTTAGGCTACGATATTTCTTGGGAAGCTTGTTGGAAACGAGCGAATCAACATGTGATTGTTCGTACTCATATTGCAGATGAGTTAGTGGAAAGAGAGTACTTTCAACGTTCTGAAGAAGCATTTCAATCGTTACTTGCTAAAGGAAAACAAGCATTTGTCACTCGAGAAGGTTTTAATGCCAATGAGGCGATTGAATTAATTCAAAAATGCGGTGGAAAAGCATTTATTGCCCATCCTGGTATTTACACTTGGAATTGGCAGTTGGATGAGTTAGTTGAAGCTGGTTTAGATGGTGTAGAAGTTTATTATTCAAAACACTCGTTACAAGATACAACTCATTGGCTTCAACAAGCAAAACGTCATGGGTTATCTATCAGTGTCGGAAGCGATTTTCACGGTGTGACCTCAAGAAACCCTTATCCCATTGGATCTGTTCCATTTAACTTTGAGAAAGAACTAGACTGGTTGAATGAGTTTGTGAAAACGGAGGTTTAAAATGAAGTGTTACGCATCTACCACATTGATGTGGGGGAAAACGATCGATGAGATTAGTTCAAAGACGAAGTCACTTGGGCTTGCAGGTATTGAAATCTGGGCAGAACAAGCGTGGTATTACAAAATGACCGATCGTGACATTCGCAGAGCATTAAAGCATCACGAGTTAGATGCAACTTTTCATGCGGCGAGTTGGGATTTGAACTTATGTTCCTTAAATGCAGGTATTCGGAAGCAGTCGGTTGAGGAAATTATCCGCTCAATTGATTTGGCGGTTTCGATTGGTATATGGAATATAACTGTACATCCTGGCAAGCAGACCTTAACGAGTGATTGGAATTCTTGGCATTTTGACTGCCTGCAGCACAGCCTCGATACACTTGAAGATGTCGCTAAAAGATACGGAGTGATTTTGTCAGTAGAATTGATGGAACCTGTCAAAAAAGAATTTGTGACGAGTCCAACCGTGCTCAATCAAATTGTCGCAGGCCGATCTAGTTCTATTCAAACGACCTTTGATGTGGCCCATGTTTCTTTTAATAAAGATTTAATTACTACTCACCAAGAAGTTGACCGGATGAATAAAATTCATTTAAGTGATACATCTACTGCGCAATATCATGTTGCCTTAGGACAGGGAGAATTGAAGTTAAGACCTTATATTGACTTTATTCAATCTAGTAAACTCCCAATTGTATTAGAAGGTTATGACACGAGTGAAGAGGCTGTTCTTTTAAGAAAGCACCTTCAGTATCTCAATGAATGTATTCGAAGGACGGAGGATAAGACAATTGAAGTTTCTAGTTACTAATGACGATGGAATATTTGCACCTGGAGTAGCAGCACTAGTAGAAGTTTTACAGCATTTTGGCGAAATTTGCGTCGTTTGTCCAGATCAAGAACGAAGTGCCATCAGTCACTCAATTACGATAAAACAGCCGTTAAAGGCAACGCCGGTATCCATTTTTGGTTCGAATGTGCAAGCATGGGCGATTAACGGGACAACTGCAGATTGTGTAAAACTTGCATTAGAAGTTTTGTTAAAAGAACCACCGGATGTCGTTGTTTCCGGAATTAATTTAGGAGCTAATTTAGGTCGAGATGTGTTTTATTCAGGGACGATGGCTGGAGCGGCAGAAGCGTCACTATTTAACATCCCAGCGATTGCCGTTTCTGTGGACCGAACAAATACAAAAGAAACCAACTTTCAATTACCGAAACGACTTTTTTATGAAGTGATGGAAATTATTTTACCGAATAAGCCGCCAGAAGGCGTTTTTATCAATATTAATCTACCTTATGTTACGAGAGAGTTTTGTGCAGGAATTAAAGTTGTTCCTCTTGATTTATCTGTCAGTCGGTATAAGTATGTCGGTTTAAACGATCCGTATGGGCAAGTGTATTACTGGTTAAAGGACCGGCTGTCTCAATTATCGGACTTTGACGAAGAAGGTGATTATGGAAAATTAAAAGCAGGCTACATAACGGTGACTCCTCTTGAAGGAAAAGTATGTCATAAAAAGCATGTGAAGAAGCTTGAACGTTGGTTTCACAATAAAATGATGAAAAAATCGAAGGAGGAACTTTATATATGAAACGTTATTTCTATTCCATTTTAGCAGCATCAGCACTTGTTTTAGGAGCATGTGGGGGAAGTACTGAAACGAATGAAACGGTTGAAACATCCAACTCATCTTCTGAAGCAGCGGAAAACCTTTCGGGTAACATTAATTTTTATACGTCTCAACCAGATAGTGATGCAGGTGAATTAGTAAAAGCTTTTAATGAACAGTATCCAGACGTAAACGTTGAAATCTTCCGCTCAGGAACAGAAGAAGTGATAAGTAAAATTCAAGCCGAAAAACAAGCTGGAGAAATTCAAGCGGATGTTTTATTAGTTGCGGATGCGGTAACATTTGAAAGCTTAAAAGAACAAGAGTTATTACTAGCGTATCAATCGCCAGAACATGATCAAATCCCAGCAGAGTTTGTAGATGAAGACTATATGTATGCAGGGACAAAGGTGATGGCATCTGTACTAGCCGTCAATACTAATGCAGTTAGTGAGCTTCCAAATTCATGGCAAGTATTAGCTGGGGCTGACGCAAGTGACCAAGGAATTATGCCAAGTCCGCTATATTCTGGAGCCGCTGCGTATAATGTTGGTGTACTTTCCCGTCAGGATGCTTTTGGTTGGGAGTTTTTTGAAAAACTTCGTGATAACAATTTGACGGTGGTTCAAGGAAACGGTGGCGTTTTACAGGCTGTTGCAGCTGGTGAGAAGACCTATGGTATGGTTGTTGATTTTATTGTTGCTCGTGCTAAAGCAGAAGGTTCACCCATTGATTTGGTCTACCCAGAAGAAGGAGTACCGGTTATTACTGAACCGATTGGTATTTTATCGAATACAAAAAATGAAGCTGCAGCAAAAGCATTTGTAGATTTCGTTCTTTCTGAAGAAGGACAAACCATGTCTTCGGAGTTAGGCTACACTCCAATTCGCGAAGGTGTTGCTGCACCTGAAGGGTTAAAAGCTATTACAGACATGAAAGTGGTTTCACACGATATTAAAGAGCTGTTAAAAACACGTGACGAAGATAAGCAACGCTTTATTGAAATTCTTGGTGAATAATAGAGTTGAGGTGCACGATACATGTCAAATCCGTTACAAGGAAGACGCGAAAGCCTGTCTTCCTTCTTTTCCTTACCAACCAAATTAACCAATCGAATGTGGATTGGACTTACTCTAGTTCTCATTTTTCTTTTCTTTGTGTGGCCGATTGTTCGTTTAACATTGTTGAGTTTTTCTGTAGAAGAGGGCCACGTATTCTCGAATTACCTTTTAATTTTTCAGGAAGCGAGAACGCTGAAAGTTCTTTCGAATACGTTTATCATCGTTTCTGGTTCGACACTTTTATCCGTTTTATTAGGAGTATCACTTGCATGGCTCGTCGGTTACAGTGACATTCGTTATAAAAAAATAGTATCCATCTTTGTGATGTTACCATTTATCATTCCTTCTTACATTGTCACATTATCGTGGACACAATTTATGGGGAATAATGGTATGTTCGCTAAGGTTCTTTCCTTTTTACCCGGTCAGTTTGAGCCGCTTAACTTATACAGTTACACAGGGATGATTGTCATTCTAGGTTTATCGCACTATCCTTTAGTGTTTTTATTAACGATGAGTATTATTAAAAGAATCCCGCGAGAATTAGAGTGGGCGGTTCGTTCCTCAGGTGGTAGCTATTGGACGGCTTTTCGGAAGGTAACGCTTCCGCTTGCCTTACCAGGAATCGCAAGTGGTGGCTTATTAGCGTTTCTTGCAAACCTAGACAATTTTGGGATCCCTGCCTTCTTAGGCATCCCCGCTAATATTACGGTGTTAAGTACGGCAATATATCAAGAAATAGTTGGATTTGGACCGAATGCGTTTGCAAGGGCGGCCACATTTTCAGTTATACTCGGTATCATTGCTTTACTCGGAACTCTATTTCAATGGTTGCTATTAAAGCGCGGGACACAAGGAGATACGAGCGAAATCGATTCCAGTCCCCGTTTTACACTAGGGAGTTATCGAACAACAGTGGAAGTTGCTTTATGGTCTTTTCTTATAATTATTAGTATTGTTCCGCTATTTTCTATGGTAGGCTCGTCCCTCATTAGAGCTTATGGTCTTCCGTTTACATTAGAAAATCTTACGTTTAATCACTATCAATTTGTATTGATGGAAAATGACAAGATCAAGGGAGCGATCGTAAACAGTTTGAAGCTTGCGATAGGAACAGCGTTTATTTGTTTAATTGCCGGTACCGCTATCGCTTATTATCGTTTACGGAAAAAGAATAGTTTTGGTAAATGGATGGAAGTTTCTGTTGGTTTACCTTATGCATTGCCAGGAACCGTTTTAGCACTTGCTATGATTTTAACGTGGATGCAGCCGATCCCAGGCTGGAATCCAGGAATATACGGGAGTATTTGGATTTTATTTATTGCCTATGTGACGCGGTTTATGATTTTACAAGTGCGAGGAAGTATGACTGCGATGTCCCAAATTGCTCCGTCGATGGAGGAAGCAGCCCATGTTTCAGGAGCGAGTGGATTTAGCAAGTGGCGTTTTATTATGTTGCCCCTTTTACTTCCGGGGTTATTAAGTGGAGCATTTCTCGTATTGCTAACCGCTTTAACTGAACTGACCGTTTCGGCGTTACTGTGGTCTAGTGGTTCCGAAACGATTGGCTTAATGATTTTTAACTTTGAACAAGCAGGATATACCACTTATTCTACGGCGTTTTCGACAATTATTGTTATTACGATGCTAGGGCTAGCTCTCGTGTTATTGGCGTGCCAAAAGTTTTATGAAAAGAAGGTGAAAAGTGTATGAGTACAGTTGTTGAACGTATATCAAAAAAGTTTGGGGAAACGACGGCTTTATCCTCGATTGATTTGACCATTGAAAAAGGGGAGTTTGTTGCGATCTTAGGCCCTTCCGGCTGTGGGAAAACGACTTTACTACGACTGCTTGCTGGCTTTGAACAACCTTCTGCTGGCAGCATCACGATGGGTAATCAGTTGATTGCGACTCATAGTCAAACAGTGCCGCCAGAAAAACGAAATATTGGGATGGTGTTTCAATCATTTGCCTTGTGGCCGCATCTGAAAGTAAAAGAACAAATTCATTTTCCAATCCAACACCATCGTTATGTTCCGGCAACGTTAAAGAACAACAGTGAAGAACGTGTTCGCGAAATGCTGGAACTTGTTGGACTGTCAAAATACGGGGACCGTATGCCGAGTGAATTATCGGGTGGTCAAAAGCAACGTGTTGCCATTGCTCGAGCGCTTGCTCCTCAACCAGCGTTATTATTAATGGATGAGCCACTCAGCAGTTTGGATGCAGAGTTAAGAATGGATTTAAGAAAAGAAATTCAAACGATTCACCGCTTAACGAAAACGTCGATTGTGTATGTTACCCATGATCAAGGAGAAGCACTAGCGATGGCAGATAAAATTGTCGTGATGAAAGAAGGTCAGATCGAACAAATCGGTCGCCCAGAAGAAATCTTCTTAAGACCTGAAACAATGTTTGTTGCAAAATTTGTAGGGAAGGCCAATATTTTACGGGGAAGCTGGACGCAACAATTCTTCAAACCAGAAGGGGAAGCAAGTCTGGTCTGGGAAAATCAATCGGTTTCGACCGAAATGAGAAAAGATGGTCTATTTCCTGTTCGTCCAGAACAACTCGTCGTAAAGAAAAGCGGTTCCGGGCTTCAAGGGATCGTTCGCAACGTCATGTTTCAAGGAAAAGAAATTCATTACTCGATTGAGGTTAATGGAGAGTTAATCAATGTCCATACAAATAGCTTCCACCGCTATCATGTCGATGAAAAGGTAGTCGTCGACTTTAAGCAGGAAAGCAGTGTCCCCATTTATAGTGAGCCGTTGGTTGGGGTTTGACGGCATTCCTACTTTAATTTATTTTTTATTGATTTTATAAGTTATCTTAGCGGACTGGATTACACGCTTCACTATTATGGAGGCGCAGAACAAGAGTTGAAATGAAATAACCAGAAGTCGAAAATAATCCAGCAGAAGTTAAAAGTACCGAAAATAAATAGTGAAAGAGAAAGCAAGTCAGCGTTCTATTTTCAACATGCTAAATTAGTAAACAGCTCTTAACGCAGTAACTCTTAACGGAAGAAATATTTTCCCATTGATAAACGCCCGCCTAATCGATTAGGCGGGCGTTTTTTGACTTCTAAGAAGTTTCTATGGACATTATGATTCTCTTCAAATCAGTCGGATTTGATATCTTAAATACTCAATTTTAACTAAATGGAATTAGTTGTGACATTTAGGTCACGTTATTGATGAGGGATAAAAATAGATAATTTTCCATCTGTGTTGTTTACACGCTAGTTAAATTGTGGTAAATTCTAGTTATAAAATAACAATTCACTACATCGTGATTTTAAAGTCACGATGTTTAATGAAGGAGTGATAGAGAATGAATAAGGCTGCTTTTCAAGTTAATACCCATTCGCTAGGAAGGCTTTGGCCGGTAAAGTTGTTTGCTAGAAATGCCCAAGACGATGGGTATAGCGAATTAGAAAACTTAGATATGGCTGCAGATGCGATTTTATTTAACCAAGGTGTTTATGTGTATGAGATTGGAGTTGAAACACAAGAGGCTTGGTCTATGAACAAACTCCGTTTTGTTAAAATAAAAAACCTGATTTCAATCCAAGGTCCCATTCCGTACCAAGCACCTCACGAACTTTCGGTTCACCAAGTCCTATCTCTATCTGAAGCTGCAAAATTGTGGGGATTAAATGATAGTAGTACGTTACGAAAAGCGATGGAGCGGGATAAGTTCTATGAGTCAGAGGTAAGGAAGGCGGACTCGGTCTGGTTGGTTACTTATCCGGCGATGCAACGAGTCTTTGAAGCGCGGACGAAAAAAGAGATTGAAACGGAATTTTATCCTAGTATTACGATACAAGCAAATGATGGTGCTGAATCTTTTTCGATTCAAGAAAATCAACTCGTTTCAAAGAAGAAAATTTCACCACGGCAGAAATATAAGTTAAATGAAATGGATAGCGATGATGAGAGCCAATATATAGAAAAAAAGGGGACGGATTAGATGAATAAGCTCGTTAACTTTTCAAAGAAAATAGATCTATTAATGGTGCTTTTTGTTGTTAGTATTATGGTTCTACTAAGCATTGCTTATTTTTCTATTCCGACAAATGCAATTATTTCTATTCCTGGAACGGTGACGTCTATGACAGAAGATATTGAAATGGATCAAGCAGCCAATGTCCATCGGGTATCGGTACGAAACTTTATTGTTTACGATCGTCTCGATTTCCTGGAATACATGTGGAATAACAAAGAATTGGTTTCTACTTTTGGTTATTCCTCATTCGATACAAATAAGGATGCCACTGTCGCCGCTCTTTCTCGAGAAATTGAGGCGTTAGAGTTAAAAATAGAAAAATACGACGTGATTTTTAACTTTATTATGAACCGGTACTCATCGGAAGAAGAAGTGGATATTGTTTTAAACGATTTGAAGTTCCCAGATGATGCAATTGGATCTTCGGACTCGTTAGCGATTACTTTAAGTCTAATCGGAAATTACGAGCAGAAGCCTTGGATGGCGTCAGAACAAAAAGTCGTGATCACAGGTAGTTTAGGAGAAGGAGGCGCAGTTGTTCCTGTTGGTGGTGTTTACCTTAAAGCGCTCGCCTCCAAAAAAGACCAAGCAGATGTTTTCATCATTCCACAAGCTAATATTGAAGAAGCTAACCGGTATATGAAGCGCAATTCAAAGCCATTAATCGTAGCGGTAGAAACGATTAATGAAGCGATCGATTGGTTAGATGAGAATATAAAATAAACACAGGAGGCGTTGGATTTGGTACAAGTTGAAACTGTAATGACAGTATTGAAGATAGGCTCAATTTCGTTATTTATACTTTCTATTATTTTTTTAAGACAAGGACTTCAAGCACCAAGTAAATGGAAAGGGACATCCCGTAAGAAAAAAATGAAGTGGAACCCTTATACCCATTTTAATCGACACCTTTTTACAGAGGCGAGCATTCAAAATGCAGCTACTGTGTTCGGGAAGAGAAAGAATCATTTTCTAGCATTTGATACAGATGTCTTACTTGAATACCCTAACATACTAACCGATGTCTCGGACAAGCTTCAGCAGCCAATACTAATTAGCGAGCAAGTTCGCTATGAATTAAATCGCCATAAAGACCGTAATCCTAATTTGAAACAACAGGCGAGAGTAGCTTTAAAATCGATTGCCAATTTACATAAAGAAAAAAAATTAGAATTGTTACCGATTAATAAGCCATTCACTCAAGCACAAGGACTTAGACCTGAAGTAGACGATGACCTAATTATCGCTTCTTATCTGGAGCGAATGAACGATCAAGCTCAAATAATATTCATTACAAATGATAATAACGCCCGAACGACAGCGCGGACGACAAAGCTCACTGCTCTGGAGCTTGACTGGGAAACGGATAAGTCAAAGAGGCCAAAGGAAATTAAATTCCGGCCGGGCTATGCATATAAAGTGATATCAATCGGAACGTTTGCACTGGCGATCGGTTTCATGTATGGTCATAGTTTTGTAGAAAAAGAGATAATGGCAGGTAGTGTTACTGTAGAAGCTTCCGAGGGACAAGTCACATTCAGCACGAAGCACCCGACGTTCATTGAAGATGAACAGCCATATTTAATCAAAAGCGAGTACGATGAATTTTACCAAGGATATGAAATAGGAGACTGGGGAGCGGTTGCTGTACTGGATACGGACTACCTTTCAGCTGGCAGGGGGCCTATGCAACGTTCACATTATAAAGTAACCCTCGCGTCTTGGATTTACGATGATATCCAAGAAAAGAAAAACCAATTGAAATATGTTCTAGTATTAGAAAATGGTAAAGAGTTTGAGGAAATGTATCAATTCGTTCACTCTTATCGGAAAGAGGGAATTCGCATCGCGAGTGTTAACAGTAGTGTCCGGTTTTCTGGAGTGAATAGTTCTGTGGAGGTTAACTTTAACCTTAAGAACGAAGTAGAGGTGGACCATCTTAAGGAGGCGAAGTTAAGACTTGTTCATAAAGTGACTGGAGAAGTCGTCCAAACGATACCGGTAAAAACCGTACATAAGGAGGAGTTGTAATATGTCGTTGATGCAATGGATCTTGTTAATCGTTTATGTTTTAATTCCAACGACCATTATATTTGCTATTATTTTCGGTACTTGGCGACTAATTGCTTTTCTAGTTGAAAAGTTTAGGAAGTTTACAAGAAAGATGGATGGGATAGATACTTAAAATAGGGACTTTCTCTAAAAAAAGTAGGACGAACCCTGGTTTGGGTTCGTCCTACTATATTTGTATATTAGCGGTACGTTTTTTTTTACTATTTATTTCTAAACTCTACGATTTTCCATTGGCCATTGTCGTCTTTTTCCATATCAACTACTACATCAAGGCGTTCAATAAGCTTAGCTTCAGCTTCAGCTTCAGATGTAATTCCAAACACTTGAATGTTGACATCATAGGTAAAAGTATTTTCATCTCTTTCATGAACGAATGTAGAGAAGAATTGCGGGTCAATTTCTTTGTAGTCCCATTCAATAAATGCATCAGCCATGTTTAAGTAGGCTTCGTGGTAGGGTTCTGGATATAAGAACGTATCCGTTGCAATGGAGTAAATGTCTTCTTCACTTTCAATTGTATATAGATCAAATAACCTAGTCCATGCCTTTTCTGCTTCGTCAGTTAATGCGCTTTCCATTTCGAAATAAATGGAAGGAAGTTCGTTACTCTCGACAATTTCTTCAATTTTTTGTAAAGCAGCCTCGTTGTTAAATTGGTGAGTATAAAGGTCAGAGCGTTCCCCTTCACCGTCTAAATAAATAGTCTCTATACTTACTCCATGGTTGGTCTCAAGCCAGTTATCGTCTACTAATTTGAAAAGAGTAGCGTATTCTGAAGTGCTATTGTAATTTGAATCTTCCATATATTCTTCAGTCATTGTTTTACTTTTTACAATAGCTAGAGCTTCGTCTTCTATCATATAAATGACATCTAGGTTAGTAATCGACGTTGTAGGTTTTCGGTCCATCAACCTCTTTAAGTTAAGCTCATTTTGTGGTTCTTTTTGTAAAAAAATTTTGTAAGTATCTAAGTCTCCTTCATCAAGAGCCGCAGATTGTCCCTCAAGATTTTCGCGAATACTCTCAACAACACTGATTGGGACTCCATGTTCATTGTTTTCTTCTTCTTTTTCTACAGCAGTAGGTAGCTCTCCCTCTTCTTGTGAACCGACTTGAGATTGAGATCCGCATCCCGCAATGAATCCAACGACAATAATGAATGATAATAAAACAGTTAAACTATTAAATTTCATAAGTGCTTCCTCCATTAGTATAATTTACCTTTAGAAATATAATTGTAAAGTTAGAAAATGTTTCCTTAGGTAATAAAACAAGGACAATTATACTATAATTCGACAATTATTCCTAGGAAATACAGGAAGAAAGTAACTGAGAATTTTTAACAGTAATATTAAAGTAATTAATTCGAGGTCTGCCCCCACTAGAGTAAAGTATTACCGCTGTGGGACAGTCCCGCTATAAACAATGATAGAATATGTTAAAAAGCACGAGTAGGTCAGGCTTAATTTTAGTTATACAAAGCGAATCAAATCGGGTATATGTCGAAAGGTCTATGAAATGGCTAATCATGTCGCACGAAACTCCTCTTGTGTCTACACGTTTCGCCTTACTTCAAAAGTAAAATTTGGTAAAGTGGATGAAAACGATTACAGAGGTGAATAAGATGTCCTTTGAGTTGGTGCTAGATGCGATACTAGGTAAGAGAGAATTGTTCCATGTTATTGACTGTACAATATGTGGCCACGAAGAAATTTACTATATTGAACCCGAGTCGAAACAACAAATAGGGAAAGCTTGTTCACATTGTGGATTTGTTCAGAAATTTGAGTTTGACCACCAAAAAGAATAGTGCTCCACTTATATCCTCAATTTTTTTAGTTTCTTTTTCGGTTAAAAAAGTAGGTTAAGACCTGCTTTTTTAGTTGGAAGAGTGTTATTCTTTTTTTCTTTGCCTAGCTCTCACCGGTCCTCCCAATCTCCTTCTTTTTATCAGTACAACTAAATAAATAGGGCTGTTGCTAATCCTAGCTAAAGCGTTAAAATAATAGATAAAGACCTGACTGACTATTAGGTCAAATCTTGGTAGCATCGTAGGGAGTTTATAAACACATGGTTAAATCGTTTTCCTGGACAGCTGTAATCGCTTGGATGGCGCTTATTTTCTACTTGTCGCATCAACCAGCAACAGTGTCTAGCGAATTAAGTTCAGAAATAACAGAGGTAATTGTACAAATCATTGAAATAGTCGCCCCGAATACACAGTTTGAGTTCGGCAATTTAAATCATCTCGTAAGAAAAAATGCTCACTTCTTCGCTTACTTAGTCCTAGGGCTGCTGACGATCAACGCCTTAAGAAGAAGCGGAAGTAATGGGTATCGAAGTATGGGAGTAGCGCTAGTCATCTGTATACTTTACGCCATCTCAGATGAAGTACATCAGCTCTTTGTACCAGGTCGTTCTGGAGAAGTACGGGATGTGCTCATTGATACTGCAGGGGCAAGTGTAGGCATTGGTATGTATTGGTTGTTTAGTAGAGTGTTGAAAAAAACTGCCACATAAGTTATATTGGTTTGTTGGTTTTGGGGGGCATTTCAATTACGGACGGTAATGGATAGAGCTATGAAATATAATCTTTTAAAATTTTACTAATTATTACAAATGAAAAAACCTGTTTCAACCGCCAAATTCTTTTGACGCTAAAACAGGAAGGGTAAGTAATTACTTATTATCCATTGTGTTTCTGTGGAGACGATCGATGGTTTCTTTTAACTTTAGGTTTTCCATCTTTAATCGACCGTTTTCAAGCTTTAATTCTTCTAATTGTTGCTGTAGTTCTTCACTCGAAGCATTAGTAACCTGTTCAGTTTCAGCTGTTTCTGTTGAACATGCAGTTACAGTCAGCAAAAATAAAGTAATGGTAAGTAAAGCGAGTTTCTTCATAGTTCCTCCGTATCATAGTTGTTTTTTAGAAAGAGACTGACCAAATAAGTCAGTCTCTTTACATTTTTATGCTAGTTTTCTTCTACGGGCAATGAATAACCCTGCAAGAAGTAACAACATTCCAAGGACCATGTATGAAAACATGTGAGTTGCTGTCTTTGGAAGAAGACTACCGTCTTGCTCTTTTGGCGTGACTTGATCGGTCATATCATTTAATTCAGCTTCTGTTAAATCGAAAACAGCATATGTGCTGAAGTGAGAAGTAGCTGCTTGCAATGTACCTTCTGAAGCATTGTAAGTACCACCAATTAACTCCCACTCACTTTTTTGTTCGTTCCAGTAGAATAACTGAACTTGCTCTGGGTGTTTTACTTTGCTCTTATCAATGTGGAAAGTTAATACTACTTTCTCACTAAATGTGCTAATAATTGAATTTCCTTGAAGGATGGTGAAGTCATATATAGAACTAAGTGCTTTCTCTATGTCTGCAAGTTTTTTCACGGAAATTTCAACCTGTTCATTTTTCAGATTACTTACTGGAATATTAAGTGTTACGTCACCTTTGTCTAGTAAGATCTTCGCATTCTTTTGTTTCAGAAGTTCTACTTGTTCTTTTGTTAGAGCTAAAGAGACTTCTGTTTTGTTTTTATATTTGCTTAAATCAATCTGTAATTGACCATTCTGTTGAACTTGATTAATAACGTTCATGTCAACAGTTGCCTTATTTTGTTGTACTTTAGGCTTTGTTACAACATCTTTAAGTTGGTCTTGACCTTTTTCTGACTTGCTGTCTTTAGGTTCTGGATACCCAGGCTTTTGGACTGCATCATTTTTTTGATCTTGCTTCGGTTTCTCAATGACAGGCTGTTTGTTTCCTGCTTGATCTTTCTCAGGTTGAGTCGGACTAGGCTGTTCAGTATCAGCAGGGTCTTGTCCCGGTTGAGTTGGACTAGGCTGCTCGTTATCAACGGGGTCTTGTCCCGGTTGAGTCGGACTAGGCTGCTCGTTATCGACAGGGTCTTGTCCCGGTTGAGGCTCGCTTGACTCATCGTCATTTACTGCCTCTGGAGTAGTAAATGAAGACTGATAATCTGCTTCTAACGGTTTGTTGTCATAGTCCTTTATGCCTGAACTGATTACAACATCATACGTTGCATTAGGAGCTAAAGGCTCAGCAGGCGACCATACAAATGTTTGAGAAAGGAGTTGATCCTCATTTGGCTCATAGTAACCAGATCCAGGTTCCACTTCACGGTACCCGAAATAGTCTTCTAAATCGAATGAACCTTCTACTAATTGTCCTTCATGATCATATACGCGAATATGGTCATCGACATTTGCTTGGTCCATAAGACGATCAAATGAGATCGTTAAAGTCCCTTGGTTGTATAGGGTACCAATTACTTCAGGGTTGCTTATGCGAACTAATGGTACGTTTAGCTCCGTTTCTTCAGGTGGAACGGTTACAATGCGGCTAATGTATGTTTCGAACCCTTCTTTGCTAAAAATAACTCTCCAATCACCCTGATAAACATCCCAGCCATAACGACCGTCTTCATCTGTGATTTGAGGGTTAATTTGTCCGAAGAATTCGGCATTCCACATAACCCATCGATTATTTTTAAATTCTTCTACGATTGCTGTCGCACCAGGTAGGCGGTTATCCATACTTCCTTCAAAAACATATCCAGAAGGGTCAATCAGTACGATAACTTCCATTAGAGGTAAGCGCGTTGTTGTGTCTCCTTGTTTGAAGGAAATTTCAAACATTTGCTCTCCATACGAGCTCCATCCTGGAGGAAACTGTCCTACATATTTTTCTTTTTGTGCGTTGTAGTTCAATTGATACGTTTCACCAATAAAGTGGATATACACTTCATCAACTAATTTATCAAACGACACTTCAACATCAATAGGTGTAAATTCAACAATTGCAAATGTAGCTACACCTGTATTAGGGTTTAATGTTACACCGCTATTCCAGCCGGCATGAATAGTAACTTCTTCAATCGATGCCACTTCTGGTTTATACGAAATTTGTTTTGGTTCAGATAAGAAGACTTCAGATCCCTCTGTAACTTTAGCAACCAAGTTGTGTGTACTTTCTGTTCCTTCGCGTACAGGAAGGTTTACGTCCATGTACCACCAGCGACTAGTTACTTCTGTTGTTCCTAGTAGTCTTTGGCCATCAAATACTTCTACCGTTGAACCGACCTTTGCAGTTCCGTAGACTTTTACTTTTGGTGTGGCTGTGACTTCTGGAACTTGCATGTCTACAAATAATACATTTGTTGTTGCTGATAAGTTAACTTCATTTTCACCGTACTGAATTTTTGCAGTGGAAACGATTTGTTGTGAAACATCTTCATTTACTTTTACTTGGAAACGAAAAGTTCCCGCTTCTCCTGCTTCTACTCTTGAAATAACGGCCTTCCCGTTTTCAAGAATGATTTCTTGACCATTCAATAAAACGGTTTCTTCAATTAGTGTAACCTTATCTGATAAATTCAGATCTAGTATAACATTTTCGGCAGCATCCGTTCCGTTGTTTTTATAGTCTAGACGATATCTCATCGTCTTACCAGGAACGACAGTTGCAACAGATGAAGAGAAACGGTTCCCGTCTCCTGTAAAGTTCCCAGTTCCTTTTTCAGTGAGCATGATGTGGTACGGTTCATTTTTCGGTGTAATTTCTCCAACTTCTACATTTGGATAATTAAAGCTTTCTGTTTTTAGCGTGTATGTTTGATTAGTTACATTTCTGAATTTAAAGTAACCGTTGCTGTCCGTTCTTGTCCAATACGAACTCCAGTTAGCGCCTTCTTCGAAGAGCATAACGGAAACATTACGTGCTGGGTTACCGTTTTTATCTTTTAAAATACCTTCTACATAACGCTCTGGACTTAACTGAACTTGTCCCAAGTCAAAGGAATTATTAACAAAATCAGACTTTGAAACAGTAAATCTTTGAGTTTCGAATCCAGTCATGGAAACATCAATTGTAATATCATTTCCATCTAATCCATATACGATAAATTCACCGTTCGTCTTTGTTGTAGCATATTCCCACACATTATTGTTGTAGGCATAGATATTCGCACCGATTACTTGATTCCCGTTCTCAGTAATAACGGAACCTGTTACCTTTGCACCCTTTTCTAAAGTAATCTCAAGTGATGAGTTTTCTTCAGTGAATTTAAAAGTTCCATTATACGTACGGTATCCTTCACTTCCAATGCTAATTTGATAATCTTGAGCATAGGCTAAATCTTTAAAAGAGAAAATTCCATTTGTCGTTTCCGTGTCCCAGGCATAACGATAACCAAAGTCATAGTTGTTTGCTGCAGATGTGACAGATGGGCTATAAATAGATACATAATCGACCTTATTGATTGGTGAACCTTCTTCATTGTTTATAACGATATCCATGTTACCCAATGAAAGGTCAATTTCATTAACTTCGATAAACATTGGTTCATTTACATAATCTTCACCTGAAGTTATTTCTATTCCCTCAAATAAAGTGTCAACATATTTCCCGTTACCAAAAATATATAGATTGTAAGTCCCTACAGGAATCGATAAGGATGTGCTCGATTGGTGCCATAGTCGTAAAAATCCTTTGTCTGTGTAACCATACAGTTGCTGATTTTTATTATGTGGACCAACGCCCTCTAGGTAAAATTCTAGTCTACGGTCAACAGCTTCACCATCTTTGTTTACGGCTTGGAAACTTGTAGACACTCGTTCTACTTGACGAGTACGGACCGTTCTGTTCATTTCAACTTCACGGTTTTCTTTTAACATGACAACTCGAACTGTGTTCCAAGAATTAGGGTTTAAGTTTTCGGCTGTGAAAGTAGAAAGTGAAGAGTCAAATTCTTCTACTTTCTTATTATTAACGTAAACAATAGACTCAGTAGCTTCGAAACGTTCAAGCGAGTCTGCCCAGCTGACTGTAAATGTTGTAGAGCTAATATCAGTTAACTCTAAACTATAAGTAACCGGTTGTTCAGGTTTGGGCTCAATAGGTTCCTCATAATCTGGAGTAGTAGAAAGAGTAGTTACGAAGGCTTCAACATAATCGTCCCAACCATCTGCTACTAGAACTAACCCAATTTCATAAGTTGTATAAGGGTTTAATCCATCAATTTCATAGAATGAAGCGGATCCGTCTATATCAATATAGAACTCACCGTCTATAAATAATTGAAAGTAATCATATTCAGATCCTCGAGCTGTTGCAGCAAGATCAATGGTAATCGTTGTATCTGTAATTTCCGAGATAACTAAATCCGAGTAATGAGGCTCCTCATATTGGACATAGACGTCTCTTTCTTCCAGTTTTTTGATCATATTAAAGGTTGTTGAGTTTTCAGATAAGTCTAGTAAGTTCCCCCATAATGTAACGTATTCTAAGTTTTTCATTTGCAGTAACGGAGAAATATCTTCTATTTCATTGTTATACAAATGAACTGATCTTACGTTTGATAGGGAAGAAAGAA
This sequence comes from Alkalihalobacterium sp. APHAB7, assembly GCF_048323755.1. Taxonomy (NCBI): domain Bacteria; kingdom Bacillati; phylum Bacillota; class Bacilli; order Caryophanales; family Bacillaceae; genus Alkalihalobacterium; species Alkalihalobacterium sp. APHAB7. The sequence goes on from NZ_JBLWFS010000001.1 coordinate 311,375, forward strand.
CATTAATTGACTTAATTTCATTATTAGAAAGGTTAAGGTGTCTTAGTCCAGACATGTTTTCAAGAAATGAAAGGTCCTCGATACCTGCATGAACTAAGTAGAGATATTCTAAGTTAATTAAATTATTTAATGGACTTAAATCCCCTAAATTAACATTGAACAGATTTAGGTCTATAAGGCTTGTCAACTGAATGATAATGTCAAAGTTGTCGACGCTAACGTTTTCAAGGGATAAGCCCATTAAATTTATAGCCGTCTCCAATCCTGACAAATTAAGCGTGTGATCGTTGATTCCATAGAAGTAAAAATAATATAACTCTTCCATATCATCCGTTTTTATATTACGGTGTTCAACACCAAAATGGGTACGAATTTGCTCTTCTAAAAGCTTGTCTGCAAATATTACATCGTCACCGTTTGGTATCGATTTTGTTGTGAATGATATCGTAGCGGTTTTTGCAATCGGTGTTCCATCCGCATGTCCAACCACATAAATTTCATATTCCGTGTTAGGTACTAAATCTGTTAGAACAAAATTGTAAAAATAGTCTTCTTTAATGTTGGTGTGGTTTACTGTTTCACCATTTACAACAATTTCATAGGAGTTAATATCCACTCCATATTCATCAAAGTACCAATATAACTGAGCAGTTGCTTCCGAAACATACCCGGTATGCAGTTGAGGTCTTGGATAATTTACATCTATACCACGATCTTCTAGCTGTGTAATAACTTCCATATTATTAGAGTTCATACTCAAGTCGATAGGGTTCCCCCAAAGTGTTACATACGATAATTTAGGTAATTTTAATAGAACATTAATGTCAATAATATTATTATAGCCTAAATATAAATACCTCAATTCGTTTAACCCTTCAAGTACAGAGATATCAGTAATACCGACGTTGTATAGCTCCAATGTACGTAAATTTGTTAGGTTATGGATTGCTGTAAAATCCTCAAGTTGACTATCAGAGATATATAAATATCGTAACTCAGTTGCAAATTCTAAACCACTTAAACTACTGATAGGATCATCATAAATTGAAAGCTGAGTTAATTGTTCCAAATCACTTTCTCTTAAACTTCTTGAAAAAATACGCAGCTCGTTTCGTACGAATTGTTCTAGTGTCTCATCCTCAAAAGTGACGACGTCACCTTGTGGCTCTGCTTTTGTATGAGCTTCATAAGTCCAGCTATGATTCCTAGGGAGTCCATCATGATCAATGGCTACTACTCTCACATCATAATAGGTTTGCGGAGCGAGTTCAGTAATTTCAAAGTATTTTGTTTGACGATCAACTTCACCTACATACTCATCATTTAATAAAATAACATAGCTTGAGATATGTGAATCATCAAACCAAAGATCCCATTCTATTTCAATTGAATTCTCAGTTGCATAAATATCAAGTGAAAAATGCTCGGTCCATTCATATTCGATATGAACGTCATTATTAAGAAGGGCTTCAATTACTTGATATGTACTTGAACTTGTGTCAAGGTCTAGTAAATTATCAGTTAAGCCAACATGGTATAAATTGGGTAAATCTAATAGTAGATCGATATTAGAAATTTGATTACCCTTAACACTTAAAAGTCCTAAATTTTCTAATTTGCTTAACGCAGTTAAATCGTCAATTTGGTTATGATCAAGGTATAGCCATGATAAGTTCGTTAAATTGGCTAAAGGCTCAAGGTTTGAAATGTTGCTATAAGTTAATGTTAGGCCGCGTAAGTTAGTAGCGTACTCAATACCCGTGAGATCTTCTACATCTCCATACCAAAAATATAATTCCTCAAGCTTCTCTAAGTCATTTTTTGTTAGAGGACGTTTGAAAATCCCTACTTGTTCACGAATTTCACGTTCAAGCACCTCATCCGGTATGTGGACTTCTTCACTTTCAACGGTTTCAGCAGTTGTTAATTTATATTCACGTTCGCTTACAACTGTTTCATCATAGTCTATGCCTTCGATTTTAACTGTATATTCAGTATTTGGTTCTAAATTAGGAATAACATAAAAATTTGTCAATTCAGTTAGTTCACCATCAACATAAATAGAGTAATAATCAACATCATAGTAGTAAGAAGTTAGTTTAAAAGCAATACTCTCATCAGTTATTTTAAGGTTATAGATATTTATATCTTGTTCCTCATCATAAAGATGATAGTTTCTTTGATAACGATCATGTTCTTCATCATAAAAGTCTTCTTCGAAATCTTCTTCTTCATTAGAAGTCGTATCTTCATTGTTTAAAAGATCGTCATCAAGGAATTCATCCTCACGAGTTGAACGGTCTTCATCCTGGAGATCTTCTTCATCAATGAAATCTTCTTCCTCAATAAAATCATCTTCATCAATAAGCTCAAGTTCGTCATTAGCGACTGCATTTTCTTCCTTATTGACACTGTGCTCGTCTAAATTACTTAAAGGCTTGTAGAAAGCACTACTCTTATACGTTTCGTTGTAGTTTCCGATTACAACGGAGTAGGTGTACTCTTCCTCCAAGTTCACATTTTTATCGTAATAGACATAAGAATATTCATTTTCATTCACTTTAGTCACTTCCACATGGTTGTGATACGAAAGTTCACGATCGTTTCGAATTAGGTCGACTTGATCCAACTCGAAATACTCTGTTGTTATCCACTCAATCTTAAGTTTATCGTCTTCAACAACAGGAGTTTTTAATAATAAGTTAGTAGTTTCTGACATTACTCCCACATTTCCAAATGGAACTGCAAATAATTGGAAAATAAGTGTGAAGATAATTGTCAATTTAAGCCACTTTTTCTTTCCCATAACTTTCCTCCTTATTAAATTGTGTAGTGTACGCAACCTATTAATTGCACTAAATTACATACTTTTACATTATAAGCTATTAATTTACAAAAAGTAAGACTTTTTTCGCGCTACTTTATTAATACTTATGTATAATGTAGTCAATTGTCCTGAGTCAATAGACTGATATTGGAATTAATAACAATGTTTCAGAAGTAAAGTAGCGGCAGCAAAGTAAACTATACGAATAAGAGCTTAAGGGCAGGAAGAACATATCATTACAAAGTAAGAGCCTACCGTACAGTAAATGGAAAAAAAGTATACAGTAACTACTCTAAAGTACGTTCGTATAAACATTAGGTTTTTTAGTTTTCTATTTTATAGTTGGTTAAATTGAATTGCTTGGAGTTAATACAAGCCATTCTTTCTTTTAAGTCATTCTATTTTACCTCTAATTAGTAGCGAGCCAGTCGTTTTCTGAGTTAAAAGGCCATAAAAGAAATAGCCGCTAATTATTGTTGCTTCCCAAAGGAGAAAATCTGGATGTTAACAAAATACCTGATGTATACTAATTATTTTTTATTAGCAGTGACTATGTTACTTAGTCTATTCTTCATAGGTTTTGTAGTCTTTCATTCTAGTTTAGAGAAATGGAATAGAAAACGAAGATGGAACAAAGTTGTTACTAATAAAACTAGAGAGATTAAAATTTCAAAACATAAAGTGACCGATCCTGATATGGGACATCCTTTAACAGTGGATGATATTAGAAGCTTTTTACAGACGCTCGATCCTTCTTTGCTAGTAGGTATTGAACATATCTTACTAACCAACCGTTTGGATTATATGAATATTGGTTATTTCGGCAGTTATAGCCCTTTTCGTTCTTTTCATACAGAAGAAGGTGGAACAATTAACTTATATCCACTCGAAATGGAAGGGGATCTGTACAAATATTATGCACCAACCAGTATCACCAACAGATTAGGTCCAAATAACAAACTTCCTACAAGTAGGGGCTTTTATTTCCTCCTGGATAAAGAGGCTGCGAAACAAGAGATGTTATTTACACTAGGTCACGAAATAGCCCATAGTAATTACTTTATTAAAGACCAAGTCTTGTTTGGAGAAGAATTAGAATTAAAATGTGATCAATTCTCCCGAGGTTTGGGGTGCCAATCGCTGACCTTTGATAACTCTTTTGCAGAACGTAATCAACTTTATCGGGATAGAGTTCGAATAGGTTATATCCATGAGTTAAACGAAAATTAGTTTTTAATAAAGATAAAAGTAGAGGATGTGGAGAAATAATGGAATCTATATTTGGAGTTGTTATTGGTCTTTTTTTAATTTTATTTATACCTTTACAAATTATTTTTGCTATTATTATTAAAATAGAAGTTTTTAAATTAAGAAAAAAAGATCGTATAACAGAAAAAGAAGCGAGTGGTTTTTTGAAACGTATGCGTTATGTTCTTTGGGTACCTTATACTACTAAATATTTTTCACGTATGCGAGAAGCTTATCGCTACATTTATGAGAGCCCTTTGGTTAGCTTTGAAACGAAAAGAAAAGTACATAAGTCACTAAAATGGCGTTTAGTAAAGGGAATCCCTGCTCCAAAGGAATATCAGAAGATTTCTTAGTTAAAATTTTTTTAAAGATCTTCTTTTTTATTTTATGATCCTTATATGCTTGTGTTAAATAGGATAAGCTAGGGGTTTATTAAACCAATAGAAAAGAAAATATTTGTTAATAAAACAACCGTTAAGTCTTAACGGTTGTTCTATTGAAAATGTATGCTAACTTCTTTACTTGCGGGGTTTAACATCTCTCATACAGTGCCTTATTACTAATTTTACAAAACATTACTTGGCAACAAAATAGTTAATCATGTATTCAGCCCATAAGTCGTGGCCTCGTTCATTTGGGTGTACTCCCGTTATAAAGTCTTTTAGGTCATCATTCTCCACATCAGGCCATGCTTGCCAATGATCTATATACTCATAATCGGAATTGAGAGTAAACTCTTTTAGCCGGTCAACTTGTTCTAAGTAAATGGTGGGTCGATAAATTGGGTTAGGTGGCTGAAGGATAACGAAAGCTTCAGCTGCTTCTTCTTTAACTGTTTCTAATAACTTTTCAACATTCTCTATAGTTTTCTCCATCTTTACGATCCCATTATCATTTAATAGTAAAGGCTCGAGGATTACCACGTCCGGTTTAATAGTAGCTGCCATAGAATGAGCGTTTATTTCAATAAGGTGATTCGTACTCATATCTTCTAAATTCATGGTCTCTAATACAAAATTCGCACCAACATAATATTCATTCAATGCATCCAATAGTTGAAAGGGCCATGAAGAATTTTCAGAAGGGCTACTAAAATTTGCTTCTGAACCAATGACTAATAAAGTGATGCTTTCATTTGCTTCTAATTTGTGAAGTAACTTCTCACTAAGCACGTCACTCATATTAGCAGTAAGTCCAACTAATTCTTCAATATTTACAGCAGAACTAACACTTGAATCTAAAAGTTGTTGTTCTTTTGCTGACTTTCCTATCGATTCCAGTTTGTTATCGTAATGTATTTTTCCAAAGATGACTATACCCACAGCAACTAGGCAAAAAATTGGTATTGCTAGTTTTTTCACAGAGACCAACTCCCATATTGTTTTACATCTCATATTATATACTTTTTTATTTATTAAAAATAAGAGGTTTTACAAGTTTTTTACAAAATATGATAGGATTATAGAAAATACTACAAGATGGAAAATTAATGTACATCAGTATTGGAGGAGAACATGAAGACCAAACTACAAAGGTTTTTTATACTCTTTTTAGTTTTTACCATGTTTGGATGGGGAACCATGGTTTATTCAGAGCCTAAACCGAATGAACATGAAGACAATGGAAAAGTTACAACGAAAGAACAAGACGAGCCTAAGCCAGAACCAGGTCCTGTACCCGAGCCTTTGCCAGAGCCTTTGCCAGAGCCTGTACCCGAGCCAGAACCAAAGCCGGAACCGAAACCAGAACCGAAACCAGATCCTAAGCCGGAACCAAAACCTGCGCCGAAACCAGAACCGAAACCAGAACCAAAGCCAGATCCAAAACCAGAACCAGCTCGAGAACCAAGACCAACGCCTGAGCCAAGGCCTGAACCAAGGCCCGAACGGAATGAACAAAGATCGATACCTGGACAGGAATTTGAGGATAATCAAATAGGAAGTGATGCTAATCGCGAGATAGAGGAACAACCAGAAATAGTTGTTGAAGCAGAAGGAGAGCAAAATGTAGCATTAGAGGATTTAGTCGATACATTTGAAAAGAAACAATCGAGTGCAGAAACAGTGGATACCTATATTTTTACGAATGTATTGTCAATTCTGCTTCACGATACACCTGCTTCTGAATCTGCTGCATCTTTTTCAAGTAACCCTGTAGATGATTTAGCTCGTAAATTATCAATAGAACAACTAAATGAAATAGAACGTTTTTTTGAGGACCCTAGTGTAAAAAACTTAGGTGATACGAGTGATATAAAAGAAAGAATACGGATGATTAAAGAGAAAAAAAGGAATTTAATTCAGACCACTCGTTTTGAAGCAGAAGCAGATGAAAAAGAAGATGCCGAAGTAAATGTAAGTATATTTGTAGAAAAGTGTATAAGAGAGAGCTTGGTAGTTATCTAAAATTATCTTTTATACGCTATTAAAATGGTAAATAAACAGGGAGACTTCTGAAAATGAAGTGGCTGTCGAAACTAAAGGGAAGGTAATCTAAATGAAACATATTCATCTAGCATAAACTCATTTAGACTGATGAACCGCCCCCTTATGAGATGGCCCTTCATTCATTTTGTGTTTTAGTTGGTGTTGTTTTTCCTTTTGATATAGTCAATAATGTGTGATTTATTTTTAAAAAAACCGGAAGTGTATTTCAACTTATTCACTTGTTGAATTATGATATTTATTCATTTTCTTCTTCTGCATGTTGTATTAACGTATCTAGGTCCTCCTGAGATATTCGTTCTTTTAACATTTCTTTTAGTTATGCGGTCTTTTCCTCAGTCAAGCTCCTCTTCAAACTTTCTTGGATTGCCGTCATTTCATTTAGTGATAATATTTCCGATACTTTGGTAATGTCCCCTTCTTTTATGTAGTCCGATATGCTGTTTATTTCTTTTAATATTTTTGGTGGCTGTTCATCAGTTTGACACATTTTTAATATGAAATACACGGGGTTCTAAACAGTCTGATCAGTGGGGAGACAAAATACCTTATTTTCTGATAAAAAGTCCCAAAATTTATATACGTTTGGTAAGAAAATCGATATAATAGAAGATGGATTATTTAGTAAGGAGTTTTCTATGAAAAATATTATATTTGCTTTAAGTGTTTTACTCTGTTTTTCTCTACTGATATTTGGGAAGATACAATACGATAATAAATTGAAGGGGATTGCGCAAGAAGCTCAATCGACCTTTAAGGAGATCGACACATTAGAAGCCGTTGAGCAAAAAGACCAAGCTAGTAATGAAGTAGGTTCAATGCAAATTAGGGAAATTCACCCTGAATTACAAGATAAGCTCATTGGTGCCGTAAGTAATAATGAAAGTGTACGAGTGGCACTTGTGGGTTCGAATGCTTTAGCATCGGTAAATGGATATACTCCATGGCCTGATTTAGTAATCCAGGAATTAAACGAGACTTATGGAGAAGACGTGTTCGAATTTACGGTCTTTGAAGTAGGAAATCGTACAACACATCAAGTGCTAGAAGCGGGAATACATAATGAATTCTCAGATTTTCAACCTGATGTTCTTCTCTTTGAACCATTGATACTTAATGATAATAATAATTTAACTATTGATGTGACACTGCAAAATCTTACTGCAATCTTGACAGATATTAGAGCTGTAGCATCGGATGTTTTCATTGTCTTACAGCCCCCTAATCCTATTTATCTTCCAAACTATTATCTCGAGCAAACGAGAGAGTTGAAAAGATATGCTGAAGAGAATGGTTACCCATATATTGATCATTGGGAAGCGTGGCCTTCAATTACAGATAACGCAATTCAAGAATATATAGAAGGTACTCGACCAAATCAAAAAGGACATGAGGTTTGGGCAAGTGCAGTGGTAGAATTCTTTAAAGGTAAAGACTAGTTAGGAGATTATGAAAAATGTCAAAACAAAATCCATTGCTTGATGTATTATTAGAAGCTTACCGCAAAGGCGAAAAAGAAGGTACTGAGCTTCAGGATCTAATGAAAGATATTGAGAACAGATTGCGTGTATTCATTGAAAATCCAGTAAAATAAATTATGGGCGATCAGATAGGAATTTATCTGATCGTTTTTTTTTTTTTTTTTATAAAAAAATCGGTGCCAGGCACCTTTATCCATTTACTGTGTTAAAGGTGCCTGGCACCGTATTTGTGTTATTTGTGTTTATTTGATTTTCTCATTTTTTCTTTTTTAGATGTGCTTGGTTGGCCTCCAGACCGTGAAGTAGGGTTTTCGGCATTTGCATGTTCAACAGCTTGTTCGAGCTTCTTTTTCATCCTAGGACCTCCAAAGATTAAATTTCATTTCAGAAATTAGGCTCCCCTTAAATTCATTATAATAATCAACATTCAGCAATATTTTACTCCTTAGCTAAAGTTACGCTTTAAAGCGTTGCAGGTGCCAGGTACCTGCAAAAAACCTAAGGTTGCGGGGAACCTTAGGTTTGAGTGGGTTTATTTATGAAATTCGATTAATGCTTGTAGTAATGCATCTGATGCATCATCATAAAACTTATCTTGTTTCATCATATTTGCATCATTAGGATTTGTGATAAAGCCTAATTCCACAAGGATACTTGGAATTCTTGTGTAACGAACAACTCCAAAGTTCCCTTCTTTCACACCGCGGTCGCGGGTTTTCAATTGTTGAACGAGATGTTTTTGAGCCACTTGTGCAAGTTGTTGGCTCTGGGCGTGTTGGTGTGATCGATTCCAAAATGTCTCAGTTCCATGTGCTTGTGAATTAGAAAGTGAATTTGTATGGATACTAACAAAAGAATGTCCGTTTGAAGCATTGGCTATTTCAAAACGTCTGTTAACAGATACAAAGGTATCTGTTGTTCGAGTCATGACGACTTTTGCACCTGCTGCTTCAAGCTTCTTTTGTAACTCTAAGGATACTCGCAAGGTCACGTCTTTTTCTCGTAAACCGTTACCTACTGCACCTGGGTCACTGCCACCATGACCGGCATCAATCACAATCGTTTTACCAGCTAATGCATTAGTCGGCACAGGGTGACTTGGAGTTGATCCACTGCTGTTTTGATTATTGTTATTAATAGTTACTGTGACATGATCGCCATGTATATATGCCCACTGGTTATTATGCTTAATTTTGAGCCAATTCCCATTCACATTTGTTTCAAAAATGGAAACGGAAGCACCTCGAGCAAGCATACCCACTCGATTACCCGAAGTAGCAGCTGTTTGTCGTATGTTTAGAGTTGTAACGTTAACTGTACCTGTAGCAACAATATTGTCGGAGTTATTGTTATTATTCAATGAGTTGTTATTGTTTGAATTATTGTTGTTTGTAGTTATTGTTACAAAATCGCCATGGACGTACGCCCACTGGTTATTCAACTTAATTTTATGCCAATTCCCATTAACGTTTCTTTCAAATATAGAAACAGTGGCGCCACGATTAAGAGTTCCGACTCTGGCACCTGAGGTAGACGCAGTTTGTCTAACGTTTAGTAAATTGACATTAACCGTACCTGTAGCTACGACTGTATTATTGCTATTGTTGTTATTGTTAGAGTTCCCACTATTATTATTTTGATTGTTGTTACTAACCGTTATTGTAACAAAGTCACCATGAACGTAAGCCCATTGGTTATTCATTTTAATCTTTAGCCAGTTGCCATTGACGTTTCGTTCATAGATGGACACTGAAGCACCACGAGTTAGACTGCCGACGCGAGTTCCTGAGGTGGAAGCCGTTTGTCGCACATTTAATGAATTGACATTGACCGTACCCGTTGCAATGATCGCGTTGGAACTGTTATTGCTGTTGTTATTACTTGAATTTGAATTGTTATTGTTATTATTTTGGTTATTGGAACTAGAACTGATCGTTACAAAATCGCCATGGACGAAGGCCCACTGATTGTTGACTCTAATCTTCAACCAATTCCCGTTGATATTCCTCTCATAGATGGAAACCGTCGCACCGCGAGCCAGACTACCGACGCGAGTCCCCGTTGCAGAAGCGGTTTGTCTCACATTTAATGAGTTGACATTGACAGTTCCAGTTGCAATGACTGAGTTTGAACTGTTGCTGTTGTTACTATTATTACTGGAATTGTTGGAATTGCTATTATTATTCCTCGTAATCGTTATGAAATCGCCATGAACGTAAGCCCACTGATTATTCACTCTAATTTTCAGCCAGTTTCCGCTAATACCAGTTTCATAGATTTGAACAGTGGCCCCACGAGAAAGACTCGCAACGCGCGCTCCTGTTGTAGAAGGTGATTGTCTTACATTTAATGAATTGACGTTAACAGACCCCGTAGCAACAACTGTACCTGAGTTACTACTTGAGTTATTAGAGGTATTACTTACTGGAGTCACACTAACATAATCGCCATGAACATACGCCCACTGATTATTCATTTGAATTTTTAACCAGTTTCCATTGACATTACGTTCATAAATCGAAACGGTTGCCCCGCGTGAAAGACTACCAACTCTTGTCCCAGTAGTAGATGGAGTTGACCTTACATTCAATGAACTAGCCTGAACAGTACCTGTTGCTATAATTTGACTCTGATTTGCATTCGTATGTTGTTCATACCCGATGTAAAAACTAGAAAGAAGAATAATACATAAACATACAATCGCCCATTTACTTCTGACCATAGATTACTCCCCGATCCGTTAAGATTTTTTTATAAAAGAATTGAAATACATCGTAAAAAACTCGCTAGTTCTTTTGTTGATGTTGTTCAATATATTGAACATTTGCTGATGTTTTGCCCTATTGCTGTTCATCTATCATTATCCGAAACTTAAAAAATACTTCCATATTGTATCTAGTAAAATACCTAAACCACCGAAAAAAATTCCGATGCAGGCAATGCTAACTGGCGATCCCCATTTTACGTCTTTCAATCCATAAACCTCCTTTCAATTCTGAAGTTATGTTCAATTTACATGCAGGTGTAAAACTCTAACTCTCTCATTATTTGATCGTGAAGAGGACCTGCGCTGCAAATTTCGTTATGTAGTCATCAAAGTTAGTCCTAAAAATGAACCTAACGTCTGATGGAGGGTATGTTTTATAATGGTTAATAGTAGTTACATAGGAATATATAGGTATTAAAAATATCTTACCTCATGAGACAAATTCCGTAAAGATGCTGTCGAACGATAACGACTTTAGTCATGATTTTTTTTTAGGTATTGGGTTTCATCTATTACTTGAGAAGTTAATTCAGTACAGTTGTAGGTTGAGATTAATGGGCGCCGCAGATGTGGTGCGTTGATGCGGTGATGTTGTTAAGGTAGCAGGTACCTTTAGTTCTCTGCATCACTAAAGGTACCTGCTACCGGGTTTTCGAGGTATTGGACTTTACCTGTGACTATAGAGGCTTGTCCGCTTGTTAAATTGGTCATCCAGTCGGTAAACTGGTCCGTTTGTTGTTTTTCAACATAAGCTTGCACTTCTACCTGTTCCAAATAATTAATTTCCTTCAATATATAGGGCGATTGACGCAACTCGTTTTCAACTTTGCCTAACCAGTGATAATCGATCGTAGTATGCATCACCTGCATGAGCTTTCGTTCAACAATCCCAACTGCGTTCAACCCTTCACTTGTTGCGCCTCCATATGCACGGATTAAACCGCCGGCACCGAGCTTGATGCCGCCAAAGTAACGTGTCACAACGACGACTGTATCTTTCAAGCCACGCTTTTTCAACACTTCTAATATCGGCACTCCAGCTGTACCGCTCGGCTCACCGTCATCGTTTGCTTTTTGAACTTCATCGTTTTCTCCAATGAGATAGGCTGAACAATTGTGATTGGCATCCCAATGCTTTTTCTTAATCTTTTCAATAAACAGTTGGGCCTCATCTTCTGTCGTTGCGCGATCGATATAGGTAATAAATCTAGAGCGTTGAATATTGATCTCGTGTTCTCCGTAACTCTTAACGGTTAAATAAGAAAGTAACAATGGAACCCCACCTTATCTCCTGAAAATTTTTTAGAACCTTGGCATATATTGTCTAAAAATCATACCACAGTTTTACACACCATCGAAACAGTCCTGTAATAATAGAATGGTATGCTAAATTTGTCCTTGTCCACCAGGAGTTATGGTAAAATGATCATATATAATGTACAGCTAATCCGTGTCATAATAGATGAAAGAATATAATTACTCCCAAATTACTATTGTAAGAGAATTTAAGGTTGGTGGGCGCAGTGGCACAATCCGAATTAGAGGTCATAATTAAGAAAACGATCGAGACGGTCGACGAGAGTCGCGAACAAGTCTTTCGAATTGGTGAACAATCCCGAAAAGAATTTGCTATCTTAAATGAAGAATTGAAAGATATTCGCCATAAAGTTGCTAAAGTGATTGATGAAAATGACCGTACGCAATTACACGCACGATTCTCTAGAAATCGTCTTGCTGAAGTGAGTAAAAACTTTAATAAATATAGTAAAGAGGAAGTTAAAGCTGCTTATGAGCAGGCAAATGAATTCCAAGTTCAGTTAGCGGTTTTGCAACAAGAGGAAATGCGTTTGCGTGAAAGACGGGACTCGATTGAACGACGAATTGTTTCTTTGAAGGAAACCGTGGAACGAGCGGAACGGTTAGTCGGTCAAATGTCGGTCGTTTATAACTTTCTATCGAGTGACATTCAACAGTTAGGTGAAAAATTAGAAGAAGCGAAAGAAAAACAAGAATTTGGGTTGAAAATTATTGAAGCTCAAGAAGAAGAACGAAGACGTCTATCACGAGAAATTCATGATGGACCAGCCCAAATGCTAGCTAATGTTATGCTTCGCTCAGAATTAATTGAACGGACCTACCTAGATAAAGGAATAGACGCGGCTCTTATAGAGATACGAGACTTACGAAAAATGGTTAAATCGTCCCTTTCAGAAGTAAGAAGAATTATTTACGATCTAAGGCCAATGGCACTTGATGATTTAGGCTTGATCCCAACCCTGTCTAAATACCTAACTACATTTGAAGAAAGGACAGGTATAGCCATTCGGTTTAAAAGCCTTGGAAAAGAACGGCGTTTACAGCCTAGGCTTGAAGTTGCATTATTCCGCTTGGTTCAGGAAGCGGTACAAAATGCCTATAAACATGCCGAACCAAAAGAGGTCCAAGTTAAAATTGAAATTAAGTTGAACAAGGTTATAATAATAGTTAAGGACGATGGGAAAGGCTTTGATCAATCTGTAAAAAAAGAAGGGTCCTTCGGATTACTTGGTATGAAAGAACGAGTCAATATGCTAAAAGGCCAAATGACCATTCAGTCGAAAATTAATGTAGGTACAGGAATTGTTATCGAAGTACCTATTTAAAGACTAGAAGAATTTACTGATGGATGTAATAAAGCATATCGTAAGTCCACTAGACGCTGGGCGTCGAAGCTGGACAAGCAAACCGTAAGACAAGCAGTTAAAGCTAACGAGAGGTGAAAACATGTTTAATAAAGATCGAAATATACGTATTGTCATCATTGATGATCATCAACTATTCCGTGAAGGTGTAAAACGTATTTTAGCAATGGAAGATAACTTTGATGTAGTCGCTGAAGGTGAAGATGGGGAACAAGCTCTTGCTCTAGTAGAGGAGCATCGCCCGGATGTCATTTTAATGGATATTAACATGCCAAAAGTAAATGGTATGGAAGCAACTCGTGATTTAATTCAGAAGTATCCAGATGTAAAAGTTTTAATTCTATCGATTCATGACGACGAGTCTTATGTCACACACGTACTGAAAACTGGTGCAGCCGGTTATCTATTAAAAGAAATGGACGCTGATGCACTAATTCAAGCCGTTAAAGTCGTTGGTGAAGGTGGAGCTTACATTCACCCGAAAGTCACGCATAATTTGATTAAAGACTATCGCCGTCTAGCAAACGAAGATGAAGGCGATGCATCTGAAATTGGCTTCCGTGAAGTTGAATATCGTAAGCCGCTTCACATTTTAACGCGTCGCGAATGCGAAGTGCTTCAGCTGATGACAGACGGTTACAGCAACCGTATGATTGGGGAAGCACTATATATTAGTGAAAAAACCGTTAAGAACCATGTAAGTAATATTTTACAGAAAATGAGTGTAAATGACCGTACACAAGCTGTTGTTGAATCTATTAAAAACGGCTGGGTTATGGTGAGATAAATTCTATAAGATGGTAGAAAAGGGTAACTTGTATTATACAGGTTATCCTTTTTTGTATTGACTATGTTAGGATATTCATTGTTGTTTCGTACCGTTTATCAAGCCCTAGTTTGCTAACAGACCAAACAAATAGCGACAATCTTTGAGAAAAGAGCGTATATTTTAGCACTTTGATTTTTGGTCACTACTGAGTAAATGGTAGGGAAATTGTTTTCAGTTGAGGGATGAAGGAAACACCCATCGAAATGAGTGTAAGCTTTATCGCTTCCTCTTCTAAATTAGTAACTTTTAAAATTATTGTAAATTAATAGTAAAATAGTAGTGTATTTAGTGAGGCTTCTGTAATATAATTTTAAAGTAAAATCTAGTAAATTTGGGGGAGATAAATGAAGTTCTGTAAAGAATGTGGCAGTCAATTATCAGAAGAAGCACAGTTTTGTAAAGAATGTGGTGCTCCTGTAACAGGTAGAACTACTAATAGTAATCCAAATATAGTAAAACATTCAGAATCAACAACAACCCAAGGCAGCAATTCTAAAAGAACCCCGCCGCCAATGAAACCGATGACCCAAAAGACAAAGATATGGTTAGCAATTACGGGTGCTGCAATCATCTTATTGTTTGGTGGTTTTAAGGCAGGAGAAGCTCTAACGGATAAAGATCGGTTAATTGACCGATTTGAAGCGGCAGTGATTGAAAAAGATGAGAAGGCTGTTGCAAAATTTTTAACTACACCTAGTGGTCTAGAAGTTAACGCAAATTCTGCAAGTGGTTTTATTCAGTATATGAATGATAACCCAGCTAAGTTTGGGGAAGTTATAACTGACTTAAAGATGCAATCGAAAATGTATTCGCAAATGTATTCGGGTTCCAGAGGTATCGATCAAGATGTATTTGGTTTGGCTGAAGAATTTTTCTCCTATGGTCTTGTGACGTTAAGTCACGAGGGGAAAGGTATCTTATATGACAATTACCAGTTAGTAGTTGAGCCTGTTTATGTCACGCTTAGTACGGATTATAAAGATGTCTCTCTTTCTATAAATGGTGAACAGGTTGCTGTCTCCGATCAACCAGAATATGAGAAGGAATTTGGTCCTTATTTCCCGGGCATTCTGACTTTAGAAGCAACTTTAAATAGTGATTTTGTAGATTTAGTTTATTCCAATGAAATTACAGCCTTAAACGCTAGCGTTTATCATCATGTTGAGTTAGACGCAGAAAGTGTAACACTTGATTTTGGTTTTCAGTCAGAACCTCCAGTTACTGCCAAACTTTTTATTAATGGGGAGGATGTGAATGTCGACCCTATTCGTCATTCTACATTTGGTCCTGTGCTAACAGATGGGTCTATGACATTTAGTGTTGAGGTTGAATATCCATGGGGTACACTTAAGACTGAGGAAAGAAAAATAGATAGTAATTATGTAGAAATTGATTTTTCTTCAGATGAAGGCTTACAAAAGCAGTTAGTAGATCTCTCATTGGCATTTACTAAAGAATTTTTTCCAGCCCATTTTTCATCGGATATTACGAAACTAACGACAACAGACGCCTCGTTTATAGAATATTTTAATACAATCGTCGAACGGAATACAGCTTCAGAAACGATAATGACGTTAAAGTTTTTAGGTATGAACTTCTTAAATGATAGTCTGACGCTGCATTACAATGATAATAAATGGATGGCAACGATGGTGTCGATGGTTGAAGTAGAAGGTAATTATGTTTACATATATTCACCTGAAGACGAATACCTTTTACCGGATGCCTCTTATAAAACATTTATATATACGTATGATGATGAGGAGAAAAGTTGGAAAGTAAGCAACTTATACGATATTGATGCTAATTATGAATTTCAACATACGCCATTAGAAAACCTTACAAAGGTGGAAAATGATAATATCGTAGAATTTACATCAAGTTGGCATGGAAATGCGCCTGTTAACCGAGATATGAAAAGTGAAACAGATCCACCAAGTTATTCTTACGTTGAAGAAAAAGTGTATGACTTAATGGAGAGTTATTCTCATAAGTTAATAGAAGCGATAAATAAGGGAGACTTTAAAATTGTTGAACCCTATTTGAAATCAGGAAGTTCCTTATATAATGATCAAAAGTCGTTAGTCGATCGTTTATCGGAACGAGGTGTTAAGGAAGAATATGTGAAAAGTGAAATAATAGATTTTGAAATGGATGGGGAAACGATCTATATTGAAACCTATGAGGTTACTAAAATCATCTATAGTAATGGGAATGAAGAAGTGAAAGATTTTACTTGGATTTATACAGCTGTTGTTGATGGGAATGATTTGTTATTAACAAAAATTGAAGGTAACTGATTATTAAGAGGGTGAAATGGCACCCTCTTTTTATTATTTCTGTGAAGTCCTGTGAGGTTTGATGAAAGGAATTGTTTGACCTAATACTACATGAATCTATTTCTAGAGTTTTTTTATTACAAAGTTTTTTCCAATGCAATGTAATTATTGTTGCGAAGGTTCAAGTTGGTTCTTATATTTTGAATATATCATCGATTTTTAATAAAATAAGGGTGGGACGAAACTAATGTAAATTGAGCCAAGTTTGTTTGGGGAAAATAAACGTGTAAAGCTTGTACTAGAAAGAATTTAAAGGAATTTCATTGGATTTGGCGAATGGTATTAAAGTGGAAAATCAAGCGCAATAAAAAACGATAACATATTACAATAACATACATAAAGCGAGGTCATTTCTTTGAGTAAAATTGCGATTGTCACAGACAGTACAGCGTATTTGTCAGAAACATTGCGTGAACAGAAGAACATTAAAATGGTTCCATTAAATGTTGTTTTTGGCGAAGAAGCAATTCAAGAGGAAGTTGAAATTACAGCGAGCGAGTTTTACAAAAGAATGAAAACGACGGAAAAACTGCCAACGACCTCACAGCCAGCGATCGGCTTGTTTGTCGAGTTGTTTGAGCAACTGAAACGTGATGGATACGATGCGGCGATTTGCATCACGTTATCAAGTGATATTAGCGGAACGTATCAATCGGCGATGAGCGCTGCAGAAATGGTAGAGGATTTTGATGTAAGAGGCTTTGACTCAAAAATCAGCTGCTCACCGCAAGGCTACTTCGTATTAGAGGCTGAGAAACTTGCGAGTGAAGGAAAGAACATAGAAGAAATCGACGCACATCTTGAGGTTATGAGAAATAACATAAATGCCTACTTCATGGTGGACGATTTGAATCACTTGCACCGTGGCGGGCGATTGAATGCCGCACAGTTATTTGTCGGCAGCTTGTTAAAAATTAAGCCTGTGCTTCACTTTGTAGACGGAAAAATAATGCCGTTTGAAAAAGTGCGTACAGAGAAAAAAGCATTGCAACGTATTCATAGTTTATTGGACGAAAGC
This sequence comes from Alkalihalobacterium sp. APHAB7, assembly GCF_048323755.1. Classification (NCBI taxonomy): domain Bacteria; kingdom Bacillati; phylum Bacillota; class Bacilli; order Caryophanales; family Bacillaceae; genus Alkalihalobacterium; species Alkalihalobacterium sp. APHAB7. Next base: position 329,012 of record NZ_JBLWFS010000001.1, read on the forward strand.
GTTACAGGAAAAAGTGCGGTCCAGATTACGGTCATTCACTCTAATCGCTTAAGTGAAGCAGAGAGAATTGCAGAAGAGTTAAGAGCAAAGTACCCTGAAGCTGAAGTAGGGGTTAGTTATTTTGGTCCTGTAATTGGATCACACTTAGGTGAGGGAAGCCTAGGCATTAGTTGGTACGTAGCGTAATAATAGGAAAAACAACTGAGCATCGGTGCAGATGTTCAGTTGTTTTTTTATTTTGTCACAAATAAATCCTTAAACTTTTGTCGTAAAGTGTCGATAATAAAACGGTATCATACGAAAAGGGCAAAATCATTGAAAGATGATGACGCAAAGCTAGAGGGGCTTCATTGAAGGAGTTCTGTTCAATATGCCAGCCAGTTACCGAACTGATCGTCCTCCGTATGGTGATATGAAAATAATGGAGGTTACAAAAAATGTATTTAACGCCTGAAGAAGCACAAAAGAGAAAAAAGCGCAGACAATTAATGGTGAATTTTCTCGTTATTCCAGCAGTGGCTGTTCTAGTGGGAGCTTTAGTTGCCCTGTTAGGAGCAAAGATTTGATGAAAGTGAAACTTCCGTAATTTGAGATTGCGGGAGTTTTTTTTTTTTGGTAAATTAGGCGGGTTGGATGGAGGAATGGTTAAGGCTTGGTCATTTTTCAGAAAATAGGAACTGAGCCCCACTATACTTGTAATTAGTTGAAGTGATTTTATTTGGGTTCATTTATGATAGCTGATTTTTCTGCAAGTTCAGCCACTTTCTGAAGCGATGAAGTGACTTATTGTCGGAAATGCAATTTTTATTGTCCAATTTGAACATTTTATTAGCCGAAATGTGAACTTCACATTTTTTCAAAAGGATTTTTCCATTCGACGTCTAATTAAACAACTGTGTAAATCTAAACCTCAAATGAAACAAGGTGGTGAATTTTTTGCGATTTGCTGTTGTAGTGGTCGAAGGAAACGAGTACTTAGTTCCTGAACCGCTTATAAAAAAGTATCATCCTTCGTCCGTTGTTATTCCCCCGACTTCGATTGGTCTACTTCCCTCATTGCCGGAACCTTCGTTAAACACCCATTATCAATTTTCCGCTAACTTACAATCCTTTTTATCTGGTCGCGAACTCCTACTTGATGAACTCCCTTTTACACTCCAAGAACTACATGAACATTATCGTAATGGCTATATTACGTATACTCGTGGTATCGACTTTTGTTCTGGTAACCCTACATGTACACGATGTGGGAACGACGCCACAGATCGCATCGTCTCTTATATGTGCTCTCGGTGTCTTTGCATGTGTAGCTATTGCCGAAAATGCATCATGCTTGGGAGGGTGTCGCAATGTACACCGCTCATTCGATGGACCGGCCCAACGCCACAGTTCGAAGCTACTGAAACTTTGCTTGCTTGGAATGGTACGTTATCCCATGAACAGGAAACGGCATCAAACCAATTAGTCGAGGCGATTAAAGAACGAACTTCCTTTCTGATATGGGCGGTTTGCGGTTCTGGAAAAACCGAAATGCTGTTTCAAGGAATAGCTCATGCTTTATCAGAAGGAAAAAATGTAGTAATCGCGGCACCGCGCACCGATGTAGTCATTGAACTAACCCCTCGAATAAAAGCGGCATTTCCAAACACTTCAATTATCTCCCTCTATGGTGGAAGTGAAGACCGTGGTAATCCCGCTCAACTGGTCATTTCCACAACTCATCAATTGCTGCGTTACAGAAATTATTTTGACGTCATCATTGTTGATGAAGTCGATGCCTTCCCGTACTCCTATGATAAAAGCCTTCGATTTGCTGTTAAAAAAGCACAAAAAGACGATGGAGTAACTATCTTTTTAACGGCAACTCCTTCAACCGAACTCAAACAAATTCCACATATAAAAGTACCGAAACGTTACCATGGCTACCCGTTACCTATTCCTCAGTTTGAATGGTGTGGACACTGGAAAAAACAGATCTCCAAGAAGAGCCTCCCGAAAAATGTGCAAAGGTGGCTTATCGAGCGCTCTGAAAAAAACAAACAAGCTTTTTTATTCGTGCCAACGATTGAAGTGGGCCAGCAGCTCGTTCCAATACTAAGAGAATTAGGGCTTGTATGTGAAAGTGTTCATGCAGAAGATGCACAGCGTCATGAAAAAGTAGCAAAATTTCGCAGTGGTGACCTTCAACTATTGATTACGACAACAATTTTAGAACGCGGGGTGACTGTGCCTAATATTGATGTGGCCGTGCTTGGGGCGGAAGAAGCAATTTTTACAGAAAGTGCACTCGTGCAAATTTCAGGTCGTGTCGGTCGCCACAAAGATTACCCTACCGGTAACATCACTTTGTTTCATTATGGGAAGACGACAGCAATGGTTGAAGCGAAACGCCATATCATGCAGATGAATAAGGAAGCAGGTTTTGAAGGATGAAACGGTGTCTTTATTGTGATGCGCATCTTCAAGTGCGTGCGAGCTGGGGAGGAATTTTTGGTGTAGAAAAAGAGAAGTTGCTGTGTGAGAAATGCAGCGGGAAACTTGAAAGCTTAGCTGGTCCCCTATGTGAAATATGCGGTCGGTCGTTAAATGATCTTGATGAAACCTACCATAACGGCACCTTGTGCAGTGACTGCATTCGCTGGGAGGATGACGTGCAGTGGCAAGGGGTTCTAACGAAAAACTGCTCGGTGTACCAGTACAATTCATTTTTAAAAGAAATGATGGCTAAGTTTAAGTATCGTGGCGATTATGCATTGGGGGAGGCGTTCGGTGAGTCGCTACTAAGTTTGTACCGCAGTGAGTGTAGAAGTAATGTTCTCGTTCCCATCCCATTAAGTGACGAGCGCCTGTATGAGCGAGGCTTTAACCAAGCGGACGTATTGGCGAGCATGGTTGGAGCGCCGGTGCACGCCCTCAAGCGAGCGCATCATGAAGAAAAGCAAAGTAAGAAAACACGTGAGGCGCGCATTCGTAAGGTGGAAAATCCGTTTGTCGTTGTTGCTGGTGTACGAGAACAGGTTACATCTGCACACATCACCATCGTCGATGACATTTATACAACAGGTGCAACGCTACGCTATGCAGCAAAGGCACTGCTGGACTGCGGTGCGAAGTCGGTTTCTTCGCTGACGGTGGCACGGGGGTGATATAACCGGAAATAATCACAGCTACGGCGATATATTGAAAGTTGTGCCGAAATAATCAAAGTTCCGCCGATAAATTTAGAGTTGCAACGAAATAATCAAAGTTCCACTGATAATTAAGAATAAAGCCGAAAAATTAAAACCGCATCAATAGGAAAAGATTTCTCCCTGATATAACTAGAATGATGGCAATATGTTTGTGGCTCGATGTTGTACTTATATTGAACTGATCCCTAAATAGTTAAAATAAAATACTACAGACAACATAAAACCCTAAAAAGTTAAACCCTTCTTGCCGATATAAAGAAAAAAAGATATCACAACAGCACCTGTCATGCTATGTGCTGTTGTGTCATGACAGACGTACTGATATGAACAAGGTAATATTACAACGATAGGGTATAATAGGAAGATCAGGGGGGAATCGTATGCCTAATTTAGAAAATTGTCCAAAATGCGGGGGGCTATTTGTCAAAGCATTACGGTCAGTATGTGATAAATGTCATAAAGAAATCGATCAAATGTTCCAAACAGTGTATACATTCATTCGAAAAAGAGAAAATCGAAAAGCGTCTATTTCTGAAGTGGTAGAAGCAACAGGAGTAAAGGAGGACTACATCTTTCAATTTATTCGTGAAGGTCGGTTGCAAATGGCGCAATTTCCAAACTTAGGTTATCCTTGTGACTCTTGTGGAACGATTATACGTGAGGGAAGAATTTGTTCAAGTTGTAATAAAAACCTCCAACAAGGACTTGATCAACATAATAAAGAAAATGAAATTGCTGAACGAAATCGTCAAAAAGAAAACGCATCGAGAAGGACCTATCACTTATTTAACGATGAAATAAGAAGAAAGTAGTATTAATAGTAAGTATATCTCTGCCGATAAAAAAGAAAAGAGCATTAAAAAACTCGAAGAAAAGGGGTGTCATCAATGAAGATCAATCCATATCAAGCGATCCAAAACACCACGTATCGTAAACAAGTGGAAAAGCAAATGGCAACTAACGAAACGAAGATGAAGAAAGATCAACTTCAAATTTCGAAGGCAGCAATGGAGCTTCAACAAAGCACAAAAATTGATGCCGCTCGTCAAGAAAAAGTGAATGAATTAAAAGAAAAAGTCCAATCTGGGAATTACAAGGTAGATGCCCAAGCTGTAGCTAATAAGCTTTATGACTATTGGAACCAATGATAATTGAGAGGGTCAGGAGGATGAGTATGTCAGCAAAAGCAGTTATCGCCATATTAGCAGATCTTACTAAATTGCATAAAACGTTCAATGAGATTGCAGTAGAAAAAACAGAAGTTGTCCGTAAAAGTGATATCTCGGCTTTAGATGTGCTCATCAAAAAAGAGGGGGCTCTGATTCACCAATTAAGAAAGCTTGAGCAAGACAGGCTATTAGTGGTTGAACAATTTTTAAAAGGCAAGGGTTTGGTAACAGAAGGCGTAACGATGGATCAACTGATAGAACTTGCGCCAAAAGAGGAACAGCCCATCTTAACTAAACTACATCGCGCTCTTATGTCAGAAATTGATACATTAAAAAAGAACAATGAGCTCAATCAACAGCTCATCGAAGATTCGTTGCGGTTTGTGAACCTTTCCCTTGACCTGATGGTGCCGGAACCAGATGAAATTAATTATCAGCGCCCAGCACAAAAAAATCATGATCTAGAAACGAAACGATCGATATTTGATTCAAAAGCATAGAGGACTTTATTGCATAACAATAAAACCAACATATTTTAAGTGAGTACATGTTTACGGGGAAACGCTAAACTAAGATTTTAATAAAAGATTACTAGAGAGAAACTAACGGAGGAGCATCGAATGATTTCTACATTTCACGGACTAGAAACAGCACGACGTAGTTTAATGGCTCATCAAGGAGCGCTTCATACAACAGGGCATAATATTGCGAATGCCAATACACCGGGTTATTCAAGACAACGTGTGAATTTAACACCTGGAGAGGCGTTCCCGGGTTCATCTTTTACAAGACCAGGAATACCCGGTCAAATCGGTACAGGAGTCAACGTTGATTCCATCCAGCGATACCGTGAACAATTTTTAGACCTTCAATATCGAAATGAAAATTCTAAACATGGTTTTTGGGAAGCTCGCTTTAATGCTTTGGAAAAGATGGAAGATATTATGAATGAGCCATCTGAGAATGGAATTGCCAATACGATGGATCGGTTTTGGAATGCACTGCAAGATCTTTCTGTGCATCCTGAAGATGCAGGTGCTCGTTCAGTTGTGCGTCAACATGGAATTGCTCTTTCAGAAACTTTTAATAACGTTTCTGATTCTTTGAAAACGGTACAGCGAGAACTGCAGCAACAGATCGATGGTACGACACATGAAATGAACTCTATCATCCGTCAAATCAATAATATTAATCTACAAATCTCTAAAGTAGAACCGCACGGCTATGTACCCAATGATTTGTATGATCAGCGGGATTTACTAGTTGACCAACTTTCAAAGATTGTGAATATAAAAGTAGAGCCAGTAGCAAGTGGCGGCAACCCATCAAGTGTAGCGGAAGGTTTATATACCATAAAATTGGCCGATGAGAATGGCCGTGAGTTCGGAGTAACATTAGTAAATGGCCGAACGTTTGAAACAAACGAAGTTAAGGTTGGCTATGAACAGGGTGTTAATGGTGAAAAAGGGCTGATTGAAAAGCTCTATTTTGCTCCCCCTGGAACGATAAGTTCCGGAGTTGATTTAAACACTGCAGGCGGTGTAACTTCTTTTACTGTTAATGAGTTTAAAGCTCATGGAAAGCTTGTTGGAGAAATGGAAGCATACGGTTACTTGGATGCACAAGGGAATGAACTTGGCGTTTATCCGGACATGTTACATCAATTGGATACAATGGTTTTTACTTTTGCTCAAGAATTAAATGCGGTACATCGTCAAGGTTGGTCACTAAACGATATGAAGAATGGCAGTAAGGTAGAAGCTCTTGACTTTTTTACTTTTAAAGGTGCTCCTGATACTTGGCCAACAAGTGATAATGTGAAAGGTGCAGCTTCAAAGTTACAACTTTCAGCCAAAATACAAGCTGAGTTAGACAATATCGCAGCTTCTGGGGCATCCAATGTAAGAAGCTTGCAAGCAGGGGATGCTGCATACAATGGGCCGATGCCGACTGCCTCAGGATTGTTTAACGGTGATAATCCAAAACAAGTTACAGTTGAATACAATTCAACAGATAATAAATGGTTCTATTCTGTTAATGGTGCACCACAACAAGAAGTGGTGAACGGACATGTATTTGAAGATGGTGTAGTTATTAATATTCCAAGAAATCAACCAACTGGAGATATGAACTGGTCCATCAACCTTGGGGACATGAACCAACGTTCGTTTTCTGGAGACGGCTCGAATGCACAGGCATTAGCGAATGTTAAAGATCGAACACTTAATTACGGTGGTTCGACGACGAATGTTCAAAGCTTTTATCAAGCGATTATCGGTGATATGGCAGTAAACACGAGCGAAGCTAACCGAATGATGAGAAATTCTGATACATTAAGAACGACGGTAGACGAGCGAAGAATGTCGGCCAGTAGTGTCTCTCTTGATGAAGAAATGGCAAACATCATTAAATTTCAACATGCTTATAATGCAGCTGCAAGAAATGTAACAATGATCGACGATATGTTAGATCGAATAATTAATCGAATGGGCCGAGCAGGTCTGTAAGTGGGGGTAAATAAATAATGCGTGTAACACAATCGATGCTTGCTCTCAATACATTACGTCATGTAAGCCAAGGGTATGAACGCCTTGGAAAACTTCAAGATCAACTTTCGAGTCAAAAGAAAATCACTCGAGCCCACCAAGATCCTGTTGTTGCGATGAATGGGATGCGTTACCGTACACAAGTAACGGAAGTGGATCAATTTAAAAGAAATATTGGTGAAGTGTATAATTGGATGGACACAGCCGATTCCACATTAGATAAAACAACTCAAGCGATGCATCGGATTCGTGAGCTCACGGTTCAAGCTTCGAATGATACGTTTGAGGCTTCACAACGTGCCAATATCGCGAAAGAAGTTAGCCAAATTCGTGAGCACATTGAATCCATGGCGAACACGAAATCAAATAATAAGTATATCTTTAATGGAACAGATACTTTAAATCCTCCTGTCAATTCAAAAAGGATGGATGTTTCGATAGATGATGTTGCCGGATTTCCGAATGATAGTTTAGAAGTTGTTTTTAATGGAGATGTCTATCAATTTGCTGGGGTAGAGAATGGAGTTCGAACCTACGTAAACGGAAACCAACGAGTGGCGATTGATCAAAATTCAAAAGAAGTTACTCATTTTGCACCAAATCCAGATGATCCAACAATTGACGTTGAAAGTAAACTGAAAGAACGTGATATTGTCATCTCCCACAAAGATGCCGTTTCTCAAAATCAGGCGAATGTTGAGATTGAGTTGCTTAAGGGTGTGACAATGCCTGTAAATATTACGCCTTCAAATGTTTTCTCTAATGCTTTATTCGGTGATATATTACGCTTAGAAAAAATGTTAGAAGATCCATCGACAAAAGGTCCAGATATTACAAAAATGATTGCAAACTTAGATAACCATATTGACCGCTTTGTATCAGAACGTGCCGAGCTAGGGGCGCGTGTCAATCGAGTCGAAATGATTGACAGCCGATTAATGGAACAAGAGGTCATTGCGAAGCGGATCATGTCGCAAAATGAAGATGCAGATATTGAAAAAGTTATTATTGACTTAATGACCCAAGAGAGCATCCACCGTGCAGCACTCTCAGCGGGTGCACGTATCATGCAGCCAACGCTGATGGACTTCTTGAGATAACCATAAACAAAATTATGCAGTGAGAAACCGGTAAAAATGAATAAATCCGGTACCAGGTACCTTTAGTCCACTAAAGGTACCTGGTACCGTTTTAATAAAACTGCTAAGTAATTTAATTAAGGGGGACCCGTTATGAATATGCCCCGTATTGATATAACGACGACTCGTGGTGAGATTGGGCGGCAATCCGATCGTTCACCGATGCAAATTCGTCAACGCCCTGCCGACCTGCAAATTCAGCAACAACATACAGATAACCTGCAAATTAGTAAACGCGCTGCACAGTTACTTATCGATCAAACTGTGGCTTTTGCGGATGCGAATCTTAAGGGATCGATGAAGCGAGTGGAAGAGTCTGCTCAAAAAGGGAAGCAAAAGGTCATGGGTTACATACAAAAGAAGGCGCAAGAAGGCGAGCAAATGATGAAAATTGAAAATGGGAACGGAGCGATCGCCCAAATTTCTGTTTCCAATAGCCAGTTGCAAACGTATGATTTTACATATGCGGCGATACCAAAGCCCCTTTCTGTCAAATTCACCTACGACCCTGGTGAGACAAATATTCATTTCAACCGGGATACGATTAATATTCAGGTGAACAAGAATGAACCACAAATTACAATCCCAAAATGGCAAAGTAACGCCTATTTAAAACAAAAAAACAGCATTTCGTTTCAAGCTCTTGGTACTCAAATCAATAGAGGGCTATAAGTTACCACTTTCTAAGGAAGGTGGTTTTATTTCGATTTACTGACATCCCGTATGACCTTTCAAATATATGGTAGAATAAAAATATTATTTACATAGGAAGTTGTGGTGATCGTTATGAAAATAAATACGAAATTTAAAGGCGAAGTTGAGGTATCTGAAGAAAAAGTCATTCACTTTGAAAATGGATTACCTGCATTTGAAGAAGAAACTCAATTTGTATTGCTTCCGTTTGATGAAGGAACGCCTTTTTATATATTACAATCAACAAAAACAATCGAAGTTGCATTTATTCTTGTCAATCCATTTCACTTTTTCCAAGACTATTCCGTGAAACTATCGGACGGGTTACTTGAAAAACTGGCTATCGAGCAACAGGATGATGTCGCTATTTTTTCCATCGTGACCGTTAAAGAGCCGTTTACAAATTCAACCGTGAATTTACAAGGTCCAATCATAATTAATGCAAAAAAACAAAAAGGAAAACAGTATGTAATGGCTGAAAGCGAGTACGGGACAAGCCACATGCTCTTCCAGCAACAAGCGGCTCACGCTGGGGAGGGGAAATAATGCTCGTACTTACGCGAAAAACCAATCAGTCGATTAAGATAGGCGATGACATTGAAATTAAAATCCTTTCCGTTGAAGGGGACCAAATTAAGCTAGGAATTGACGCGCCGCGAAACATCGAAATTCACCGTAAAGAAATCTACATTGCGATTCAAGAAGAAAACAGTAAAGCGGCTGCAAGTGTGTCGATTGCAGGTTTAACGGATTATTTAAAGGGATTATAAAAGATAAGGCAGGTATTTGTCTAAAACAGACAATATCTGTCTTTTTTTATGAACGTTTTGTGTAGTACCTTTAACTAAATTTAACAGTAGTTTTATATTCATTTGGTACACTTATGCTAAGTGAAGATGGAGGTGTAGTCGATGAAAGTTCGAAAAGCGATCATTCCGGCTGGGGGATTAGGCACACGTTTTCTCCCGGCAACAAAAGCCCAACCGAAAGAAATGCTGCCGATCGTTGATAAGCCGACGATTCAATACATTGTAGAGGAAGCTGTTCAATCGGGAATTGAAGATATTTTAATCGTTAGTGGCAGGGGGAAACGAGCGATTGAAGACCATTTTGATAAATCGTATGAGCTTGAAAATGCACTAGCCTCTAAAGAAAAATGGAGTCAGCTTGAAGAAGTCCAGTCGATTTCAACGATGGCGAATATTCACTACATCCGACAAAAGGAACCATTGGGCTTAGGTCATGCCATTTTATGCTGCCGTTCGTTTGTCGGTCAGGAACCATTTGCCGTTTTATTAGGTGATGACATTGTTTTGTCTGACACCCCTTGTACCAAACAATTAATTCAAATCTATGACCGTTATCATTCTTCTGTCGTAGGGGTTCAACAGGTAGAAGATCAGGATGTTTCTAAATATGGAATTATTGCGCCAAATGGTACGGATATTGAAGCGGGTGTAAGACATATAAGAGGACTGGTCGAAAAGCCAAAAATCAACGAGGCACCCTCGAACGATGCGATTATGGGGCGATATGTGCTGCGTCCTGAAATTTTTGACTATTTAGCTCAGCAACAACCCGGAGCAGGTGGTGAAATTCAACTAACAGATGCGATTAATCAAATGAACGAACACCATGCTGTACTTGCCTACAGTTTTCAAGGAACGAGATATGACATCGGAGACAAGTTTGGTTTTATAAAAGCAACCATTGACTTTGCGTTAAAACGAGAAGACTTAGCCCCGCAAGTAAAAGAGTATTTGCGATCCTTACCGTTGGAGTTAGATACAGTGCTGTAAGTTTCATAAAATGGAGGTTAGTGTATGAATATTTCGGTCGTAGGAACGGGTTACGTTGGATTAGTGACAGGTGTCTGCCTTGCAGAAATTGGCCATCATGTAACATGCGTGGATGTGGATGAAGCAAAAATAGCAATGTTGCAACAAGGAAAGTCCCCCATTTATGAACCGGGGTTAGAGGAATTAATGAAATCAAATCTTCAAAAAAGAAATCTTGTATTTCAAAGATATAAAGACACCTCTTATGAAAGTGTAGAAGTTATTTATATTTCCGTTGGAACCCCGCAACAACATGATGGAACAGCAGATCTCTCTTACATTTTTCAAGCAGCAGAAGATATTGCATATAAAATAACCCAACCTGCAATTATCGTTACCAAAAGTACAGTACCGATTGGAACGAATCGAAAAATAAAAAAAATCATAAAAAGTAAAACGAGTATACCAGTAGACGTCGTTTCCAACCCGGAATTTTTACGTGAAGGTTCAGCGATTCAAGACACCTTCCGAGGCGACCGCATAGTGATTGGTGCAGACCATCCCGAAGCAGCTTCTGTCATTGAAGACCTTAACCGTCCGTTTGGTATCCCTGTTTTTAAAACCGACATTGAAAGTGCAGAAATGATCAAATATGGTTCCAATGCCTTTTTGGCGACAAAAATTAGCTTCATCAACGAAATTGCAAATATTTGTGAAAAGGTTGGAGCCGATATCGAGGACGTTGCTAAAGGAATGGGGATGGATCAACGGATTGGGAACCAGTTTTTAAAAGCTGGAATTGGCTACGGCGGTTCCTGTTTTCCAAAAGATACGAAAGCACTTGTACAAATCGCCGGGAATGTCGAACACGAATTTCATCTATTAAAGTCGGTTATTGAAGTGAATAACCAACAGCAGAGATTATTAGTAGAAAAGGCAAAAGAGCGATTTGGTAATTTAAAAGGTCTGAGAGTCGCAATGCTTGGCTTGGCGTTTAAGCCGAATACGGACGACATGAGAGAAGCAGCTTCAATTGTGATAGCTGAGGAGTTGGTAAGAGAAGGAGCCCATGTTGTTGCCTATGACCTGATTGCGATAGAGAATGCAAGGCATGTGTTACCAATGGAAGTTGAGTTTAAAAACTCGATTGAAGAAGCGATAACAGGAGCAAGTGCAGCCTTCATTTTAACAGAATGGGATGAGATTAAAAACTTCCCTTTAAATGAATATAAAGAAATAATGAAAACCCCGATTATTTTTGACGGGCGTAATTGTTATTCCATTGGTGACGTAGAAATTTCCGGTATTGAATATTTCTCTATAGGGAGAAAATCAATCAATCACAATATGAAAGTACCTTCAAAATAACCAACCTTTTGAAATGGCTAAAGTTCTATCAACCTATTCAATATACTTATGAAAAAAATATGAACAACAATAAAATACTAAAAAAAATATTAAACATTTGCCGAAAGGAGTCGATAATACTAATGTAAAGTAAAAAGGACGCTGTGTTCGGCCGGCATACCATCCTTTTTACCTATAAAACCCAAAATCCAACCACAAGGACGTGGGCGGAGTAAAACTCAAGGAGGAAACATAAATGATTATCAATAATAATATTTCGGCGTTAAACACGTTCCGTCAATTAGGAATCAACCAAGGCGGTATGCAAAATTCAATGGAGAAATTATCTTCAGGTCTTCGTATTAACCGTGCTGGTGACGATGCTGCAGGTCTAGCAATCTCTGAAAAAATGCGTGCACAAATCCGTGGTCTTGACCAAGCTTCTCGTAATGCTCAAGACGGTATCTCTATGATCCAAACAGCGGAGGGTGCTCTTCAAGAAACTCAAAACATCCTTCAACGTATGCGTGAACTAGCTACTCAAGCAGCGAACGACACAAACGTAACAGTTGACCGTGATGAAATTCAAAAAGAGATCAACGAGTTAACTTCAGAGATCAACCGTATTGCTAATACTACTGAGTTCAATACTCAAAAGATGCTTAGTGGTGGTGGGACTGGAGCTGCTGGTGCGTTTTCAGCAACTTTGCAAATCGGTGCTAATAATGGCCAAAGTATGACTATTTCTATCCAAAGCATGACGGCACAATCACTTGGTGTTGCTAGTGAAGAGAATTCGAATAGTCCAGCAATCCGCGCAGGTGAATCTGTAACTGAGTTAACTAATCATGGTTCGGTGACAGATGCTCGTTTTGCAGGAACTTCAGGTGTATCAAACGGAACATCTAATGTTACGACACAACGTGCTTTAAGTGTTGCAAACCACACTGAAGCGACAAACGCTATTGAAGTTATCAACAACGCAATTGAAGCAGTTTCTGCTCAACGTTCTAACCTTGGTGCATTCCAAAACCGTTTAGAGCATACAATCTCAAACTTAAACAACTCATCTGAGAACTTACAAGCTGCCGAGTCTCGTATTCGTGACGTTGATATGGCTCGTGAAGTAATGAATATGACAAAGAATAACATTCTTTCTCAAGCTTCTCAATCAATGCTTGCACAAGCAAACCAACAACCACAATCAGTACTTCAATTATTAGGTTAATTTAAAGATTAACTTATAAGACAGATCCTAGGTCTCCCTAGGATCTTTTTATTTTGTCGACTTAACCATATATTTACCTTTGTTAGATGAAAATGGTTTTCTATTTAGGTTAAAACATTGTCGTAAATTGACGATATAATTAACAAGAATAAAAAAGGACGTTAGGAGATTTTTTATGAAGTTAAAACTTTTAGATGAAGTACTTGAGTTTAATAACGAAGAAACAAGCATTAATGAGATGTTTCAGCAAATTAATAATAGAGTAAATGAAAGAGGTGTACACCTTAGTCACTTAGTTGTAAATGGAGTAGAAGTTTACGAAGATCACGGTGAATACATTTTAGAGAGACTTAGCACAATAGAAACGGTAGAGGCAATAGTTCATACGACCAAACAACTATTAAGCAGTATTTTACTTTCAGCTGAAACATACCTAAAACGAGCAGTTCCCGAAGTGAATAATCTCGTTGATGAATTTTATAGTACCCCTACAGAAGAGTCATGGCAAAAACTTGTGCAACTATTAGAGGGCCTTCAGTGGATTACACAAATGATAAATAATATCGATCAGCTTGACCATAAAATTCTCAACTGGAATGAGTATTTAACTTCAATGGCAACATTAGAGACTGAGTTAATACCACTAATGGAAGCTATAGAAAATAAGGATACGGTTTTAATTGCAGATATCATTCAATATGAGGTACTTCCTATATTAGAAAGATTACAAATAATTAGCACGACTACCATTGATGAACAAGGTGAGCGTATTGAATTGAGTTAGGAAAGAAGTGAATGAAAGATGTCTATTTACAAAGGTTCAAAAATATTGATCATTGGTGGAACGGGAACAATTGGTCAGTATTTATTAAAGGAGTTACTATTACTTAACCCAAAAGTTATCAGAGTGTTTAGCAGAGACGAATATAAACAGTTTGAACTACAGCAGGATTTTAGTGAGTATAGAAATATACGTTATTTAGTTGGAGATATTCGTGATGAAATAAGGTTAACAAGAGCTATGGAAGATATAGATTATGTTTTTCATTTAGCCGCAATGAAGCATGTTCCAGCTTGTGAATATAATCCATTTGAAGCAGTAAAAACGAACGTTATTGGTACACAAAATGTTATACAAGCTGCGTTAGCAAACGGTGTAAAAAGAGTACTTTTTACTAGTACAGATAAGGCAATTGCTCCAGCTAATACGTATGGTGCAACAAAACTGACTGCAGAACGATTAATTTCGGCTGCACAGTACCAAAAGGGTCCTAAAAAGACGATCTTTTCATCTGTTCGTTTTGGAAATGTTATGGGCTCGAGAGGTTCGGTTATCCCGTTATTTAAAAAACAAATTTTAGAGCACGGCAGAATTACAGTTACTGATTCATCAATGTTACGGTATATGATGACTCCATCCCAGGCGATTGGACTCATATTAAAAGCAAATGAGTTGGCAAAGGGGGGAGAGGTTTTTGTCCTTAAAATGCCAATCGTGAAGTTGATTGATTTTGCAGAGGTATTAATAGAAGAGGTTGCTTCTACCCATGGTATTAAAAAGCCAATCATAATTGAAGAAATTGGTTTACGGCCGGGTGAAAAACGATTTGAAGAATTAATGACTGAAGATGAAGCAAAGATAGCATATGAAACGGATGATATGTTTATATTACCTCCTCCATTTGGAGCGAATATTGATCAATATTCAAGTGAATGGAGATTATCAGAGAAATACCAGCTTCCACAAGAGAGAGATGCTATAAGTCGAACAACAATAAGAAAATGGTTAAGGGAAGAGGACCTTATCTGATAGCAATTGGAGGAAAGTATGTATGTTATTAAACAACAATAATTTTTTGGGAAAAAATTATTCATGGATTTTGGACTTAATTCGCAAGGATAATGAGGAGTTTAAAAATGATCCGATAGATGTTATTGAGACAAAAACTACATTTCCTACACTCAAGGTAACCGTTAATAATCGTCCATTATTTATTCATAGTAAGTACGATCCAATTAAAGAAGCTGAGAAACTGGTTGAACAATATGTTGAAACAATTGCCAATTATGAGCATGTATTTTTTTATGGTGTTGGATTTGGATATCATGTAGAAAGCTTTTTAGCTCGTTGGCCTAATAAATCATTTACTTTATATGAACCTGAACCAGCAGTTTTTAAGGAGTTTGTTCATCAAAGGGATTTAAATGACCTACCACTTAAGCAGATGAAAAATCTCTTTGTTGAATGGGATCAGGAAAGTAGTATGAAGTTTATAAATCAATTTGCGCTCGAATTAAGAGAAAAGGTACTTTTGATCATTTTACCTAGTTATGAACGTATATTTCCGGAAAAGCTAGAGCAGTTCTTAACTTTATTTAAAAATAATGTTCAACAACGAAGTTATTCAGTCAATGCTGAAGCTGCGTTTTCAAAACGGTGGACTTTAAACAGTCTAATGAATCTCCCATCGACGTTACAAGCTCCGAATCTCTTAGAAGATAAAAAGCTTGTATTTAAAAATAAGCCAGTGTTGATTGTTTCAGCAGGTCCTTCCTTACAAGAGGAATATGAAAACTTAAAAAAAATAAAAGATAAAGGTCTAGCTTATATATTAGCAGTGGGATCCGCGAATAAAGCTCTGATAGCGAATAATATAATTCCTGATGCTGTTTGTACTTATGATCCACAAGGACATAATTATAAAGTATTTAAAAACATGATAGAAAACAATATTACTTCAGTTCCTATGATATATGGTACAAGTGTAGGGTTTGAAACTATTGAAAAATATAAAGGTCCTAAATTACATGTGGTCACTTCTCAAGATCGGGTGACACCATTTTTCAATGAGGTTTCAAATAATACGGTAGAGCAAGTGGATGATGCCTTTTCTATAGCGATAGTTACACTTCAGATCCTTGCAAAATTAAATGCTGGACTAATAATTTTAGTAGGGCAAAACTTCGCATTTAAGGAAAATCTTTATTACTCAAAAGATATTAATCGCGGCAAAAAATCAGCTGAAATTCAAGAAAAAGATTTATTTAATACGTTGTATGTAGAAGATGTATATGGGAATGAAATTAAAACAAACCAAGCATTTAACCAAATGCGTTTGTTAATGGAAGATTACATTAGGTCATATGAGCATATTGAAGTTGTTAATACCACTAATGGAGGCGCGAAGATAAACGGTGCTCCTTTTATTGACCTAGAAGAACTTATTAATAATAGACTCTGGAGTAGAGTAGTTGAACCAGACTGGCACGCAAATAAGCGTATTAGTAATCAGGATATAGGTAAGAAGACAAGAGCAATGCTAAGAATGAAAAATGAGTTTGTGCTGAATTATAGTGATATATTTGACATTTTAATAGAGATGAATGCTGCAATTAATAGCAAAGCACTCACAACGTTGGAAAACATTTTCACAAAATTTGATCAAGCGTTTCATCGTTTTTTTAATAATAAATTTTATCAATCACATATACTCCCAATTACAAATTTTGATTATGAAACTCTAAGTAACCGAAACAGAATAATAATCAACACTAGAGATGTTTTGGAAAAAGCACAACTGATTTTAAAAGATTATGGAAATTATATGACTAAATGTAAGGAGGTTTATAACGAATTGAGTCCTCTAGTTGATAGAGTAATTCAAAGCCTCCCGCAAGAAAATAATAAAATTTATCAGAGTGACTGCGGCTCCTTTTTCTATTCAAATCAATGGCAAAAAAGGTTTTTCGAGTTTAAAGAAAAAGATAGAACAATTAATAACTTGTCATATTTCTATGCAGATAAAAAAGGTGCAAAGATAAAGTTTAATTTTTTTGGTTCAAGTATTCAACTACTAGCTGGGAAAAGTCATGACTTAGCAAGAAGTGTAAAGGTGATAATAGATGGTAAATCGGAAATGTTTTCTACTAGAGATAGTAAGCATTCAAAGCACTTCATTCTTAAAATTGACCAAGTGGTTTTCGAGAAGCATAACTTAAATAATAAGTTGCATGAAGTAGAGATAGAATTACTGGAAGATTGCCCATTTATTTTTAATGGAGTTCAAGTCAATAAACAAGGTAGACTATTACATGTGGATGAAGTCACAAGTATTGAGGAATTAGATATAGGAAAACGAATACGGTGCCATTATAAGGCGGATTATAATACGGTAGGTCAATTTAGTGGAATTGGTGATGAAACAAAGGGATTCATTCCACCTGAATCCAGTTCCCATCCGGATGGTGATTTTTATTTTATTATGGTGGATGTTGAAGATGGTAGGAAGTTGATTGCTGATCGAAATGTTCAAACGAAACTTTCATGGATTCGTTTAAAGCAATTTAGTACCGAATATGTATTCAGCTTTAATGAGAGCGTTGAAGTGAATGAATATCTACAGTTTTCATTAGTTACAGGTGGTTCTTCAATTATGGATAAATATAACGATTGGGATATGTATATAGGGTCACATCAATTTAAGGAAAAAAATATAGTGTGGAATACAGAGTATATGTTTTCCTGGACTGCAACACAATCATTAGAAAAAAAAGGGCACAGAGTTTTTAGAGGTAAAATATGTACGACTAAATGGTCTGATAGTAGTAATTGGAATAGTGAAAATAGTTTCAATGTTAATAAAGTTTATAATATAGGATTAAGACCTGTATTATTTCAAATTCAAAAATAGAAGGAGTTTTATAATGAATATTTATGCTTTACAAACTGCAAGGGGTGGGAGTAAGTCCATAAAGGATAAAAACATTACTAACGTAAAGGGGTTACCGCTATACTTGCACAATGTATTAAATTCCCAAAAGTGTAAATCGATAAAAGATGTTTACGTAAGTACTGATATACCTTTTATTAAAGAAAATGCAGTGTACTATAATTATAAGACTATTGATAGACCAGATGAACTTAGTGGAGATGATGCATCGCACCATGATACAATTATTCATGGTCTTAATATGATTGAGGACGATATTAAAGAAAAGGTTGATATTTTGGTTGTATTATTGGGAAATAGTATAGGCGCTATTACTAGTGACCTAGAAAACGCAATACAATTAATTACAGAAAACCCCAACTGCGATTCAGTTCAAAGTGTTTCAGAATATAATATGTATAATCCTTTTCGTGCCCTAAGAATAGTTGATGGAAAATTAGAAACGATTGTTTCCCAGGATTATATAAAAGAAGAAAGCAAGATGAAAAATGTTAATGATCGTAGATCTGCAGGGAATACTTATTTCTTTAATGGTTCTTTTTGGATAATAAGAAGAGAAGCAATTGTGTCATATAGTGGGAATTTACCTTTTCCTTGGTTAGGGAAAAACATTCTACCTTACAGGCAGGATAATTTTATGGAAGTTGATGATCATTGGCAGTTGTCATATTTAAGGTATATGGAATGGAAAGGGTTTAATTAATAAAATCTTTTTTTAGGAGAGGAACATGAAAATAGGAATTGATTTAGATGGTGTTTTAGTTGATACGTACAAATATGTAATAGATTATTATAATCAAAAGTATGACAGTAATTTTAGTTTAAGTGATTTTCCCGAAACTACCAAGGTAGCTCAATACCTGTCTAATAGATACTTATTTAATCAAGATATGTCTGAAAAAATATGGAAAGGTGATATGCCACACGTTTTTTCAAATGCTTCTTCAATAAATACTTCAATAGAATGTATTCAAGATTTAACTTCAAATGATATTGTGGAGGTTTTTTATGTTTCAGCTAGACCTAATTTAGTGGGGGTGGAAGCTATAACCTCTAAGTGGTTAACTGACAACAAACTACCATTTTCAAATAATTTAATAATTAATCAGACATCAAAGGTAAAAACAGCACATGAGTTAAAACTAAATTATTTTATTGAAGATGCACCTTTTCACATTAGTACATTGGCGGGATCTGGAATTGATGTGTTAGTTTTAGATACACCATATAACACTTCCGTAAATGTAGAGAATAGTACAAGGTTTAATTCATGGGAAGATATACTGAAATTTTTGTCAGTAAGAACATTAAAACAGGAGATTTTAATATGACAATTAGTAAGTTAGAAAATAGTTTAGTTGCAGTTTTAAGAGGGAAAAATGAATACAATATGCATTTTTTGGTAGAGTCCCTGCTCAAGGGTGGCATAACAAATATAGAAATTACACTAGATACACCAGACGCCTTTAATGTTATAAAGAGTATAAAGAAAGAATTTAATAATCAGATATTAATTGGAGCAGGTACTGTATTAGACCCGACTTCGGCTATTCTTGCAATCAACGCAGGTGCTGAATTTGTTGTCTCACCGACATTAAATACAGATGTTATAAAAGCAACAAAAAGGCATGGAAAGATATCAATACCTGGTGCTTTAACGCCTTCAGAGGTCCTAAATGCTTATGAATGCGGAGCTGATGTTGTTAAGGTATTTCCGGCAGGTTCATTAGGTCCAAATTATATAAAAGATTTAAAGGGTCCTTTATCCTATATTCAAGTTATGCCTACAGGAGGCATCGGGATAGAAGACGTAGTAGATTACTTTAATGCTGGTGCTTTTACGGTCGGGTTAGGTAGTTCTTTAATAAGACATGACTTAATTTTAGAAAAAAAATACAACGAAATTTCCCAACTCGCTAAATCATATGTAGATAAAATAAGTATGGTAAACAGGTAGTGTTAAAATGAAGTTAAAAGATATCTCTTGTTATATTAAAAAGAAAAAAGTGGTTGTATTCGGAACTGGTGAATATAGTAAAGTCTTAGCAAATCAAAATATTGAGATAGACTATTATGTAGATAATGATACTACTAAGTGGGGGACTTTATATAATAATATTAATGTATTTTCTCCAGAAACTCTGAAAACAGAGAACTATGCAGATATAATTGTATTAGTGGCGAGTATGTATTATGGCGAAATTTCTATACAGTTAAATAACTACGGACTAATAGAGAACGAAAATTACTTTGATGCATTATTTATAGTCACGTATAAAGATAAATCTGTATATGAACAACTAGTTTCAATGGAAAATAAACATTTAGGTAAGCGAGCATTTATTATAGGAAATGGTCCGAGTTTAAAAATAAAGGATTTAGAAAAAATAAAGAATGAAATTAGCTTTGCCTCAAATCAAGTATTCTTATCTTTTCCTGAAACTTCGTGGAGACCAACGTACTACACTGTAATTGATACACTTGTTGCAGAACAAAATACACAAGAAATTTCAAACGTAGCAACACAAAAATTTATGTGTGGTAAGTCTAAGAGATTTTATCCAATGTCTCAAGATATATGTTGGTTAAGAAGGTTAAGACATAAGGAGTATATAAATGAAGACCTTCCATTCTCTAAAGATTTAACTAAAGGTTACTACAATGGATTTAGTGTAATTTATACCCAGTTGCAAATTGCTTATTATATGGGAATTCAGGAGGTTTACCTGTTAGGGGTTGATTTTGATTATAAGATCAATAATATTAAACAAGACAGTTTAGATGGAGTTATAAATGTAAATGGAAATGACTTAGGTTATTTCCATAAAAACTATATTAAAGAGGGACAGGTTTGGAGAATTCCAAAGTTGGATGAACAATATAAGTTTTTTGAAAAAGCTAAGCTAGTTTATGAAAGCAATAATAGATTGATCTATAATGCTTCTAGAAAAACAAAATTAGACATTTTCGATTGTGTTAATTTAGACAATATAATACCAAGATAATGGGAGTGGGATATTGTTTAATAATAAATTAATTAAGAAGCTTAAGGATAATAAAATAGTGGTTTTTGGGACAGGTTCCTTCAGTAAGATGGTTACAGGAGCAATCTTTAATGTAAGTTATTATGTTGATAATAACTACAAAAAGTGGGGAAGATTTCATCAAGGTAGGAGAATAAGAAGTCCATTAGATTTGTTAAATGAAGATTCGGAATCTATTAGCATATTAGTTGCAAGTGTATACTATGAAGAAATAAAACTGCAGTTAATTAAATTAGGGTTTATAGAATATAAAAACTTCTTTGATTTAGGTGAGATCTTAAATGTTTTTGATAATGATAATCAAGAAGAGATAAAAAAACTCTATTTGAAACATAAGAATGAAGTAGCTTTTATAGTTGGAAATGGTCCTAGTTTAAAATTATCTGATTTAGAAAAACTAAAGAATAGTATTTCTTTTGGATGTAACCAAGTATACCTTGCTTTCGGAAAGTCTAGTTGGAGACCAACGTATTATTCCGTAATAGACAATATGGTAGCTAAAAACAAGTCAAGAGAAATAAGTTGCTTAGAAGTTAATAAATTTATAGCAAGTGATTTGAAAAGTTACTTTACAAATAGTAAAAATGTATTATGGTTAAGAAGACTCCCGTTTCAGTATCAAGGTAAAAAGCAAGTCTACAAATTTTCTGAAGACATAGCTCAAGGGATTTATTCAGGGTTTAGTGTTGTTTATACTCAGATGCAAATAGCCTATTATATGGGTTTTAGGAAATTGGTCTTACTAGGTGTAGACTTTAACTATGACTTTACACAAGATACAATTAATAAAAAGATTATTGTAAATGAACAAAAGAAAAATCATTTTCATGTAGACTATTTTAAAAATGGAGAGAAATGGAATAAACCTGAGTTAAAAAAACAATATGAAGCCTTTAGAGCAGCTAAGATTTTCTTGGATGAAAAGGGTGTAGAAGTTGTAAATGCTTCACGAAATACCCAATTAGATATCTTTCCAACAGTCAATTATGATCAAGTGGTAAAGGAGAACTAGAATTGAAAGTAATTATTCTTGGAGCTGGGCTAGGGTCACGCCTTCGTAAACCCTATCCAAAGCCTTTAACCATGTTAACTAATGGTTCTAGCATTATGCAAAACCAAATAAAGCAACTTGTTCGCTATATTGATATACATGATATCTATGTTGTCGTCGGATTTAAAAAAGAGCTAATTATGGAAGCTTTCCCGGATCTCATATATATTTATAATAGTTATTTTGACTCAACAAATACGTCAAAAAGTCTTCTGAACGGACTTCAGAAACTAAGAGGGCATGATGTACTGTGGTTAAATGGTGATGTCGTATTTGATCATGAAGTTATTGAACGGGTAATCAGACATAGAGGATCATGTATGGCTGTAAATACTGCTTCAGTAGCCGAAGAGGAAGTAAAGTATCTTACTAATTCTAGTGGAGAAATCATACAAGTTTCCAAAGAAGTAAAAAATGGTTTAGGTGAAGCTGTTGGGATTAACAAAGTTTGTCGAGATGATGTCGAGTTACTCATCGACAAATTACATCAATGTAAAGATAATGATTACTTTGAAAAAGGACTAGAGTTATCAATTGGTGAGGGTCTAAAATTGTTTCCTGTTGATATATCAGATCTACTATGTACTGAAGTCGACTTCAAAGAAGATTTAGATAAAGTCAATGCTGAGCTTTTAAAGCGGTAAAGCGGAGGGGAAATTTTATGACCACTTCTTTTATCAAATGGTACAAGCAGTTCAAGGATAAATACATTGTACGTCAAAGAAGACAACACGAATATTTTGTTAATCGATACTATGCTCATCTTGTCGATCCATTTTTTACAAAGCTTGTTTATGATCTAAAGCTAACTCCTAATATAGTCACCATTATTGCTGGAATTTTAGGTATAGGAGCAGGTATCAGCTTCTTTTTTCAACAGTGGATTTTAGGAGCGCTTTTATTACAACTGCATCATTTAATGGACGGCGCGGATGGTAATTTAGCTAGATTAACAAATCAGTGTAGTGAATTTGGAGCCAAACTCGATCAGTGGGTAGATCAAGTGGTAAGATTAGTATTATTTGTTTCAATTGCATTTGTGGTCGATTTACCTTTACTTATAAAGGTTCTATTCGTAGCAACTATATATATTGATATCGCTATAGTCCACAATTACGTCTTACCTTTCATGCAAAAATATCCAATCATACGCTCGAAGTGGAAAGAATGGTTTCTATCTAAAGGGATCATCCCTGCTTTCGACATTTTTTTGATTTACTTCTTAATCTCTATCTTTGCAATTATAGGTAGGTTAGATATTTTGGTTTATATCGTAATCATTGGAAAGAATATAGACTGGGTGTATCGAGTCTGGGAATGTATGAAGTCAAAATATATTTATAAAGCGAAGTTAAAAGTAGAAAACTAACTGTTAGTGAATGGAGCTTGTAATAACAAGCTCTTTATTTTTTTATGTTAGTGCCGATATTAGTATAGAAGATAAAGAAAGGGGATGTAATATGAGTCAATTAATCCCTATTTTTGATATAGATGATACACTCTTTTGTGAACATGATTATGTTCGTTCTGGCTTTGATGCTGTTGCTAAACATATATCAACGCTCTTCCCTTATTTGAATAAAGGAAAAATTTATGATGACTTTATTGTGGAATGGGAACTAAACGGTCGAGGCAAAATATTTAATGTGGTTTGTCAGAAATATGGAATAGATATGAGTATCAATGAATTGGTACATGTCTATAGAGGACATAAGCCAAAAATTAAGTTATATGAAGATGCAGGCAAAGTCCTTCCCTTTTTAAAAGAGAGGAACATTCCTATCGGGATTATTACTGACGGGGATTCTATCATGCAGTGGAGAAAAATTGAGGCATTAGAATTAAATGAACTTATAGACGTCATAATCGTATCCAATGACTTGGGGAGTGATTGTTGGAAACCAAGTTATATTCCTTATCAAGAGGTTTCCAAGAGGTTAGAAGTCTCATTAAATGACTGTGTGTACATAGGTGATAACCCTCATAAGGACTTCGTAACAGCAAAGCAATTAGGAATGAAGACAGTTCGTATTATACGTCCGTGTGGTGATCATATGGAGACTTCACTAGAAAAAGAATATGAGGCAGATCGAAATATTTCGTCACTCTTAGAACTATTACAAGATTTTGGTGATTTTAAATGAATGTGTTAGTAACAAGTATCTCTAAGAAGGTCCCACTACTTAAAGAAGTAAAAAGAGCATGTTTACAAGTTGATGAGAACAGCCTTTTATTTGGGGCTGATACAGACAAACATGCTATTGGAAGATATTTTGTTGACTATTTTTGGCTAATGCCTCCAATCAATCAGTTAGAAATCGAAGAGCTAATCGACTATTGCATGTCCAATAAAATTACTGCTATTATTCCCACAAGGGACGGAGAGCTTCCGTATTTTTCAAGATATAGAGTTCATTTAGAGAAACATGGGATTGTTGTAATGGTTTCAGGTGTTCAACAAATTGATCATTGTTTGGACAAACTGTCTTTTTACATCGTTTCTCATGATATAGGCTTTCCAGTTATTTCAACAGCTTCTAAAATCGAAGAACTCACTGAATGGGACTCCTTTGTAATTAAAGAACGTTTCGGTGCAGGATCAAAAGAGGTTGGCATAAATTTGAATAAGGAAGATGCAGTAAAGCATGCCACTATTTTAAAAGACCCGATTTTCCAGCCTTTTATTGAAGGTGAAGAATACAGTGTTGATATATACATAGAGAAACAAGGACAAGTCAAAGGGGTCATTGCTAGAAAACGCGAACTTGTTGTACACGGGGAATCTCAAATTACCACTACGGTAACTTTTCCAGAGATAGAGGAAATGTGTAGTCGTTTTGTTGAAGCACTAAAATTGTATGGGCATGTCGTTATGCAAGTTATTGTTGATAAGCAAAGAAATTTTCATATCATCGAGTGTAATCCTAGATTTGGTGGTGCATCTACACTTAGCCTTGCTGCAGGCTTAGACAGTTTCACCTGGTTTTTAACAGAGGTAAAATATGGTCACGTTGATCATTTGCCCTTTGAAAGGTCTAGTGTTGAAATAAAGCAAATTCGATACCCACAAGATAAAATTATTGAAATCCATGATAAATAAGAGGTGATTGCCTTGAAAACACTCATCATCATCCAAGCACGAATGGGCTCAAGCCGCTTACCAGGAAAAATACTAAAACCGCTTGGCGATACAGTTGTTCTCGATTATGTCGTTTCGCGTTGTCGACAAGTTAGAGATGTGATGGATGTGATTGTCGCCACATCAATACTTCCACAAGATGATGCCATCGAAAAATGGTGTGACGAGAACGATGTCACCTGTTTCAGAGGATCGGAAGACGATGTGCTGTCTAGATACTACGAGTGTGCGAAGCCTTATCAACCCGATTATGTCATCCGAGTAACGTCGGATTGCCCGTTTGTTGATTTTGAAATGGCCAATGAAATTATTGAGACGATGGTAAAAGATCCAGCTGATTATGTTAAGGTAAATGGTGAATTACCTCGTGGACTCGTTGTTGAACTGTTTGCCTTTTCAGCATTGGAATATATCCATGAACATGGCAAAGAACTGCGGCATCGTGAACATGTGACATACTATGGATATGAGTATGCAGAAGACTTCAATTTTACACCTTATGAAGCACCAATAAGGAAACGACACCCTGAATTACGTATTACATTAGACACGCTAGAAGACTATGAACTGTGCAAAGCGATAGCCGAACATTTTATAGGGGACAAGCTCGTTTCCTCACAGGCAGTCATTGACTTTTTGTTAACTCATCCAAACGTTGCTCAACTGAATGCACATATTGAGCAAAAGCCTGTACTTTAACTTTAAACAAATCATAAAGTGGTGATAAAAATGAACATCGTTTTCCGTGTTGATGCTTCAATAAAAATAGGGACGGGCCATGTACTTCGTTGTTTAACATTGGCCCGTATGCTGCACGATCATCATCCAGGCGTGCAGATTTTTTTTGTTTGCCGTACAGAAGATGGACACCTAAGTGACTATATTCGGGAACAAGGTTTTCAAGTCCTTGAACTTGACAGTAATACGAGCCTTGACGCTTTGTTAGATGCAAAAGAAACCTTTCTGAAAGTCGCTCACTTAAAGAAGATAGATTGGGTAGTCGTAGATCATTATCAACTGGACATTGCCTGGGAAAAGGAAATAAAAAACCATGTTTCTAGGCTTCTCGTTATCGATGATTTAGCCAACCGGCTGCATGATTGTGATATCCTGCTTGATCAAAACTATTTTGCTAATTATAAAACTAGATATGAAGGTCTCGTTCCGAACGCATGTAAGTTGTTCTTAGGGCCGCAATACCTACTGCTTCGCCCTGAATTTAAAGTGGCTTTACGAAAAGGGAGGCAGGAAAAAACTGAAAAAAGGCTTCTCATTTTTTACGGTGGCAGTGATCCTACGAATGAAACAGAAAAGCTGTTAGAAGCTCTCAAATCCATTCCAACTTATAATTTTATCATTGATGTCGTTGTTGGGACGGCTAATCCGAAAAGACATCGTATTAAGCAGTTGGCTAATGAGATGGGTGCTAACTATTATTGTCAAATCGATTATCTTGCAGAGTTGATGACCAAGGCATGTTTTTCACTAGGTGCTGGAGGTGTAACGATGTGGGAAAGGTGTTTTCTCGGCGTACCTTCATATGTAACCGTTGTAGCTAAAAATCAGCTTCAATCTACAGAAGCGGCATCACAATATGGAGCCGTATACAATGTGGGTTGGCATGAGGAGATAAATTCCGTCACCTATACAAGAATTATTAAAAAAGCACTTTCGAATGATCGATCCCATGCTGTAATGAGAGAAAAATCGTTTGAGCTTATGAACAGTAACGAAAATCAGGAAAAGCATCCTGTGACTTTGCAAATAATTGATAGTTAATTAAAAGGTTTGGGATAATAAGACGATATAAGAATATGTAGAAATTAAAGGTTTTTATTAATACATAGAGGTGTTTTCATGAAAGGAATACAAATAGGCAAGCGTTTAATTGGAAAAGACCAAAAACCATTTATTATCGCTGAAATGTCTGGAAATCATAATCAATCTCTGGATCGTGCGTTAGAAATTGTAGAAAAGGCTGCAGAAGCTGGCGTTGATGCAGTGAAGCTGCAAACGTACACTGCTGAAACAATGACCCTTGATGTGAATGAAGGAGAATTTTTCATAGACGATGAGAAAAGTTTGTGGAGAGGGAATTCTCTTTATGATTTATATAAAGAAGCGTATACACCTTGGGAATGGCACAAGGCGATTTTTGATCGATGCCACGAGTTAGGGTTAATTGCCTTTAGTTCTCCGTTTGATGAGACGGCTGTCGACTTTTTAGAAAGATTAGATGTGCCTTGTTATAAAATTGCTTCGTTTGAAAATGTTGATATTCCTCTTATCAAAAAAGTAGCAGCAACTGGAAAGCCAATGATCATGTCGACTGGGATGGCTTCTGTTTCGGAATTGGATGAAGCGGTTCGCGCAGCAAGAGAAGCTGGATGTACACAACTCATTTTATTAAAATGTACGAGCACTTATCCCGCAAGCCCTGAAAATACAAACTTAGCAACATTACCTCATCTGCGTGAATTGTTTGGATGCCAGGTGGGCTTATCCGACCATACGATGGGTGTTGGCGTTGCTGTAGCAAGTGTCGTTTTCGGTGCAACAGTTATTGAAAAGCATTTTACGTTATCACGGGCTGAAGGTGGTGTAGATTCTGCCTTTTCAATGGAACCAGCTGAAATGAAATCGTTAGTTATTGAAACGGAAAGAGCATGGCAAAGTATTGGGACAATTCAATATGGACCTACTGAAGCAGAGGTTCCTTCTTTAAAGCACAGAAGGTCTTTGTATATTGCTGAAGATTTACAACCAGGTGACGTGTTAACGAAAGAAAATGTACGAGCAATCCGTCCGGGTCTCGGGTTACCACCTAAATACATAGAACAACTATTAGGTAAAAAAGTGAAACAAAGTGTAAAAAAAGGAACACCACTTCAATTAGACCTTCTATTAGATTAAAAATTTAACGAAAATGATACAGGATATAAGCTAGAAAGGGGAAGTTAGTTCATGAACGTTATTGTAACTGGTGGAGCAGGATTTATTGGACGTTGGGTTGTAAAGCGTCTATTGGATGACGGACACCATGTAACTGTCATTGATGATTTATCCAATGGTCAAAAAGAAAACCTTGTCGAATTCGAAGGAAATAACAATTTAAAAAGTGTAGTTATTGGTGATCTCAAAAATGAAGAGCTATTAGAAGAACTATTTGCTAAGGGTGATTTTTCTATATGTTATCACTTAGGCGCTTCAATTAATGTACAAGATTCGATTGATGATCCAAGGACAACTTTTTTTAATGATACAGTGGGTACATTCTATGTGATGGAGCAGTGTAAAAAGAGAAATATAAAAGTTGTATTTATGAGTACGTGTATGGTTTATGACCGTTGTTATGATGAAACAGGGATTACGGAAAAGCATCCGACGAAACCTGCTTCACCTTATGCTGGGGCAAAAGTGGCGGCTGAAAACATGGTTTTATCCTACTTTTATGCTTACGGGTTACCGACTGTCGTTGTTCGCCCGTTTAACACCTATGGACCTTTTCAAAAAACTGGTGGTGAAGGTGGAGTCGTTGCCATTTTTATTAATAAAAAGTTGAATGATGAAATCTTACAGATATACGGGGACGGTACACAAACTAGAGACCTTCTTTATGTTGAAGACTGCGCTCGTTTTGTCGTTGAAGCAGGTTATTCGGATAAAGTGAATGGGGAAATTATTAACGCAGGATTAGGCCGCGATATTTCCGTTAATGAATTAGCACAGCTGATCGTTCAGGATCCGACAAAAATTGAACATGTTGACCATATACACCCGCAGAGTGAAATTCAAAAATTATTGTGTAACTATGGAAAAGCACAAGACCTGTTAGGGTGGAAACCGGAAATCTCTTTAGAAGAAGGGGTTGCAAGAACAGAGGCTTGGATTAAAGAAGGTTATTTATTAAAATAATAGTGTGACTGTTACTAAGCTTGGAGGGTAAAAATGTGTTAGCGATTCATGGGGGAGAACCCGTCCGCAAAGATTATTTAGATTATGGAAAGCAATGGATTGATGAAGATGATATTGAGTCCGTTCTAATGACGTTAAAAAGCCCAATGCTCACTCAAGGCCCAATGGTTGAAGCATTTGAACAAAAGGTAGCAGATTATGTGGGGGCTAAATATGCTGTTGCTTTTTCTAATGGAACGGCGGCCCTGCATGGGGCTTATTATGCAGCGGGGATTCGATGCGGAGATGAAGTGATTACAACTCCAATCACATTTGTCGCAACTTCAAACTGTGCACTATATCTTGGGGCAAGGCCGATATTTGCTGACATAGATAACGCTACATATAACCTCGATCCATTGAAAGTGGAAAAATTAATTACTGAAAGAACGAAAGCAATTGTACCTGTCGATTTCACGGGACAGCCAGCAGATTATGAAGCGTTTAGGAAATTAGCTGATGAAAATAACTTAGTCCTGATAGGGGACGGTGCTCACTCATTTGGAGCATCTTTCAAAGGGAAAAGAGTGGGTGTTCAAGCTGATATGACGATGTTTAGCTTTCATCCGGTGAAGCCGATTACGACGGGGGAAGGTGGAATCATTGTTACGAATTCCGCAGAGTACTATGAAAAGTTACGTCTTTTTCGCTCTCATGGAATCACAAAAGCCAATATAGCGGAAAATGAAGGCCCGTGGTACTATGAAATGGTCGACCTTGGCATGAACTATCGAATGACTGATATTCAAGCAGCGTTAGGCTATTCACAACTTGATAAACTGGAAGTTTTTATTGAACGCCGCAGGGAAATTGCAGCTCGTTATACAGCGGCTTTCTCTAAAGAAGAGGCACTTGTTACTCCGGATCAGTTCCAATCATCTAGTTCGGGTTGGCACTTATATATGTTACGGTTTGTGTTAGATCAATTAACAGTTGATCGAAAGAATATTTTTGAAGCGTTACGAGCAGAAAATATTGGCGTTCATGTCCATTATATCCCCGTTCATACTCAGCCCTATTATCAAAAATTAGGTTATCAAAAAGGAATCTGCCCTATTGCTGAAAAATGGTATGAAGAAGTGATTACATTACCGATCTTTCCTAAGATGAAAGAACAAGATATAGATGATGTCATATGTGCGGTTTTAAAAGTAGTAAATGCTTTTAAAAAATGTTTGGTTTAAACTGTGTAGAGAATTTTCTATACAGTTTTTTTCTGCACTAAAAAATATTAAATATTATGTCGCAACTTACCGATATAAATAATAATAGAATATACCTGAGGGGATGAAAATTTTCATGGAAGTTAAATCGAATATCTCACAAACAATGCATTCGTTTCAACAACCTAAGAATATACAAAACCAGGAACTAGTCATTGAAAGCCGGTTAAATCAAGACTTGATGGAAAAAGCAAGACATGAAACAAAAGAAGTAAAAAAGTTTACGATTGATGATATAGAAACTCAATTGGAATCTATGAATCAAATGATGGAAGCGAAGAATACTGGTTTGAAGTTTAATTTTCATGAAGATTTAGAGCGGATCTATGTACAAGTGGTAGATCGCCAAACGGATGAGGTAATTAAAGAAATTCCACCAGAGAAGTTTCTAGATATGGTTTCGTCGATGTTAGATTTTATGGGGCTAATGATCGATCAAAGAATATAAGTAATTAACAGTAATAAGGAGTTGAATGATGGATGCGGATCGGTGGACTTGCTTCTGGGATGGATACCCATCAAATTATAGATGACTTAATGCGAGCAGAAAGAATGCCGCTTAATAAAGTACAACAAAGAAAACAAACGGTTGAATGGCAAAGAGATGCTTATCGTGAAGTTAACCTTAAAATTAGTTCTTTAAGGGAGTCGCTAAGGGCAAAAGGATTAGCTTTGCAAAGTACATTCTTTCAAAAAAAGATTACGAGCACAAATGAAAATGCCGTTTCAGCGGTATCTGTAGGGACTCCGTCGAATGTTACTAATCGCTTAGAAGTCCATCAAATCGCAACTAGTGCTACTTGGGTTTCAGATCAAGCGGTTCAAGATAATGTGAAAACCACACAAGCCAGAGATTGGGGAGGGTTAACTTTCGATGCTGAAGGTAAAGCTACACTTTCTTTTAGTGTAACTGAACCAGGTGCTGATACTCCAAGAGCGGCAACGGTTGTAATTAACGAATCGGACAAGTTATCAGATGTAATGTCTAAAATTAATGGTTCAAACCTTGGAGTAACTGCTTTTTTTGATAGTCACAGTGAACAAGTCATATTATCTAACAAAAAAACAGGTGAAGGTGCCAACATCCAAGTTTTAGATGAGAACACGGCTAATTTAATGAATAAATTAGGTTTTGATGTGCCTACACCTACTGAAGAGACTTCTTCTGCACTTAGTGGTAAAACAGATGGGACAAATGCGGAATTCTCTATTAACGGGTTTCGAACGGAGAGAACTTCAAACACATTCACGATAAATGATATGAGATATACGTTAAAAGAAGTAACAACGGGCCCTGTTAATATTTCAACAACTACAGATACAGATAAAATCTATGATGCGATCATGAAGTTTGTGGAAGATTATAATGAGCTTGTGGATACGATGAATGGTAAGATTAGGGAAGATCGATTCCGTGACTTTCCGCCATTAACAGATGAACAAAAAGAAGCGATGAGTGAACGAGAAATCGAACAGTGGGAAGAAAAGGCAATGAGTGGGCTTCTCCGTAATGATTCCATCCTGTCCAATGGGTTAAGTCAAATGCGTACTCAAATGTTTGGCAGTATTAGTGGAGATAAAATTGGGGCTTTTAAACAGTTGTCTTCTATTGGTTTAGTGAGTTCAAGAGAATATTTCGATGGAGGTAAAATTATCCTTGACCCGGAAAGAAGGACCGTCGCTGATGGTAGAAGGCTAAATGGGGAAGAGCGCCTTAGAGAAGCGATTGAAAATAACCCAGAGGATCTGTTTAAATTATTTATGGCTAATGGTGAAGGGATGGGCGAAAGTGGAGTTATTCGTCGCTTAACAAGAACATTTGATTCCACAATGGAACAGATCAACCAAAGAGCGGGTAGAGAAGGACGACAAAATCATCAATTTACGTTAGGAAGAGAAATAATTACAATAGATGATCGTATTTCTAATTTTGAACGACGTCTCCAACAATTAGAACAAAGATATTGGAATCAATTCACAGCGCTAGAAACAGCTATGCAAAAAATGAACTCTCAGGCTGAGCAAATGTTTTCGATGTTATTCGGAAATCAGCAATAGATATATATTATAATTCGATTTTAGAAGGGATGAAATCATGGCAGCAACAAATCCGTATGCAACTTATAAGCAAAAGGCAATGAATACCACATCACCGGGTGAACTGACATTAATGTTATATAACGGATGCTTAAAGTTTATCAAACGTGCTGAACAGGCGATTGAAAATAAGAATATTGAAGGCCAGAATTTAAATTTAATTAAGGCCCAAGATATTATTCGTGAATTAATGGTTACACTGAAAACTGACAGTGAAGTTGGGCAAAATATGTTAAGAGTTTATGACTTTATTTTAAGTAAATTAGTGGATGCTAATGTCAACGCAGATCTAAAAGCTTTGAAAGAAGCGGAAGAATTTGTTACTGAGTTTAGAGACACTTGGAAAGAAGTACTCATCATTGATCGAAAAGCTCGTCATGGTGAAGGCGGCCAAGCATAATGACGTCAGTTAAAGATCTTTTTCTTTCGACGAAGCGGTTGTTAGACTATCTAGAAAAGCCAATGGAGAAAGAAGAAAGAGACGATTATATAGAGCAGTTGCAAGAACATATCGACGAGCGTCAACAACTGATTGAAAACTTTAATGGAAAACCGCAAACATCCGAAGAGAAAAAAATGGCCGTATTAATGGTCGAATGGAATAAAAAAATCAACGAGTCTTTAAACAGTCATCTACTGACGGTAAGGACAGATATTACTCAACTTAAGAAGCAAAAAGACACAGGAAAGAAATATGAAAACTCATATGATCATGAACCCATAGATGGCTTTTTCTTTGATAAGAGGAAGTAACAACAGGACAAATTTCTTGCTATTAAAAAAAGCACTCCTTCAAATGTACTGCACCCCAAAAGTTAGAGTGAAAAACTAACTTTTGGGGTGTTTTTTTGAATAAATACCACTACTATTGGACTACTAAAATTTGAATAGGAAAGACATACAAAACTATTACTAATACATCACCAATTGAGTTGAGAAACCTGCCGACAGTTGCATGTAAATTGTTCTAACATACTCAACAAAAAGTTTATCTCTAACCCCTTTGAAAATTAATAAATTCAATTAATACGTTTTGGTAAGAGCTGGTTTCCAATTACCTAGGAAAGTTCCTAGCCTACTATCAAATCAATAAAAAATATTTAAAAGTGTGAGCAAAAGAAATGATAAATTAGCTTACCGGCAATTTTAAAAAGCTTTAAGCCAAAAAGCCTTTTCATAAAACAGTTAAATATAAGTTTTATATGCTAAAAAGAATGGTGCGAAAGATGTAGTATTTTGGATAAATTCCTTGTTAATCCGTTTTATGTAAATTATAATGACTTTATATCTATTAACAAAGTTTTATCTAATAACTATTTTAATATAATGAGGTGAATTCTCTTGAAAAGGGAAAAAAAGAAATCCTTCTTCGATAGTTTTATGAATAAAAATAAACATAATGAGGAGTCATTTGAAGCCTTTCCTGAGCCAATAGACCGGCAAGAGGAAGCGGTGAAAGATGAGATAGAATTAGAAGCCTCGATCGAAACACATGAAAGAAATCACCTGGAAAGCTCCCCAGCGGAAGCAGTTATTATTCAAGATCATTCAAATGAAGATCATTTACTAGAGTCTAATAAAGTAGATGAGGTAGTCGATGAAATAGAACTACTACCTAAAGCGATGTCGAACATTGAAAATCAAAACATTGAAAACCCTCCTTTAGAAAATGAAAATATCCAAGAACTCGAACACAACGATGAAAATCTGGAGAAATCCTCCTCGAGAATTGAACAGTTAGAAGCAAAGGTAAAAGAACTGACGGAAAGACTGGAACAAAAAGAGCAACCTAAAGCAGAGAAAACAGAACCAGTCACTGAAACAGTTACAGAACAGATAGAAGAACCGTTGCCTGACAACAATGAAGCTCTTTTAGAAATACGATCAGAAATGACTAAATTACAAGAACTGCAAAAATCGTTAAATGCTGATTTTATGGCGAAGTTAAAATATGATCAACATAAAGAAAGTTTAATTGATCGATTACATAATGAAGTTCAAGAGTATAAGCAGGACCTTGTCAAAAGCACGATGATGCCAGTGATCAACGACTTAATTATGGTAATAGACGGCATTCAGAAATTGACTGAAAACCACCGTTCTTCAGAACAGCCAGTTGATCCTGAAAAAATTCTGAAGCAAATGGAAATGATCACGGGCGATATTGAAGAAGTTCTTTATCGACAAGGCGTTGAGCCATACGAGAGCTTAGAAGATACATTTAATCCATTAAAACAAAAAGTCCACTCGACTGAAGTGACTCAAGATGCAGAGAATGAAAAGAAGATTGCTAGAAGATACCGTAAAGGTTATGAGTGGGATGGGAAGAATATCCGAAAAGAGTTTGTTTCTGTTTATACGTTAGATAAAAAAGCCAAAGTTAATTCCGACTAAACATAGTGCAAATCAAAGGAGAGAATAGATGATGACTGAACAATTAAAAAAGGTATTTGGTATAGATTTAGGAACTACATATTCTTGTATTTCTTACGTAGATGAAAATAATAAAGCAGTAATCGTCCCTAATGCTGAAGGGGAGCGAATTACGCCGTCTGTCGTATATTTTGAAGAAGGCGGTAACAACATTATCGTCGGTGAAGCGGCAAAGGAAATTTCAAAAATGTACCCCGAAGAAGTGGTTTCTTTCGTTAAGCGTTCAATGGGAGATGAAAACTTTGTTTTCTTCCACGAAGACACAGAATACCGCCCGGAAGAAATATCGGCAAGAATTTTAAGAAAGCTAGTAAATGATGCACAGGAGACTCTTGGGGAAACGATAGAAGATGTCGTTATCACTTGCCCTGCTTACTTTGGAATAAACGAGCGTGAGGCTACGAAACGTGCGGGTGAAATTGCGGGTTTAAATGTCATTCAAATTATTAATGAGCCAACAGCAGCTGCGATTGCTTATGGTTTTACAGATAACCCAGATGACCAAGAGGAAAAGACAATTCTAGTTTATGACCTAGGGGGAGGGACGTTTGACATTACAATGATCAAAGTTTCTTCTGAGAAGATTGAAGTTGTTGTAACAGGCGGGGATCATAACTTAGGCGGTAAAGATTGGGATGACACCATTATTAATTATCTCGTTGAGCAATACCATGAACAAACAGGAAAAGACGATGATATTTTACTAGATCCAGAGACTTTCCAAGAATTGCAACTTGCAGCAGAAAAAGCGAAAAAAACGCTTACTCAACGAACGAAAACTGGAATTGCTTTTACTCATGGTACAGATCGTGTGAAAGTTGAATTAACGAAAGAGAAATTTGAAGAACTGACAGCTCATTTGACGGAACGAACGGTGAGTTTAACGAATTTAATGCTAGATGAGGCGAAAAAAAAAGGTGTAGAAGGGTTCGACGACATCATTCTTGTTGGTGGTTCTACACGTATGCCGCAAATCAGTGAAGCGATCACGAAAGAATTTGGCAAGCTTCCAGTAACCTTCGATCCAGACGAGGCTGTTTCAAAAGGTGCTGCTTTATTTGGTCATCAGTCAATCATTAAAGATGAAATTATTAAAATTTATAACTCGATGGCGACGGAAAACGTAGAAGGGCCGACATTTAGTCTTGGAAGTGATACAAGCGGTGCGGATAAAGAAATTCTTGGCGAAGCAGCGAATGAAGTAGCATCGAAATTTAATTTCTCACTTGGTGGAGTGAAAAGTGCATTAAATAAAACCATTATTAACGTTTCAAGTAAAAGCTTCGGTATTGTTGCTTACAACGAAGATGACGAACAAGTTGTGTTTAACATTATCTATAAGAACGATCAAGTTCCGACAGAAGTAACAGAAACGTTTACAACCAGGGAAGATAATCAAGAAAACGTTGAGATTACGATTAAAGAGAATGAAGTATCTGAACAACAGTTAGCCATTGAGGATGCAACTGAAATCGGTATGGCTTTATTAGATATGCCTCCTGGGCTGCCACGAGGCTCAGAACTAGATGTGACTTTTAAACTAAACGAGGAAGGCCGTTTAGAAGTAACAGCAGTCGAAAGCACAGAATCCCGCCAAGTCTCAACAACGGTTGAAACAAAGTCAGTTATCTCGGGTGAAGAGTTGGAAGCTGCGAAAGAACGCAGCAAGGCGGTTAAGGTAAGCTAATGGGTAAAAACATGAGTTATCGAATCGGAATTGACTTAGGAACGACATTTTCAGTCATTAGTTACGTCGATGAGCATGGAAAACCGAAAATTATTAAGAATGCTGAGGGGAAAACGACGACCCCCTCAGTCATCTACTTTGGTGAATCTGAACCTATAGTTGGAGAAGAGGCGAAAGAAAGACAGGCATTTGGTGATATTGAAGTCGCTTCTTTTTTTAAGCGCTCTATGGGTGATGACTCTTTTGTGGAGTTTTTTAACGATCAAGAATACTCGGCCACTGATCTTGCGGCTATTGTCTTAAAAAAGTTAAAAAAAGATGCAGAGGCAGTATTAGGGGGAACGGTGAATGAAGCGGTAATCACCGTTCCTGCTTATTTTGAAAATAAACAACGGTTAGAAACAATGCGTGCAGGTGAAATGGCAGGTTTAAAGGTTAGTGCCATTATTAATGAACCTACAGCCGCATCACTAGCCTATGGAATAGATCAAACTGAAAATCAAACGTTAATCGTTTATGACCTCGGTGGTGGAACGTTCGATGTCACGATCGTTGAAGTTTCCGCTGAACGAATAAAAGTGTTAGCAACGGCTGGCGATCATTCTCTTGGCGGGAAAGATTGGGATGACCGTATTGTGTCCTACGTTACGGAACAATTTGAAGAAGTACACGGGATTGATCCTCTTGCGAACTTTGAAACGATGAATGATTTAATTATTAAAGGGGAGCAAGCTAAGAAAACGTTAACGACTCGATCAACTACCTCTATTCCTATTGTATGTAACGGTGTAAGAGACCAATTCACGATTTCTAGAGAATTGTTTGAAGAGCTGACGGAGGATTTGCTCGAGCGCACGTGGAGTCTTACGAATCAAGCGCTCAACCAAGCCGATTTGCGTTGGGATCAAGTGAGTAATGTCCTGCTAGTTGGTGGGTCTACACGGATGCCGATGGTTTCAGAGTATATTCAAGCGAAAACGGGGTCACCACCTTTGAATGGAGTTCACCCTGATGAAGCTGTTGCATTAGGCGCGGCTATTCAAGCTGATATGTCACGTGGGGAAACGAAACGTCCTAAACTATCGTTAGGCAGTCAAAAGAAAATAGAAGATGTAATGAGTCATAGTCTAGGAATGATTGCTATTAATAAGAACGGCGATCGTTACCTAAATTCCATTATACTTCCGAAAAATGTGTCGATCCCTTCGACAAGAAAGAAAACATATCAAATCGAAACGAACCCAGTTAGAAACAATAGTTTGGAAGTTTATACGACTCAGGGAGAGAGTAATAATCCACTAGAATGTACAATTGTCGGAAAATATAAAATTCAGAATATCCCTCATAACACAAACGGACTGGCTGTTCTAGAAGTTTCCTATTCCTATGATGCAAATGGCGTTGTACAAGTAAGTGCGGAGGATAAATCAAGCGGCGTTCTTTTACCGGCAAAAGAAGAAGATGTTCCAAGTGATCTAAGTTGGTTGTCGCAAGCACCAAAGCAACAAGAAGAAGTTCTTGTAAAACCGCCGTTATCTGTATGTATTGCTTTAGATTTATCTGGAAGTATGGCAGGTGCACCACTGGCTGAAGCTCAGCAAGCGGCAAGAGAGTTTATCAATAAACTCGACTTCTCAAATACAACTGCAGGTTTAATTGGCTTCTCCGATCGAACTTTGATTGTTCAAGACATGATTTCTGACCCAGAAGCATTGAACGATAGCATTGATAGATACTCTTTACATTTCCACCAAAATGATACGGGTTTTGGTAACTTAGCAGAACCGTTTACCGATACAGTCCAACTATTGAAAGATAAGGATGGTCATAAATTCCTTATCGTGTTAACGGACGGCATGTGGTCTAATCAAACAAATGCGATTAAGCAGGCAAAAGCCTGTCACGACGAAGGTATAGAAGTTATAGCCGTTGGATTTGGTAGTGCAAATAAAGAATTCTTAACAGAAATTGCGACGTCAGAAGAAAGTGCCTTGTTTACAAATCTCACAGAGCTCGTAGAATCCTTCTCAAAAATAGCCCAAGTATTAAGTGATCAAAATCTCTTGGCCACCAAAAAGAAAGCGGGCGGATTAAGAATCTTTAGGTGAAAGGATAAGTAAGTATTATGTCTAGAAAAAACTTTTTCTTACTGCTAGAAATGGATTTTAATAACATCCCAGAAGATGAAAATGAGATTAAAAACAAGATTAAAAGAAAGCGTGCAGAATGGTCAAAACTAAGAAACCATCCTGGCCGAAGTACAGAAGCGAAGGCGAATCTCGAACTCGTCAGTGAAATTGAAGCGGTCATGTTAGACCCTGATATGCGTTTAGAAGAAGCCGAAGCTGCAAGAGAGATGAAAAAAAGAGAAGCGCTTGAAAAGGAGCGAGAAGCTTTTTCTGCTGTCGATAAAATGGTTCAAATTTTATCTGTAAGAGGGTGGATTTATGAAAGTGAAGTAGCCGATATGGTGAAAAGCTTCCATTTGTCTGAAAGCCAAGTGAAAAGCCGAATCTCACTACCTGTCAAAGCTGCATCAAGTAAACAAAATCAACGGCGAGAGATAACAGTTGACACATCTAAGGCAAAGAAAATTGCAGAGCTTTGTGAAAACATAGGGGTGAACTCGGTTCATCCAGGTGGGGTGCCTAGTTTATACGACTTTCTGCAAGTTTCACCGACCTCAAGTCTTGATACGTTGCTAGAAACTGCAGATGAAAAGTATAAAGAGTTATCGAAAAAAAGACGAGATGCAAAAAGTGAGTATGAAACAAAGCTTCAATCCTATTGTAAATCGATCTTTCAGCGAGAACGAAAGGAATACGATCTTGCATTAATTCAATTGCGACTTGAAAGTTTAAAAGAAACGATTCAGATCGCTACATCCTCATCGACATTAGATGATATCGTCTTTGAGCAGATTGTCAAAGAAGGAATGAGCTTAGGTGTAACGCAAGAAGAAGTAACTTCGTTTATAACTGGATACTGTGCTCAAAATCATATTACGGTCGGAAGTAACAATAACACTAAGAAACAAAAGAAACTGAAGCAGTGTGGACATTGTGGGTTAGTTAATGGAGAACATGATAAGTATTGTTCTAGATGTGCAAACGAATTAGAAGTGACTTGTTCATCTTGTAAGAGCATCGTGCCATCGACAGCCCATGTTTGCAGCAGTTGTGGCTTTGAAGTCGGCGACTTATATAAATGGAAGAAAGTCATACGTGAAGCGAATTATCATCTATCGGTAGATGAGGTTGAAATTGCAGAACGTCTATATCATCAAGTATTAAGTCGCTGGACTGATAACGTGGAAGTAAAGAAAAAATTAATGGAAGTGCAACGTAAACAACAAGACCAAGAAAGCAAGATTGCTAGAATAATGAGTTTAGTCGAAAATAAGCGGTTCTATGCAGCTAGGAGTGAACTGTTAAGAATGAAACGGACGATCGAGCAATCCGTTACTCTTAAAAGTATAGAAGAAGTTTGCAGAGATCATATTCTGTCTGCAGAAAGTTTATTAAAACGTGCTCGAAACTTACAAGATGAAAACCAAGCTTCTCAATATTATATGAAAGCGATGGAAATTGCCGCTGATTGTAAAGAGGCAAACGATATGATTGCAAAATGGCCACCGGAGTCACCGAAAAGCTTGCAAGTTACCCCTCGTGCTGCTGAAATTCATTTGAAATGGCAACCAAGTGAATCGCCCGGAACGATCCATTACCGTGTCCTGCGTAAAAAAGGAAGCGAGGTATTACATAGTACAGATGGCGAAATCATTCAAGAAAACGTGAAATCTTCATTTGTAGATAATAGTGCAGAAGGTGGTGCTCCATACTTCTACGGTGTGTTTGCCGTTCGAGGTCAAACCGTTTCAGAAAAAGGAATGGTCCAAGGACCGTTTCTTCGTCGTCCAGAGGTGGCAGATGTGACGATTCATCAAGATGACAGCGTCATTGAATTAAATTGGACAACGCCAAAAGGAGCAACTTCTGTTGAAGTATGGCGGAAAGAAGGGGCTGTACCAACAAACAGACAGGATGGGACGAAGTTAAAAGGCGTTACACTGGATGGTGTAAAGGACGATACTGTAACTTTTGGCAAGACATATGGATTTCGAATTGTCGTACGTTATGGAACAGAAGAAGCAGCTACTTTTTCGGAAGGTGTAAGTTTACAGTCAAAAGCTATTCGTCTACCTAAAGTTGTCGGTGACTTCACAATTAAACGCGAAGGCAATGGAGTTTTTGTTGAGATACCGGAAATGAATGATGAAGTTCGTATCTATTATGCTAATCAACCTTTTACTTATAAAAAAGGAGAGACCTGCCCAATCGATAAATTGCCTCAGCTCGGAGACAAGGTTGATTTCTCTGAGAAGAAGGCCGCATTTGTAAAAGTTAACTTAAGAAAGCCATTGTACTTCATACCCGTTTCATTCAATGAAGAGGTAGCTGTCTTCGGAGAAATGAAAGTCTCAAAAGACCACCCTGAAGTCAGCAATATCTTTCATAAAGTAGAGCAAAACTCACTCATTGTTCAGTGGATATGGCCAGATAAAATCAAACGGGTAATCGTTGCTTATCGTAAAGATGCATTTCCTGTATCGCATGACGATCCACAAGCAACTAAAATACAGATTGAAAAAGGAAGCTATGAGTTGTTAGACGGCTACAAAATTTCTAGTCGTGAACAAGATTATTATTTTACAATATTTACCGTTTATGAAGAAGGGGACGATGTTATCTACTCGAACGGAGAACAGTATTTATGCTTAAATACGAAGCCAGTAGAGATTAGTTATGAAATTAATACGTCCAGCTTTTTCAAGAAAAAAATAAGAGTTTCGCTGTCGACAGATACAGCAGTAACATTACCTGGTTTAGTTTTAGTGAAAAAGGCATTATCACCTCCAACGAGTAAAACGGATGGAAAAGAAATTTATCGTATACCAGGAAACGAAGAAATGATTCGAACAATGCAAGTAGATATTCCATCTGAACACTTTGAAAAAAACATGTACGCAAGGCTCTTCTTTATTAATGATAAGGAAGCACCGAAAGTACGACTGCAGCCAAAAGGCGGAAAAGATGTATTACGACTTTGGTAAGGGATAAAAAAAGACGAAAAAAGAGGGACGAGAAATATGGTAATAGATAAAGTACTTAAGAAAGATTACATTTGTCCATATTGTTTTAACCGTCATAAGTTACATGATGTGAAATTTCGTTGTAAGAGTGAGTCAGAAGAATGCATACCTGAACCTGATGAGGTTTTTTCGAACTTTAAGGGTTTTAATCGACCAAGAGATATGGGGCATGTCTTTCGCTCGTCGAATCAAAGTGGAGCGTTCGGAAATTTCATAAAAGGAATGCCGGAAGATGCTAATTGTGATCAATGTGGAGAAAACTCAACGGTAAAAATTTGTCCTAGCTGTCATTCTGAACTACCATCTACTATTGGACAATATGAGGACTTAATCTTTGCAGTAATTGGGGTTAAGGAAACGGGCAAGAGTCATTATATTTCTGTCTTAATTGATAAAATTAAACGAGAAATTGGGGATAGTTATGAATGTAACTTACATCCAATTGATGATGAAACGATTAACCGTTACCGAGATGACTTTTGGACGCCTGTTTTTAAGAAACGAGAAACGATCCACGCGACCCGCTCTGGTCGTTCTGACGAAAAAGTTCGTAGACCTCTATTGTATACTTTGCAATTCACTAAGAAAAACATGTTACAAAAAACAGTCATTCATAAGGTTATTACTTTAGCCTTTTTTGATGCTGCAGGAGAAGACTTGGACCAAGAAGATACGATGCTAACGGTTAATAAGTACATATATAATTCAGCGGGAGTTATTTTGTTACTTGATCCTCTGCAATTGGATTCTGTTAGAAATTCATTGAGTGATAGTACTCGCCTTCCTAATGTAAATTCGGATAGTTTAGAAATACTTTTCCGATTAACCAACTTAATACGTAAAGCAAAAAACTTAAAGCAAAATGAAAAAATTCAAATTCCATTGGCCATCGCTTTTTCTAAGATTGATGCGGTTCAAAAAATACTAGATCCGTCTAGTGCTTTAAATTTTCCAAGCTATCATACGAATGGTTCGTTTGATTTAAGAGACTTTGAGAATGTTCATGCTGAAATCGAGACATTGGTTAAGGAGTGGACAGAGACGGGAATGACACGCTCACTTGAGACGAACTATAAAAATTATGGTTTCTTTGGTCTTTCGTCATTAGGCTATAACCCTGATATGGATATGAAGATTAAGGATTTTAAACCTTACCGTGTAGAGGATCCGTTCCTTTGGTTACTCTATAAGCACAAAATAATAAAAGGGACAAAGAGAAAGTGA
Source organism: Alkalihalobacterium sp. APHAB7 (assembly GCF_048323755.1). NCBI lineage: Bacteria > Bacillati > Bacillota > Bacilli > Caryophanales > Bacillaceae > Alkalihalobacterium > Alkalihalobacterium sp. APHAB7. Next base: position 371,837 of record NZ_JBLWFS010000001.1, read on the forward strand.
GGTCAGGGCGATGAAGTTACTTCAACTGTATTATACGTCTTGTCAACGAGGACGCTCCCCTGGAAGTGGGTTCCAAGTCTATTCTGCTTCTGAAGGTCTAACAGAAGAGGAGATCTTGGAAATTGAACGTTATGGAGTGTATATTCCACCGACTCATTTACCGGGACATCCGACGGAAGAAGAGATAAAAACAAAATACCCAGTCGCCTTCTCCTTCTTTCAATTAAAAAGTGGAAGGTATGGTATTTGTCAGTCAGTCTATATCGGGAAGGATTATTCAGGAAGGTATGGGAACTATTTTTCTCACGCTTTAATACTCGAAGAAGGTGAATGGCCGTTTGATCCTATTTTGTTATATAAATCGCCTGATCTTCGCACGAGTTTGACCCTGGCAGAACAAGAGATTAGTTATGCACCAAGTCCACTACCTCCATTGGCTTCTATTCAACTAGGGACAGAAATCACGGAAGAAAAAGTGAATAAATTCATAAGCAATGAACGGAATAAAGATGTACTTACTGGGATGTTAAATGCCCTTATAGAGGAAAAGGGGGCACCTGGGTCTCTTTTTATAACCGCTGAACCGAATGAAATTCCGTTATGGGTCGCTGCTGTTCGCCTAGCGCTTCCATTACAATTGACGCAACAACTATTTTTTACTACCTATTCTTATGATCCTGAGAGAGAGAATTTTGTTATTAATGCTACCTTAGATGAAGGTGTACGTTTCAACTTCAAAGATCGCGGACTGTATTCACAATTGAATATGTTTAATATGAAAGAAGATAGTGTTAGTCAAATTAATAGTCATTTCAGTTATCCTAATCAAATGGTAGGAAAGCCAGAGCTTGTCAAGAAGTTTGAAGTCTTTCTAAAGGACTACAAACATTCACAGGTAAATGGTGACCTGGATAAGGCGCTGATACTCTTTACTCTGCAACATTCACCTTCCGCAATGTTAAGTGAAAGTAATTGGCTGGATGCGATCAGTTATGCGAGACGTTACCTTCAAGAAGACGCATTTTCAAAGTTTATGGAGAAAGTACCAGTAGATCAACTAAGTGATATTCCTTCACGAAGTAATCTAGAAGCAGTTAAAGAAATCGCTCTGTTCCTCTTTGAAACAGCAAACATCACGAAACTAGAGGCTCATCACGAGAAGGCAACCGACTTTTTGATCGAAGCACTAGATGTCAAGATGACAGAAGCAAGAGATGAAACAACCATCAAATCGATCGAACGATTTTTTGAGGACATATATAAAGAAATTGTAGAGAGGCAATATGTCTACAATTTCTTTCTTTCACCTGAACGATTAGACCTGTTAAGGAAACAGCTACAGCAGATGAACGATAGGGAAAAAGAAAGAGTTTACCACCAAAAGGTTATTCAGTTCATTACTGAAACGAATACTGAGTGGAGAGACCTTCACACAAGTCAAAAGGATTTCATCATTCGATATTTACCGGGCGAGATTCAATATAACCAAATCTGCACAGGATCCTTTTTTGCACAAATGATCATCTATTGGGGTCAACGAGTGACTAATCATCGTTCTCTTGATCTCATCAAGAAAGAGATCGACACAGCTACTCACCAAAGTATGTGGGAAGACGAAGTATTTCGTACATTAGAAAAGGATAAAGAAGGAAGAAAATTACTATTCCTTATATTTACTAAAGAGATAGAGGCGGCAAAGGTCAAAACAGATTATCTGAATCTATATTTAAAAAAGATCATTAAGTTTAATCAATTTTTGGGGGAGCATTCAAAAGATATCCTCTCAAAATATAAAGATGAAGTTTTAATTGGCAAACCTTTTGATGAACTGATCAAACTGTTTTCGAATAAGGGGCTCGTTCATCTTTTAGAACAGAATGGTATATTAAAATCACTTATGAAAGAAAGCGATCTAATACTGCCATTCCATGAGGGGTTACAAGAAAAGAGAGAACAACTGGTTACACTAAACAATAAATACCTTGAATTGATAGATAAAGATCATAAGAAACTAGTACTGGCTATTGAGACAATCGATCTCAAACAGAAGAAGAAATATGACACAGATTATCTTAAAAGCTTCGTATCTGCAGCAATGAAAGAACTAGACAAACGGGAATATAAGGATTATTTATTATGGGCCCTTCCTGATTTAATGCCGGCTTTCTATCAAGACAGAAAAGATTTCAGTGATTTAGTGAAAAAAATAGATAGAGTAGAATTTACTCCAACTTTGATCGAGTCACTACAAAAATTAAAAGAAACGCAAAAGTTAAAACATTCACCGAATTTCTTTGCAGAATACTTCTCCTTGCTTAATGATCGAGAAGCTGATGAGTATAGCCGATCAGCTAAAGAAGAAATGAAAAAATACCTCATTGAAAACCCGAATGAAGGGAAAAAGATTGATGAGATATTTAAGAATGTAAAAGGTAATCCCAAGGTTAAAAAGGCGTGGCAAAGCTTTTATAAAGAAGCGCAAAAAGAACGTGGGAATGCTTTTATGAGATCGGTGAAAAAATTAATGGGGCGTTAATGTAAGGGTGAGTTATTATGAAAGAATATGTTTATAGAACATATTTTGTCTTAAGTGGTCTGTTTTTACTAATAGGGATTGCCTATTGGTCAACAGACGTATACACATTAGATTTTCGTAAGTTAGTAGGTATATCAGGTAGTTTGTTATTTCTTCTACTAGGAATGTATACGCGAAACTACCTTTTTTCGTTTATTGGTTATGGTGCTTTTATATGGGGATTTGCCCCGCTTATTCATTTTCACCTTTACCCAGGTTCGTATTTTAACGAGTCGTATTTGCTTTATTTTGCGTTAGCTGTTGTCTTATTCATCATCAAACCGCCAGCTACTTTTTTAAGTGGATTCATGTACAGCTTTTTAGGTGTGTATCTTTACCGCTGTCTATCTGATTATTTTGCTTCAAGTGAAAGCTTTTCTATTGATGTGTTTTATAATATTGATCTTTTAGCCTTTACTTTTAGTGATTATATTTGGGTTTATTTGTTAATAGGGTATGTCACTAGTGTATTACCTTATTACGTCAACAGGCAAAGTACGGACGAACCAAGATTTCACTTTGTTACGTTGTTCCCGGTATTTCTAACGACGTTTCCTTTTCAAGTTTTGGTAGGAGTATCAGCGGGTCTTTACCGGTCACTGATGAACTATAAAAATGTGTTTCAAATGAATGTCATCAAGGAAACAGAAGAAGAGGCTAGGAAGAATGGTCAACCGGCCTATCAAAACTATTGGTTCAGAAAAGCTTTCAAAGATATTAGAAGTGCCTATCGAAATACGCTCCAAGTAAACATGACTAGCATGAAGAGGTTTAATCTTACATCTAATCATTTGAAGAGTGTATATGGAAATTGTTTAGGGATGATTCCGTTTGTCACCTGGCGAATAGGTGCTATATCCGTTGTATGTTTAGGTTTTGTACTTTTAACTATATTTTCTTTGTTTCATTTGATCGTTGTAGGATTGATATCTTCTGTTACGTATATTTATCTAGCTATTTTTTATTTATTAGATCAATTCCATTTGAAGTCCAAAAAGGTGAATACGGTTTGTCCTAGCTGTTATCATAAGTCGGAACTTCCAGATTACCTATGTTTTAATTGTGGGACAGTTCATTCCAATTTGCGACCAGGATTATTTGGCGTTCGAAACAGAAAGTGCCAATGTGGACAAGACATACCGGCTGCTTATCTTACACAACGCCATCAACTGCATTCAGTCTGTAAAGAGTGTCATAAACCGTTACATACGAAAGAAGCAACTCCATTTTGTGTATCTGTAATTGGTGGACCTTTGTCTGGAAAAACTTCGTTTGTGACGTCTACAATTCAACAGTTACGACACAAGGTAGCGCCTGAGCGAGGCTGGGACGTAGAGTTTTTAAACGAAGATGATAAGGTACTTCATGAGCAAAAAGTTAACGGAATGCAAAGTGGACACTTTCCGGCGAAAACAAGTGAGACGAAGCCTTTTGCCATGAATGTGAAGTTAACAAATAAAAGTTGGAGAAACGATAAACTTCTTTATTTTTATGATCCTGCTGGTGAAGCGTACAGTAATACAAAAGAGTTAGCGAGGCACAGTTATTACGACTATTTGGATGGTTTAATTCTAGTGATTGATCCGTTTGCTTTACCAAATTTAGCAAGTGAGTTAGAGGAAGAACTTCGCGATCATCCTTCCAAAGTAAACCAATCGGCTGAGCTTTTAGATGATACCTTTGATAAGTTAATGGTTCATCTTGCTAAAAATATTGGAATAAAGGAAAATAAGAAGTTAAACATTCCGTTAGCAATTGTAATAAATAAGGTAGATGCATTTGGTTTAGAAGAAAGAATATCATCTTATGAAGTAAGCAGTACGATAGATAATGAAACCGGGCAATCGTTAGACAATCCTCCTAAGAGCGAGTTAGAGAGAGTGAATAATGATTGCAAAGCCTTTCTTTCATCTGTCGGCTACCAGTTTTTTGTTAATCAATTGGAAAGTAAATTTAGTAAGTATCAATTTTTTCTGTCCAGCTCTGTATCAACTTCAAGGTCTGAGAACAATGACAGTACAAAACCGTTGTTGTGGTTATTAAAACAGCGGGGCGAAATTAAATAAATAAGTATAATAAATGATGGCCAACCCCTTTTAAATAAAGGTTTGGCCATCATTTTGTTAAGTGTATTCTTTTCAACAATCATTATATCGATTGCCTCATCAAGTGATTTCGTTGTTTGCTACTCTTTTGATTTTTCACTTCTTCATACTGATTTAATAGTTCATCCAATTCCTTACTGATCTGAAGGGTTCTCGCAGATGATATTCCATAGGTTAATGAATACTCTAACATTTGCTGCCGCTTTTGCTCTATTTGAATTTCTAACTGTTTTAAATCTACCATCTCATATCTCCATCACTAGGAATTTAACACTATGAATACCCTACCATATACCTACCAAAATTGGAATAGAGTACACAATAATGTCACCACCTAATTTCGGGTTAAACAATCTGACAAAGTTTCTAAAAATCTCCATAATCTCTTCAGGAAATTATACCAGGAAAAAGATACAATGGAGGTAACAAATTAGACGAAATTTCATGAAATAGAAGGATCTGCTTTAACGATTTTAAGTCGTTACATTAGAGTCTTCTAATTTCATAAGGAATTAATAGTTGAAAAAACATCATAGTTCAGTTGGACTTCTGGGGAGGTAGTGAGTTGGAAGAAAAAAAGTGGTACAACGTAGAAGCTGGGCACGTCTTAGAACAGATAAAAACCGACGAGAAACAAGGGCTTACGAACGAAGAGGCAACGGCGAGGCAGGCGCAGTACGGGAAAAATGAACTTCCTGTCGGAAAGGTCGAGCCGAAATGGAAGAAGTTTTTCAAGCATTTTCATGATGTTTTGATTTATGTGTTACTCGCGGCTGCGCTCATCACCGTTGTTTTAGGTCATTATATTGATACGGCGGTTATTTTACTCGTTGCGATTATTAATGCTGTGATTGGTTACGTTCAAGAAAATAAAGCGGAAAAAGCGCTGGATGGCATCCGGAACATGCTTTCCTTGAAGGCGAATGTCATTCGAGGCGGTCTTCGGACGGAAGTTGCTTCCAAGGAATTGGTTCCTGGTGACATAGTGTTGTTACGTGCTGGAGACAAAATCCCCGCTGATCTTCGGGTGTTGAGAGCGGACAATTTAAAAGTGGAAGAGTCTCCTTTAACCGGGGAGTCGGTGTCGGTAGAGAAAAGAACCGAGACGTTGCCGGAGGATACAGTTCTAGGTGATCGAAAAAATATGGTGTTTTCCGGAACGTCGATTGCTTCCGGTTCAGGAATGGGAGTTGTGGTCGCTACAGGAGAGCAAACCGAGATTGGAAAAATCAATACATCGATGACTCAGGTGGAAGAGCTGCAAACGCCGCTTTTAAAACAAACTGCGAAATTTGGGAAAATGATTTCTGTCGTTATTTTATTTGGGGCAGCGGCGATGTTTCTATTTGGTTACACCTTCCATGACTATGAGGCGTCAGAACTGTTGCTTGCCGTCATTGGGCTTGCGGTAGCGGCGATTCCTGAAGGGTTGCCGGCGATCTTGTCGATTATTTTAGCTTTGGGTGTTCAAACGATGGCGAGTAACAATGCGATTGTGCGGAACTTGCCGTCGGTTGAAACGTTAGGTGCGGTGTCTGTCATTTGTTCGGACAAGACAGGTACGTTGACGAAAAATGAAATGACGGTGACTTCGTTAATCTTAGCGGAAAAAGAGTTTACGATTACTGGAACAGGGTATGAACCGGTCGGTCGAATAGAGCACGAAGGTCAAGAAGCGGATCTGGAGACAGATGCAGCTTTAAAAGACTTTTTAACGTGTGTAAAAACGGTCAATGAAGCGAGTCTTTATCAAGATGAGCAAGGGCAGTGGGTGATTAATGGGGAGCCGACGGAAAGCTGCTTAGTGACAGTAGCTGAAAAAGCGAACCAACCGGTCGCGAAGTTAGAGTCGCTTTCAAAAATCCCATTCGACTCCGCTTATAAATATATGGCTTCTTTAGTAGAAGTGAATGGAGAAAAAGTGATTTATGTAAAAGGAGCTCCTGACCGTCTGTTTGAAATGGCGGGACTAGAAGCAGGCTCAAGTGAAAAAACGTTGTGGGAAGGAAAGATGAAGAAGCAGGCGCAGATGGGGAAACGGGTCATTGGAGCGGCGATGAAAAAAGTAAGTTCTGACGTTACCTCAATTGATCATGTCGACGTGCAGTCGGGACTGACGTTGCTCGGATTAGCTGGAATTATCGATCCTCCTCGAGAAGAAGCGATTGTGGCAGTTTCGGAATGTAAGAAGGCCGGCATTGTCGTCAAAATGATTACGGGCGATCATAAAGAAACGGCAATTGCGATTGGAAACCAGCTCGGAATCGGTGATGGCACGCAGGCAATTGAAGGGCGCGAACTCGATCAGATGACACCCGAACAATTAAAGCAAGCAGCCGTTGACTATGATGTCTTCGCTCGAACGAGTCCTGAAAACAAACTGCAACTCGTGCAAGCGTTACAAGAACACGGACATATTTGTGCGATGACCGGGGATGGTGTCAATGATGCACCGGCGCTAAAGCGGGCTGATATCGGTGTAGCGATGGGCATCAAAGGGACCGAGGTTTCCAAAGATGCTTCGCAAATGGTGCTTGTCGATGATAATTTTAGAACGATTGTTAATGCGGTGCGGGAAGGCCGGCGTGTTTATGATAATTTAAAGAAGACAATTCTGTTTATTTTACCGACGAATGGGGCTGAGGCGTTTCTGATCTTTGCGGCTATATTGTTCGGGACGATGATGCCATTAACTCCTGTACAAATCCTTTGGGTGAACATGATTACGGCCGTGACGATTTCCTTGGCGATTGCTTTTGAGAAGTTAGAAAAAGGAACGATGGAACGCCCACCGCGGGAGCCGAATACGAAGCTGTTAAGTCCTTATTATATTTTCCGGATCGTCTTTGTATCGCTGTTGATCGGCGGCGGAATTTTAGCGATGAACGCTGAGTTAATGAACAACGGTTATGACCAAGCGACGGTGAACACCGTGACACTCCAAGCGTTAGTAATTGCTCAATTATTTCATTTGTTCAACTGTAGAAGCGAACGAAACTTTGCCCTGACGAAAGACTTTTTTACGAATAAAGTCGCGTTTATCGTCGCAGGACTTCTCATTATCATTCAGTTAGGCGTTACCTATCTTCCGTTCATGAACACGGTATTAGGAACGGTACCTATTCCCGCCGATTACTGGATCATTCCGGTCCTCATCGGGTTTGCCGTCTTTGTAATCGTTGAGATTGAAAAGTGGATAACGAGGAAAGTTGTAGCAGCACGAGCAAGTCGATAAGGCAGTGAAGGGTAAGAAGAAATAAACGTTAATAATCGGTACGCGGCACCTTTAGTGTATGAAAGGTGCCACGTACCTTTACTGTGCTAAAGTAAACAAAAGCACTCCCGAATATGGGAGTGCTTTTCATGCTTAAGCTTCTTCTTCAGTTTCGTCTGCTTCGATTTCGTCCTCATCCGTAAGTTCATCTTCTTCTATCACGTCGAAGTCGAATTCTTCAAGGTCGAAGTCTTCCATATCTTCTAAGCCTTCGAGGAATTCAAAGCTGAATTCCTCGGCGGAATCTAGCACTTCCTGTGGAATAGTGATTTCATCGACGTTGTTAAAGTTCGTTATGACGCCCGTCATTCGTTGGATAGTCACCATGGTTTCATCTTCTATTGTCATAGACATATGCATTTCAACGTCCATTTTCGTTTGGTAGAACGTGTCTTTATCGATATAGATCACATAGTTAAACGTTTGGACTTCCATCATTCCTAGAAGTTCATCCATCATGGCACTAGCTCCAGCTTCTTGCATAAAGCCCATTGCTTCATGTGCCATCGTTTTAAAGTTATCGTCAGACCCATAGACTGTTAAGATATAGTGGCTTTCCTCTTCTGTAAGCTGGGTATCTTCAGCGAATTGTTTAAAGACTTTAAGTTGCTCTTCGGCATTCATTTGCTGTTGTGAAACTTCTAGAAGATCTTGTGAAAATTCTTCAGGAAACCTCACCCATCCACCTTGCATGGAGTCTTTAACAAACATTCCATCTTCTGTAAAATAACTTTCGGTTTCAATGACTTCTACACTTTCCTCAAGTCCAGTCATTGTCATTTTTTGATATAGTCTCATTGGCTCCACTGTAATATCGGCAACCATTGTCATGTTCATTTGGAATGGATCTTGACCAGGCATTTCAAGCTCTTGCTCGTTGTTCATTTCCATCGTATAGCTCTCTAATTTATTCATTGCGGTTATCGATTTTTCAATAATTTCATCTACTGATAGAACTGTAGCATCGGTCGTGTCTTGGTTGTCTGTGTTAGTGCTAGATGATGGTTCACCACCGCTACAAGCTGCTAAAAGTAATATAAGAGATAAGCTAACAAATAAAGCTTTTATAAAACTCATAAGTACCCCCTTGTTATAAACACATTTCAAATAAAAACTTTAGCATACCTTTACTGTTTTTAATAGGGGTAATCATATGTGATATTAAGACAAAATTCGCATGGAATTTATCGTTTGAGGACTTATTTTTAAAAAGGTAGCGGTGTATTAGAAGGTATTATGTAAGTGTGAAGATCAGGATGCAGTTTACTTTTCTAGTACACCGCATGGTAGGAGCTGATTACCTGACCGGGACATAATGGTGAGGGACAAAGTTAGTTTGCTTATGCACCGAACCTCGTAGGAGACGGTAAAAAGCATCACAGCTCTTTCTAGAGGATGACCGGCTGTGTAGGGGTATAGGGGTTAGATTTAACCCCAGGAAAGATTAAATTTCGTCAAACTTTGACGTAACTTTATATTACCAAATTAGGAAAACAATTAGCAATAATGTTTTCTTGAAATAATTGTAAAAGTATTATGACTTTTATTACAGGTTGATGATAATGATGAAGAAATAGATAGAACTAAATGTTGATTAATTCGACAATAGGATTGTTTGGGTAGGAATATATTAGGAGGAAAAAAGTAGTGGGTGTGTTTTGGTGAGTGATTAGAGGTTATGGTTTTAGCCAACGTTTACTGGGTTTTTAATAAGATGCTAACATTACTTAATGTACTATGCTTCTTAAGCGAAATCTTTTTCCATCAACAAAATTTTTAGCCAAAATGCGTATATTAATTTCAAATTCAGAGATAATAAATTACGAAAATCCACAGTTCACTATATTTAACATTTTAATAACATAATTTAGTCGATTACCTGGATTCAGGGCGGAAATTGATAGGCGAAATTTTCGTCAATATTTGTCGCAAACTTTAGAGCCTAAGGGGTTTGACGCCTATATAGAAGTTCTGATATAGTGAAACTGTGGAATATTTTCACAATGATTTAATTTACGAAGGGAATGTGAAAGCATGCAAGGAAAAGTAAAATGGTTTAATGCAGAAAAAGGTTTTGGATTTATCGAGCGTGAAGATGGAGACGACGTATTCGTACACTTCTCAGCTATCAATACTGATGGATTTAAATCTCTTGACGAAGGTCAAGCAGTAGAATTTGAAATCGTTGAAGGTGCTCGCGGACCTCAAGCTGCAAACGTAACAAAGCTGTAATTCACATCCCAGGTTGGAAATGAATTTTTAGCTTTATGCATCATATACAACGAAATGAGCAGACCTGTTCCTTTTTGTGAGGAGCAGGTTTTTATATGGAAATTTTCGGCCTCGCCTATGGGTCAGTTCATTTTTAATTTTTAGAGATGTCTTTAGTTTTGAATGGCCAGGTGACTAAAATAGGAGTTCGTAAAGTGCAATCTTCTTTGAATAGATTTTCCGATGTTATATATGCTTTTAACTTTACATCATTTTTACAAAGGTTCGAATTGTGTTCATACGGTTTTTGTCCCTTCACTCGAGAAGGATTTTTCAACATTTTTTGACACGATTCTGCCATAAAATAAATGAAGGTTATGAAGGATTAATAAAGGGGTATATAGAATATTATAATACATAGGAAAGGAGGAGTTTCACTGTGAACTTTAACATTCGTGGCGAAAACCTAGAGGTAACTCCAGCATTAAGAAGTTATGTAGAGAAAAAGGTAAGTAAAATTGAGAGGTACTTTGATTCAACCCCTCTTTCTGAGGTGCATGTGAAACTGCAAGTAATGAATAACGAAAATATTATTGAGGTTACGATCCCAATGCCGCAATTATTACTGCGTGCTGAAGAGAAGCATGCGGATATGTATGCAGGGATTGATCTTGTAGTCGAAAAGCTAGAGCGTCAAATCCGTAAGCACAAGACTAAAGTTAATCGTAAGTTCCGTCAAGACGGTACCCTTAAATATATGTTCAAAAATGATATCGAGCCTTCCATTGAGGAAGACATTGATAGTGAAGATATTGATATCGTTCGTACAAAGCGTTTCACTTTCAAACCGATGGATGCTGAGGAAGCTGTTCTACAAATGGACATGCTTGGTCACAGCTTCTTCGTCTTCAACAATTCCGTAAATGGAGAAACAAATGTAGTATATCGTCGTAAAGACGGGCGCTACGGCTTAATTGAGCCTGAGTGATCGTAAAATAGAGAAGAGTGCAGCTGAATTTTCAGTTGTGCTCTTTTTGTTTTTGGGGCGAAGAATGTCAGGCATCAATTGTGTGGAAGTTTCATGATCAGTAGGGATGGTATAGCGTAATGGCAGTTATGATTGGGCAAGATAATCTTGATGGATGAAAGCAACGGACGTTATGTAAGATGGAAATGGAAATGAAGATAAGATGGAAATTAGGGACTCGAGGGGCCCTTATTTCTGTAAAAAGTGCACCTTCTGAGCTCATAGGGCACTCAGAGGCCTTTATTTATTGTTTTTGACCCTGTTTGTGGTCGATTTTAAGCAAATAAGGGCATCTGAGTGCCCTTATCACTTCAAGGCAGTGATTTTCTCTAAAATAAGGGCTTGTGAGTGCCGCTTAATGAATGAGGTAGCAGGCACCTTTACATCTTTAGAGTGGTAAAGGTGCCTGCTACCATAAATGCCATACCGCGCGAACTGCCATCATACAGAGAAAATTAAAGGGTTTCTTTTGCCGGGTAGCGAAGTAGTGGGAACTGTGGAAAAAAGGTGTTACCTTGTAAGTCAAGGTGTAAACTGATAAAATTGAATTTAAGTGTGTAGAGTTGGTCTTAGAGGATGCAACTATCCTTTGCCATTCGTTGAAATGAGAGGAAGAGAGGACGAGAATTTCTATGATGGGATTATTGAAAAAAGTCATTGGTGATCCGAGTCAACGCCAGCTGAAAAAATATGAGAAAATCGTTGATGCAATTGAAGCGTTAGCTGATGATACAAAGAAACTTTCGGATGATGGGTTACGTGCGAAAACAGAAGAATTCAAAAATCGTTACAATAATGGGGAAACTTTAGATAAACTACTGCCGGAAGCGTATGCGGTCATTCGCGAAGCATCTGAACGTGTCTTAAAAATGCGACCGTTCCGAGTGCAGCTTTTAGGTGCGATCGTTTTACATAATGGAAACATTGCGGAGATGAAAACGGGGGAAGGTAAAACACTCGTTGGAACCCTGCCCGTTTATTTAAATGCGCTTACTGGAAAAGGCGTTCACGTTGTTACTGTCAACGAATACTTAGCTCGTCGTGACTGCGAAATTATGAAAGAGTTGTATGAGTTTTTAGGACTAACGGTTGGCTTAAACGTAAGTGGACTTTCAAAAGAAGAAAAGCAAGAAGCGTATGCTGCGGATATCACATATGGTACGAACAATGAGTACGGATTTGACTACCTTCGTGATAACATGGTGCTTTATAAAAACCAAATGGTGCAGCGTCCGCTTTATTTTGCTGTAATTGATGAGGTCGACTCAATTTTAATTGATGAAGCGAGAACCCCGCTCATTATTTCCGGTTCGGTTGAGCGATCGACCAATCTATATACTCAAGCCAATGCATTTGTACGCTCTCTTCGCAATGAAGATGATTATACAGTGGATGAAAAGACAAAAACGGTTCTTTTAACCGAAGAAGGGGTCAATAAAGCGGAAAAAGGCTTTAATATTGATAACTTATTTGACCAAAAATATGTGTCGCTAAATCATCACATTAATCAAGCGTTAAAAGCGCATGTCGTCATGCACCGTGATACGGACTATGTAGTTGATGAAGGTGAAATCGTTATTGTCGACCAGTTTACGGGACGTCTAATGAAAGGTCGTCGTTATAGTGATGGGCTTCACCAAGCGATTGAAGCGAAGGAAGGTCTTGAAATCCAACGTGAAAGTATGACGCTTGCTTCAACAACATTCCAGAACTATTTCCGTCGTTATGGAAAGCTTGCAGGGATGACGGGTACTGCGAAAACGGAAGAAGAAGAGTTCCAGCAAGTATATGGTATGGACGTTATGAGCATTCCGACGAATAAGCCGATTGCCAGAGATGATCGTCCAGATTTAATTTATAAAACGATGCCAGCGAAGTTCAATGCGGTTGTTAATGAAATTGAAGAACTTCATAAAAAAGGTCAGCCGGTCCTTGTTGGTACGGTAAGTGTTGAAACGTCTGAGCTTGTCTCGAAACTTTTAAAGAAAAAGAAAGTTCCTCACCACGTGTTAAATGCGAAAAATCACTTCAGTGAAGCTGAAATCATTGAAAATGCTGGGCAAAAAGGTGCAGTGACGATTGCGACAAACATGGCTGGTCGTGGTACGGACATCAAGCTTGGTGATGGCGTGAAAGATCTCGGTGGTTTATTTGTCCTCGGTACAGAGCGTCATGAGTCCCGTCGTATTGATAATCAGTTGCGTGGACGTTCTGGTCGTCAAGGTGACCCGGGTACATCTCAATTTTACTTATCGATGGAAGATGAGTTAATGCGTCGTTTCGGTTCGGATAACATGAAGACGATGATGGACCGTTTAGGCTTAGAAGAGGATCAACCGATTGAAAGTAAACTCGTAAGCCGTGCAGTTGAACAAGCTCAGAAGCGAGTCGAGGGAAACAACTTCGATGCGCGTAAACAAATTTTACAATACGATGATGTCATGCGTGAGCAACGTGAAATTATTTATAAGCAGCGTATGGAAGTGATGGAGTCTGACAACCTGCGTGATATCGTTCAGAAGATGATTGAGTCCGTTGTGAAGCGTAATGTTGCGTTGCACACACCTGAATCGGAAGTTCCTGAGGATTGGGATTTAACAGCGGTTGAAAACTTCATTAAGATGATGTTGTTACCAGAAGGCGAAGTTACAGAAAAAGACTTGAAAGGTCTTGACCCAGAAGAAATGGAAGAGCTGATTTTAGAAAAAGTAAAAGCAGCTTATGATGAAAAAGAATCGCAATTTACGAGTGAGCATATGCGTGAGTTTGAAAAAGTAATTATGCTTCGTTCGGTTGACCGCAAGTGGATGCATCACATCGACCAAATGGATCAATTGCGTCAAGGAATTCATTTACGTGCTTACGGGCAAAATGATCCGCTGCGTGAGTACAAATTTGAAGGCTTTGAAATGTTTGAGCAAATGGTTGCTTCGATTGAAGATGAAGTCGCCATGTATATCATGAAAGCACAAGTCGAGCAAAACCTAGAGCGTAAAGAAGTGGCTGAAGGAAAAGCGGTTCATATGAGTGCGGCAGCTGGTGAAGGAAGCAAAGAGAAGAAGATGCCAGTTCGTAATAATAATACAGTGGGTCGTAATGACGCTTGCCCGTGTGGAAGTGGAAAGAAATATAAGCAGTGCTGCGGTAGATTGTAAGTGATTTCGGAGCAGATGCGCTTGTTGCATCTGCTCCTTTGCACTCAATTTTTGCAGGCGTTTGGCATATATTAAAAAGGTGTTCAATTACTTAATGAGGTGAAGGATCGATGGATTTAACAGAAGTGAAGCAAGAATTGTCAACAATGGCTAAGAGATTAGCGGACTTTAGGGGGTCTCTTTGACTTAGAAGCAAAAGAGACTCGAATGAGCGAATTGGATGAGCGCATGGCTGAGCCGGAGTTTTGGAATGATCAAGATACGGCGCAGCAAATCATCAATGAATCGAATGCATTAAAAGAAATGGTTGTGACGTATAAAGAGTTGCAAGAAAAATACGATGATCTTGAAGTGACGTATGAGCTTGCGAAAGAAGAAGGCGACGACTCATTTATGGATGAGTTGGATGAAGGTGTTACGAGTTTAGCGAAGGAGTTAAATGAATACGAACTTCAATTATTATTAAGCGAGCCATATGATAAAAATAATGCGATTTTAGAATTACATCCTGGGGCAGGTGGAACCGAGTCTCAAGACTGGGCTTCAATGTTGCTACGTATGTACACGCGTTGGGCGGAGAAAAAAGGGTTCAAAGTTGAAACGCTCGATTACTTACCTGGGGACGAAGCGGGAGTCAAAAGTGTTACGCTTCTCATTAAAGGGCATAATGCGTATGGCTACTTAAAGGCGGAAAAAGGCGTTCATCGTCTTGTACGTATTTCGCCATTTGATTCATCAGGTAGACGACATACGTCATTCGTTTCGTGTGAAATCATGCCAGAGCTGGATGATAATGTAGAAATCGATGTGTCACCAGAAGAGTTGAAGGTCGATACGTATCGTGCAAGTGGTGCCGGTGGTCAGCATATTAATACGACCGATTCAGCCGTACGTATTACACACGTGCCGACGAATACGGTAGTGACATGTCAAACGGAACGATCACAAATTAAAAACCGTGAGCGTGCAATGAAGATGCTGATGGCGAAGCTCTATCAATTAAAAATCGAAGAGCAACAAGCTGAACTTGCAGAAATCCGTGGCGAACAAAAGGATATTGGCTGGGGTAGCCAAATTCGTTCCTACGTGTTCCACCCATACAGCTTAGTGAAAGACCACCGTACGAATTTCGAAATTGGAAACACAAACGCCGTCATGGACGGCGAACTCGACGGCTTCATCGACGCTTACCTGCGCTCGATGATGTAAATGATTATTTTTGGTTCCATTTATTTATGGTACCTGGCACCTTTAGCCCGCTAAAGGTGCCAGGTACCATTTTTTTGTGCATTTGTCTTTTTATCTGTTTTCTTGTAGAAATAGGAAAAAACTTGTCGATTTACTTCGTTATTAATAGTAAAATGTGTATGAGTCTATAGGCTTATGAGTCAACAAGGTTTGATTTAAAAGAGAGTAAATTATTGGGAATAGATAAATACACATCTATCAATCTTGATGGACGAACAGCAGTAGGGGGCAGAAGAGTATGCGGTTAATTACATTAAATAGATGCCAACCGGGAGTAAAATTAGGGAAGACTATTCGTCATGAAAATGGCAATATCCTGTTACGTCAAGGAACGGAACTAACTCCAAATTTATTAGCAAGTTTAAAAAAATATAAAATTTTTACTATATACATAGAAGATGCCGAATCAGAAGGAATTGATGTCATTGAATCCATTCCTGAAGAGCTGCGTACGGAAGCGGTTCACGTCATAACGGATGGTTTAAATGCTCTGGCGGACTGTAACGGAAAATCATCAGTTACACAAAATATGATTAAGACGGGCAGGGCGCTTCGGAGTTTCCAAAAGGTATTTAAAGAGATATTAAGTTGTTTATCAGAAAATCGAGTGGCTTTAAACTTACTGGCAACGACAAAGGTTCACGATCATTATTTGTATACTCACAGCGTCAATGTAGCCATTTATTCCTGTCAGTTAGCGATTGCAAATGGGATGCCAATCAAGAACATTGAAGAGATTGGTTTAGGTGCGTTGCTTCATGATGCAGGGAAAATGTATATCCCGCTCGAGGTGATTAATAAACCTGACAAACTAACAAAAGAAGAATATGACCAAGTGAAAGCGCATTGTGAATTAGGTTTTGATATTTTAAGGAAGGTACATGAAATTCCTATCCCTGTCTCGCATTGTGCACTGCAGCACCATGAAAGAATAGATGGTCGTGGCTATCCTCGAGGTTTGAAGGGGGACGAAATTCATAAGTACGCTAAAATCATGAGTGTTGCCGATGTATTTGATGCGCTTACGAGTCACCGCGTCTACCGTCCAGCCATGTTGCCACACCGAGCGTTAGAAATCTTATATGCGGGATGTGGGACACAGTTTGATACCCACCAGGTGAAATTGTTTAAAGATGCAGTTGCCATTTACCCGCAAGGATTAACGGTTACTTTAAATGATGGCCGCTCAGGCATTGTGTGTAATTATGATTTTAAATCAGCTGGACGGCCTGTTGTTCGAATTATTAGAGATGAAGAGCAGCAAAAAGTAACCCCATATGAAATAGACCTGTCTGCTAGAGCTAACCTCTGCCTTGAAGTGGTAGAAGCAGAAGCATTGCTCTAACGATTTCGAATTACGGTGCCAGGCACCTTCAACACTTTACTGTGATGAAG
Organism: Alkalihalobacterium sp. APHAB7; assembly: GCF_048323755.1. Taxonomy (NCBI): domain Bacteria; kingdom Bacillati; phylum Bacillota; class Bacilli; order Caryophanales; family Bacillaceae; genus Alkalihalobacterium; species Alkalihalobacterium sp. APHAB7. The sequence goes on from NZ_JBLWFS010000001.1 coordinate 388,827, forward strand.
GTGCCTGGTACCGTTTTTTTTTTTATTTTTTGCAACCTTTTACGCTTGAGTTGGCACTATTGTATAGATACGCTTAGAGAATGTAGTTGGAACGATGCTGGAAATGGGAGAGGTCAAATGGACGAATTAGTGCGGCGTTTGAAGAATAAGGAGGAGGAAGGGCTGCGTGAGCTCATGCGGTTGTATGGGGATTACTTTTTTAGGGTGGCGCTTCTGTTACTGAAAGATCGCTATGAAGCAGAAGAGGTCGTGCAAGATCTATTTGTAACGGCCTATGAAAAAGTCGACACGCTGCTAGATGCCAATAAATTAAAAAGTTGGATGACTTCGATTACGATTAATCTTTGTCGCCGGCGACTGAGAAAATGGAGCTTTCGCCATATTTTCCTGCGAAAGCGAGACGAAGAGGACATTGATGCCATCGATTTCACATCAGCAGAGGACATTGTCATTCAGGTCGAAGGAGATGAAGAGTTAGTTGGCCACTTACAAACGCTCGACTACCAATATCGGGAAGTGCTAACGCTCTACTATTATTCAAGTTACTCAGTGTCCGAGATTAGCGAATTGCTTGATATGAAAGAAAACACAGTGAAAAGCAATCTGTTTCGTGGAAGAAAGCTATTAAAAGAACGGTTGGAGCGTGAACGGTATGAACGATAATCGTCAACATATAAAACAAAAGTTGCAACAACAATTAGAAGAACACAACTTTCAAAAAACAGAAGCTGTCCTCAAACGAACCCACCCGAAAACGTGGAATGAGCGACTAAACAGATGGCTTAATAACGAAGTCGACATTCCGTTATTACCTGTTTCAGCAACGGTCTGTGCTCTACTATTAGTCATAACGCTACCCTTCGTTTCTCTTAAGGAAGATACCGAAATTAAGGGGGAGCTAGTTGATATGAAAGGAAGCATCTACTGGAGTGAAATGATCGAGGAGAGGTTGGGAGAAAAATGAGGAAGGTACGGATGAAAAGAAAGCATTTGCTTTTTGGAAGCATAGGCTTCATCGGTTTATTTTTATTTATCAATTTTATAGTCGTACCTCTAATCAACGAGCGCCAGGTGGACCGAATGCTGCAAGAAAGTAAACCGCAAGCTGGTACAGAAATAAGGGAACTTATTGAAAGCGCAACTACAACCTCCAGAAAATTAGATCTCATCAATAAATATATGGTCTCTTCATGGCCAAGAGGAAGTGATCATCCGATCTATATTAGCCCAGGCCTTTCGATGGGGGAGGGAACGGAAGCGTATTGGAGCGGATTTACCCTCGATGAAATCGCACCGTACCTCGCTTTTTATATAGAAAATAGTCAACAGTACAACTGGGAGTATGGAAGTGCAGTAAATGAATATGCCCATTATGTACGAAAAACAGAAGGAGCCCAGGCAGCGATTGCGTTTTTACTCGAAAAGGAAAGCGAATGGAAGAACCATGCTTCGTACTATTTCAATGAAGAATTCATGTTGACGCGTGCCCAGTTTCTTTTAGAGGAAGGCGCTTCCCAACAAGCCATTGATCTTCTTTTACAAATCAAAAAAGAGGAGAGAGAGCGACTAGCAGAACATGATCTAACGTATGAACCTTCAGAATCGTGGACGAAGCTCTATGTAGAAGCTCTGCTTCGTGACAAGCGGCTAACTGAAGCCTATGAGGTTATCGAAGAATGGGAAGATGCTTTTGCGAAACGAAGGTCAGAATTCGAAGACAACTACGAATACTATGATGAAAATGATTATCCGCTTATGGGGATGAAAAAACGGATTGAGCAAATGCTGGCCGATGGCGGTGGGGAAAATGACTTTGGAACTGTAGAAGGCCAAATTAAAAGAACGGACGGAAGCCCTCTTGAAGATGTGTACGTCTATTTGCGAGATCCTTCGAATGTTCATCGTAGTGCCCATGCTGAAATGGAGTACTATGTCACGCAAACGGATGAGAATGGATATTATCATTTTCAGGATGTCGTACCGAACAGCTATCAAGTAGGCTTAGGTCTCCAATTTCATCATGTGGACGGCTATTCATGGGCTGCGGATATGTATGATTGGTTAAATGTCGATTACGGTACGGAACTAACGTATGATATTACATTTCGCCCATTAATGGATGTCGTTCAGCCGGTGAACAATGTCGCGATTGTAGAGGACGAGATGACGTTTGAATGGGTTCCTATAGAAGATGCTGAAACGTATGAAGTATTAATCTTTGTTCCGATGAAAAATGGCGGGATTACGTTTACAGCGTGGGCGGGGATCCAAGAGACGGCCATTACAGTCCCGATTCACGAGCTTTGGTACTTAGAGTCATCAGGTTCGTATTCTATAGACGAGGATGGAAATGTTATTTTAGAGCCTGAAACATTATTAGGACTTAATAACCCAGAAGGACAATTTTCCTGGTCTGTACGGGCACTCGATGAGAACGGGGTGGAAGTTGGAAGAAGTGCGGGGCACCGGTTAAAGGATGAAACGATCGGTGATATTCCGTTTTTCCAAGTGAAGACTCGAGAGTTAACAGCCGCTGATCGGTTGCTTTTGAAAGAACGATTGGATGAGGCTTTAGCGGCCTATCAAAAAGATTTGGAGGCCAATCCAAATGATGTTCACTCGTTAAAAATGATCACTGAAATCCTAGCTCACAAAGACCGAGGACGGGAACATCGAATTGAGAATGAGCAGTACTATACGTACATGGAACGGTTAGCGGAAATGACAGACCATCCGGATTATTACTTTAAGCTGGTGGAAAACGCGTATAGAGAAAAAGATTGGGAAGCTTACGACCTGTGGTTTGGAAAGTATAAACAGGCCTTGTCCGCTATAAGGGGTCATTACTACCCCTGGAATTATAATAATTATTTCCACGCGAGAGCTTTAATGGAGCGCGGTATGTGGAAAGAGGCGAGAGAGTGGCAGTATAAAGCGTTACAGAATGATCGATCGAATGAGGCTGTTGTTCATTTATTTGCATTAGAAATGTATCTTGGGACAGATTTGGAGGAAATTGTTGCGTTAGCAAAAGCGCATCCTGTAAAGTTTCGCGCCTATGTCGATTGGACACCATATGTAAAAGAAGTAACGGTAGATGAACAAATGAAAGAAGCCTTAGAAGTCTATTTGAAACAGGGAGCCGAAGCCCTACAACCACTCCTGCCAACGATCACCGCTGCAAACAACCAACAATTCCTAGAACAACTCACCAACCACCGCTAACCCAGCGGCGGTATTCTTTTAGGGGTGCCAGGCACCTTCAACGCTTCACTGCATTGAAGGTGCCTGGCACCCCTTTTTCGTTCATTCGGATAAAATTGTCGAGTAGTGAAATGCTATATACAAAGTAAAGAATTTTACCTTTGTAAAGCGTTAATTGGCTGTCATTTACACATTTTTCATCCGGTGCTATACTATCCAACGGATTAAAATTACGGAAGGGTGTCAGGCACCTTTAGTGCGCTAAAGGTGCCTGACACCTCCTCATAGAAGTGAGTGTAGACATAATGATGATGATGACAAAAAAAAGAAGAGATAATTATTTAAATCCAAAGGTTAGTATGGTACTAGAGTATGGTCAAATTTTGCTTGGATCGGCGATTGTGGCCATTGCCTTTAACCTTTTCTTACTGCCTAACCGAATTGCTTCGGGTGGGGTTAGCGGGATTAGTACGATCGTTTATGATGTGTTTGGGATTGAGCCAGCCTTTACGCAATGGGCCTTTAACATCCCGTTGTTCATCCTAGGTGTTCTCCTGCTCGGCGGAATGAAATACGGGGTGAAAACGTTAATTGGGACATTGTTTTTACCATATGTCGTTTTCTTAACAAGAAATGTGGAACCAGCAACGACAGACCCGCTTCTTGCTGCGTTATTTGGCGGGATTGGTGTTGGTTTAGGATTAGGGATTGTGTTTCGTGCTGCTGCTAGTACGGGTGGAACGGACTTGGCTGCACAAATTATTAATAAGTACACAGGGTTATCACTCGGTGCTTGTGTCTTTATTCTCGATGGGCTAATCGTAGCTACTTCGGCTATTGTTTTTAATATAGAACTTGCTCTTTATGCTTTAATTGCCCTATTTGTAACGGGGAAAACCATTGATTTAGTTCAAATGGGTGTTGGTTATGCAAAAGTTGCATTAATTATTTCGAATAAACAAGAAGAAGTGAGGCAAAGTATACTAAGAGATGTAGATCGTGGTGTCACGAAACTGTCCGGTTATGGTGGCTACACAAACGAAAAGCGCCCTGTTCTCATGTGTGTCGTTCATCAAACGGAAGTCACAAAATTGAAACAAATAGTGAAAAGTGCTGACCCGTCTGCATTTGTTGTTGTCACCAACGCTACTGAGGTACTTGGTGAGGGTTTTAAAAAACAGTAATTGAGTTATAATTACGTTGTAGGGTATACCTGCAAATATACTAGAGTGAGGAGGTCTTTACTTATCATGAAAAAGTTCTTAATGGCATTAACAGGGGCGTCTATTTTAGTATTAGGAGCCTGTGGCGGTGGCGGTGATGAAGCTGCACCAGCTGAGGAGCCAGTAGAAGAGGCACCTGCAGAAGAAGCTGGAGAAGAGGCTGCAGAAGAAACAACAGGAGCTACATACGATGCACAAAGGGCTGAAGCTACATACCAAGCAAAATGTATGAGCTGCCACGGCGGAAATCTTGAAGGTGGAATTGGTCCAGGGTTAGCTGACGGAGCTTACACATACGATGAAATCATTCACGTGTTAGCTGAAGGTATGGGGCCAATGCAACCAGGTTTAGTTGAAGGTGAAGAAGCTGAAAACCTTGCAGCTTGGTTAGTAGAGCAATAAGATCAATATTAAGATAAAAGACTTCTCTATAGGTGAGAAGTCTTTTTCTTATGGATATTATCCGGAACTACCATTTGAAACAAGGTGCTTTGATTTTTTTTGCAAACTTGAGCAAATTGTAACTTTTATTTAAAGAGATACTTAGGTTACAGGCTTTACAATAAATAGGAAAATGTGAACCTAAGTGGTTATTTACTACGATATATTTACAGTAAAAGGAAATATCTAAACCTAATGAAACTCTTCCGATTAAAAACAAGGTTCACCCATAGTCTAATCCATATTACAGACAACAACGCTAGAGACTCAGACCAAACTACATCAAAAAGGATATCCCTCCTCAAGAGGACCCTTTCCCCATATAACTTCGTTTCACTCATAATAGGTCGATCTCCCAATTCCATTTTGTTTAAATTGCTTGGAAAGGCAAAGTTGAACCCTTTTCTTGGAATGAATTACTTTACACCAGTTAAACATTAAGTTAGTGGTAATCTTAATAGTAGGGAAAAGAAGTTTAAACTCAACAACCATCCTAAGAATTGCACTTTCGACAGTTTCTCTATAACCGCAAAAGCTGCAAATCACAAAATCATCATGGGTGTCAGAATGAGTAGATAAAGAGTTACATTTTACACATGAAATGCCTTTGTTGAGTTTCTCGATAGTTTAGGGAGGGGGTCTAACATAAGGGGATTCATTTAATGAGATGGATAGAAGTTTTGCTATAACTTTTTGTGTTTTATGATCTAAAGGTGGTGTATTCATGATCACATTTTTAAGAAAGTGCTGTATCTGAGAGGGAAAGATAATAGGTAAGCCTAAAGGACTTGGTACAGATGAAATCCGGGAATTACGAAGACCAGATGCGGTTCAACAGTCAAATTCATCCCGTTGTCTTGGAAGAGTCGCCTTAATAGATCTTCGCTTCTTTTTAACTGGAGTAAGGGATTTTTAATTTCTTTTTTGGGGAGTGAAAACCAATTGTCGTTTTCAATTAAAAAGTCACCTGCATAATTCTTTACTTCAATAAGAAGTTCTAAATAACACTAATTCTATTAACTCGTGCCGATCTTTAACAATCATAAACCACGCTCCTTCTCGTTTTTTCATTTTAATTTTATGAAATAGTTCCAACTTTTACAAATAAAATTTGCTAGAAAACTCAATTGAAAAACCTCATCAAACCCTCCTTAAAAAGCCTCAATCCCCCACTACATATGACGTTCGTCAAAGTTAGACAAGGAAAATAGTTCAAAAAAGTCGACTTCCTATTCCCATTAAAACAGAAAAAGACCTAAATTCTTACACCATTCGCTTTGATATTGAAATAAAATTGTAATAAAAAGCAATGCCCATGTAAAATTAAAGGTGTTATAATATATTAGATTAGAAAAAACGACAGAATTTGAGGTTGTCGAGTATCGTTCAACAGCAATCCTCAAAAAATAACTGATAGTAAAGTCTTCATGTAGATGATAGACTTCTATTTTCGATGTAATTGATGAAGTCAAGCGAACTCCAACTTGTGTAGGAAGTGATTGTTTTGATAGATATGAAGGATGTATGGAAGACGTATCCGAATGGCGTTAGTGCTATAAATGGGATAGATATTACGATAGGTAAAGGTGAATTTGTTTATGTGGTAGGACCTAGTGGCGCTGGGAAATCTACTTTTATAAAAATGATGTACCGCGAAGAAAAACCGACAAAAGGTGAAATTTCCATAGACGGTACAAATCTAGCAAAAGTAAAAGATCGACATGTTCCACTTGTCCGTCGGAAAATTGGCGTGGTTTTTCAAGATTTTAAACTGCTGCCTAAGTTATCAGTCTACGAAAACGTAGCGTTTGCCTTAGAAGTAATTGAGGAAAATCCAGCGACGATCAAACAGAAAGTCATGCGAGTATTAGAGATTGTTAAGTTAAAAAATAAAGCCCGTTTTCTTCCAAGTGAGTTGTCTGGTGGAGAACAGCAACGGGTTGCCATTGCTAGAGCGATCGTCAATAACCCGAGTGTTCTAATTGCGGACGAGCCTACGGGGAATCTTGATCCAGATACAGCTTGGGAAATAATGGATACATTAGAAAGCATCAGTAATCGAGGGACGACTATCGTTATGGCGACGCACAATAAAGAGATCGTTAATACGATTAAAAAGCGTGTAATTGCCATTGAAGGTGGACGTGTTGTCCGCGATGAAGTAAGGGGGAACTACGGATATGAAATTTAGAACCCTTACTCGTCACGGGAAAGAAGGTTTTAAAAATCTTGGACGAAACGGTTGGATGACGTTCGCTTCGATCAGTGCGGTTGCGATTATGCTTTTTTTAGTTGGGATTTTCTTATTATTAATCCTCAACATGAACCATCTCGCATCGACGGTTGAAGATGACGTGGAAATTCGAGTTTATATTGAATTAACTGCTGATGAAGAACAACAAAACGAATTAAGAGACCAGATTGAAAATGTACAGCATGTTGAAAGTATCGAATATGTTCACCGTGATGAAGGATTAGATCAGTTTATAGAAAGTATGGATGAAATGTCTGCGGTATTTGAAGGGCTGCGTTCAGAAAATCCATTTAATGATAAATATGTTGTACGAGCAGATACACCACAGTTAACAGAAACAGTAGCAGCTGAAATTGAAGAATTAGCGTACGTCGAAAGTGTTAATTTTGGAAAAGACGTTGTCGAGAGATTGTTTGTGGTCACTGATTTTATGCGGACATTCGGTCTTATTCTAGTCGCTGGTATGATGTTTACTGCGATGTTTCTAATCTCAAATACGATTAAAATGACAATTGTTGCGAGAAAACCAGAAATTAAAATTATGAGATTAGTAGGAGCTACTAATGGATTTATTCGTTGGCCGTTCTTTGTCGAAGGATTGTTCATTGGTATTATTGGGGCGTTAATCCCTATTATTCTCCTTGTAAGTGGATATTCTTATTTCTTTGAGTTTATGCGTTCTAGACTGGAAGTCATGTTTTTTGAACTTGTCCCAGTGTTCCCTGCGATCTATCAAGTGGCGGGAATTCTTCTTGTAATTGGCGCGTTTATCGGGGTTTGGGGAAGTATGATGAGTGTTCGAAAATTTTTAAAAGCCTAATAAAACAGGAACATATAATACGAGGAGGAACTAGTGGATGAGGCGAAGAAGTACGTTAGTCTTATTATCATTTGCTTTGGCAGCAAGTACAGTGTTTGCAGGCTTTGGACCGAACTTTGTTTTGGCCAATCCAACATTAGAAAATCGAATTTCTGATGTTGAACAGGAACGTCAAGAAAAACAAAAAGAAGCCGCAGAGCAAGAAGCTGAATTAAAAAGAGTAGAAGCAGAACAAAGACAAATTGAAGCAGACATTAAAAAAATAGATACAGAAGTTGCTGAGACTGATAAAAAAATTAGTCAAAAACAAGCCGAAGTCGAAGAAGTTCGTGAAGAAATTGAGTTATTGAAAGAAGAAATCGTCATTATTGAAAAACGAATTGAAGAGCGTGATGAATTATTAAAAGATCGTGCTCGTACGATGTATCAAAATGGCGGCAGTGTGAGTTACCTTGAAGTCATTCTAGGGGCTAAAAGCTTCGGTGACTTCCTCGATCGTCTAAGCGCACTTACGATGATTGCTCAACAAGACCGTAATATTTTAGAAGCGCACTTAGAGGATCATAGATTACTAGAGGAAGCGAAAGCGGAAGTAGAAGAACAACTTATAAAACTAGAAAGTCATTTAGTAGAACTTGAGCGATTAATGGCTCACCTCGAAGAGCAAAAGAAAGAAAAAGATCGTATTGTGAAACAGCTGATAGCAAAAGGGGAAGAAATTCACGGTTACCTCGGTGAGCTAGAAGATGCAGATGCGATCCTTGCTCAACAAGAAAGAGCGATGAAACAAGAGCTTGAAGCTTGGAAAGAAAGAGAACGACAAATAGAATTAGAAAGACAACGTGAATTAGAGCGTCAACGTGAGCTTGAAAGACAACAACAGCAGCAACAACAACAACAGCAGCAACAGCAACAACAACCAAGTCGCAGCAGCTCATCACCATCTACGGTTGAACCAGCTCCTTCGACTGGAAGCGGGACATTAATGCGTCCGGCTAGCGGGCGAATTTCTTCTGCTTATGGAATGCGTATCCACCCGGTACATGGCGGGGGAAGAATGCACCACGGGATCGATATTGCAAATAGTACAGGAACACCTATTTATGCAGCTGAAGGCGGAACGGTGATTGCTGCTCGATATATGAATGGTTATGGAAACACGGTTATGATCTCTCATAATGTGAATGGACAAGTTTTAACGACGCTATACGCTCATTTAAATTCCATTTCGGTTTCAAACGGAGCGCGTGTCAGTCGCGGTCAAACGATTGGAACGATGGGTGCGACAGGTACGGCCACTGGTCCTCACTTACACTTTGAAGTGCATAGAGGTCCTTGGAATGGTGCAAAATCAAACTCAGTTAACCCGATGAACTATATTCAATAACGGGTTTGTTGTAGTCATTGCATAAATAAAGGCGTGTAGATCTGAAAATGATTTACACGCCTTTTATTATTAAGTAAAACGATTAATAAACGCTGATGGGGATATACCCTATCAGCGTTTTGTTATGATTGATGTTCGATTGCTATCCAGGTTTGCGACCATGTTTCAATTTCCTTCATGAGTGGTTCTAGTGACTTGCCTTTTTCTGTTAATGAGTATTCAATTCGAACGGGTGTTTCAGGATAAATTTCTCGTTTGACGATTCCTTGGCTTTCTAACTCTTTCAAACGTTCGGAGAGAAGTCTACCACTGATTCCAATGGCTTGTTCAATTGTGCAAAAACGCTGCTGACCCGAAAGTAATTGATAGATAATTAGTCCGGTCCAGCGTTTACTTAACAAACTCATCGCTTTTTCGAATTTAGGGCAGAGTTGAGATTTGTTCATATTCAATCACTCCTAATACACTATATGATACCACAAACCACTAGAAATGAATAAAACGTAAACTAATTACTTGACCATAGTTAATTATTAAAATATACTTACTTACATAAAGTAAGTAGAATACAACTAAGCCGATGTATGCATTAGAGGCATTTTATTAGCTTTTTGTATACTGTTGCTTCCGTTTATTCCGCTTCGCGCTATGCCAGAAGCGCTAAAGCACCAGCTTAGCTTACGATCCAAAAGCAAATGCAACAATCTTTGAAAATAGAATGTTTTATATATTTATTTCGAGTAAAGGGGTGCTAGACGGATATGAATTTTCATCAAGAACCGATTACATTTGTAGCTCATGTTCATTTGAAGGTGGGACAGCTGGAACGGTCCCTATCGTTTTACAAGGAGATATTAGGGTTCCAGGTATTGAGGCAAACGGGTCAAACCGCTCATCTAAGTGCGGATGGTCAAAAAACCTTAGTCACGCTTGAACAAATCGAAGGAGCTGTCCCGAAGACGTATCCAACAACAGGCTTATATCATTTTGCTATACTTTTACCAACGCGGGCGGATTTAGCCAATGTAGTGAACCATCTATTACAAAAAGGAGTTCGCTTCGGTTCATCGGATCACTTAGTTAGTGAAGCCCTTTATTTATCAGATCCTGATGGTAATGGGATTGAGATTTATTCAGATCGAAACGATACGGAATGGAATTGGCAAGATGGACAAGTTGAGATGACTGTTGATCCATTGGATTTTTCAGATCTTCTTGCCGAGGCAGGAGATAAACAGTGGACGAAACTGCCTTCCCAAACCGTAATGGGACATATTCATTTACATGTTGCCCACCTAGGTGAAGCTGAACATTTTTATCGAGAGGGATTGGGGTTTGATGTTGTATGCCGCTTTGGAGACCAAGCCCTTTTTATGTCTTCCGGCGGGTATCATCACCATATTGGGTTAAATACTTGGGCAGGAGTCGGTGCGCCTCCGCTTAAAGAAAAGAATGCTGGATTAAAAAAATTTTCCATTCAGTTTCCGAGTGAAGCTGCAAGAAACAAAGTAGTCGAGCAGTTACAAAAAATTGAAGCCTTCATCAGTAAAGAAGGCCAGGTCTATCTAACGAAAGATCCATCAGGAATTTTTATTGAGTTGCGAGTAAAGTAGAAGATTATGTTAAAGAAGGTTCACTTTATTCTTGCGTCAGATTGTAGTATAGTAGTAAATAGTAGTTAAGAAACATAAATTGTACAGGCTGACATATACTAACTATATGAATGTTAAGGCATTGCATCTACTGGATGTAGTGCCTTTTCTGCAAGAGAGGTGGAAAGTCATGAACAATATTAGAGGAAAAACACTAGCGTTTGCTGTCGTTCTCTCACTACTAATTGGTGCAAGTGGTATGTATGTGTTTATGAATGGCCTAGATGCTGAAGTTGTTGAGGAAAAGCACCCGGTTTTAGCTGAGACTGTCGATGCTAAACACGAAGAGCTAGATACGGTTACAAAGTTTCTAAGTGCTATGGAACTAATTAGCGAACGTTATATTCATGAAGTCGATGAGAAAGTGCTACTAGAAGGTGCGATTGAAGGAATGGTTAAGGCACTCGATGATCCGTATTCGGTTTATATGGATGAAGAAACAGCATCTCAATTTATGGAGCAGCTCGACTCTCATTTTTCGGGTATTGGTGCTGAGGTGACTATGACAAATGGAGAAGTGACGATTGTATCTCCGATGCGAGAATCACCAGCAGAGAAAGCCGGCTTAATGCCAAAAGACCGTATTGTAAAAATTGACGGTGAAAGTATTGAAGGACTTACCTTATATGATGCTGTGTTACGAATTCGTGGTGAAAAAGGAACAGAAGTTTTGTTAACGATTGACCGCCCAACGAGTTCGGAATTAATAGAGATTTCCGTTGAACGAGATGAGATCCCGATTGAATCCGTTCGTGTAAAAACGATCGAGCATAAAGGAAAAACAGTAGGCGTTTTAGAAATTACGTCTTTTGCTAAAGATACAGCAGAACGCTTTGAAAAAGAATTAGCCACTCTAGAGGATCAAGGCATGGATGGTTTAATTATTGATGTTCGAGGTAATCCGGGTGGGTTATTAAATGTAGCTGAAGAAATTGGTAAGCTTGTCATTCCTCCAGGAGAGCCAATTGTTCAAATTCAAAATCGTGACGGTGAAAAAGTACGATACATTTCTTCACTGTCTGAAACAAAGGATTATCCAATTATTGGTTTAATTGACCAAGGAAGTGCTTCAGCTTCTGAGATTATTGCAGGTGCATTAAAAGAAGCTGGAAACTATGATCTTGTTGGTGAAACAACGTTCGGAAAAGGAACCGTTCAACAAGCGCTTCAATTAGGTGATGGCAGTGAAATTAAACTGTCTCTATTTAAGTGGTTAACGTCAGATGGCAACTTTATCAATGAAGAAGGGGTAGAGCCGACGGTTGAAGTTTCTCAGCCTGAGTTTTTCTATTTGCCACCGTTGAATGTTAAAGAAGAGTTAGAATATGATATGTTAAATGAGCAAGTTCGTAACGCTCAACATATGTTAAAAGGGTTAGGGTTTGAGCCTGGCCGCACAGATGGTTATTTTAGTAAACAAACGGAGCAAGCTGTCAGTGCTTTTCAGAATACAAACAATTTAAATGCTACAGGGGTTATCGATGAAAAAACAGCTGGCGCCATACATGAAGCGATTGTAGAAGTGATCCGTGATGAGAAAAATGACCGTCAGCTCCAAACGGCCATAGAATTAATTATTAAACAAAGCGAATGATTTAAAGCAGGAAAATAATAGGCTGTTGTCGAAGTACATGTGTAGTAAAATAGACTATGCATGTACTTTTTCTTTATTCATCATGGGGAAGGAACTAGAGAAATGATTATGGATTGGTTGATTACATTACTTCAAGGTATTGGTTACGTCTTTTTACATCCTTTGTTTTATATCGGATTTTTTACAATGCTCCTGATTGGAGTGGCTCGGGTCAAACGCGAACGAAGTGATTTTCATACGAAAGTATACGATTTTTTAGATGAAACGGTTATTTCATTGCTTCCTGGGATTATAACTGGATTGGTCATTTCAATCGTAGCGATAGGTCTAGGTATCGTTGTTTCGATTGAACTTCTAATTGCAATTACCGTAATTTATTTGTTAGCTATTGCTACTACACAAGTAAGGTGGATATCCCCTTTTTTTGTCATTCCGATTGCCGTGTTTGGGATGCTTTTATTTGCATTTAAGCCATGGACAATTTCAGTACCGCTTTTCGGGAATTTTTCATTTGAATTTAGTGAAAGTTTGCTAGTTTATACAGTTATTATAATGGCCCTGCTTTTAATAGGCGAAGGTGTTCTTGTTCGAACGAATGGGCATAAAAATACGTCACCGAAGTATTTGAAAAGCAAACGAGGAATGTTAGTTGGCGCTCACGAATCGAAGCGGTTGTGGTTTGTTCCAGTTTTTCTTTTACTGCCAAACGGTTTATTGCCGAGTGTTGATTTCTGGCCGGTGTTAACGATCGGTGAGCAAGGCACCTACTCAATTATTCTCGTGCCGTTTCTAGTAGGTTTTCATCAGCTCATTAAGAGTTCGATGCCTGTTCCGTTTATTCAAAAGACCGGTAACCGCATTATCCTATTAGGGGTATTCGTTGGTTTGGTAAGTGTAGGTGCTTACTTTTATACGTACCTCGCGTTTGTTGCAGCGTCCCTAGCGCTGGCAGGCAAAGAAATACTGTGGATTCGTATGAGACAACAAGATGAAAGAAAAACCGAACATTTTACACCACAAACGTCTGGTGTGATGATTCTTGGGATCATTCCGCGTTCGCCGGCTGCTAAAATGCAGTTACGTGTAGGGGAAGTCATTGTAAAAGTGAATGGTCAAAGAGTAAATGATCAACTTCAATTTTACGATGCGTTACAAAAGAATTCTGCTTTTTGTAAGTTGGAAGTCAAGGACGAAGATGGTGAAATTCGTTTTGCACAAACCGCACTTTACGATGGCGAACACCATCAACTCGGTGTGCTGTTATTGAAAGCGGAATATGAATTACAAAATTCAGTTGTTTAAGAAAAGATATTCTTCGTCAACATATGAAATCGATTCAGTCATGGAAAATGGCTGAATCGTTTTTTATCCCATGATAAGAGGCGTGAGTTCGAGAATTTTATTGAAAACTGAATAGAGAAAGGAGCTAGTATTTATGTTGAATTTCTTTTTAGCCATCGGATTACCAGTTCTGTTAATGGTAGGGGGAACAAGGATAACGTATAGTGTCATCGGTTCCTTGATTGTGACGATTATGATTATGGTTTTTGCGGTTCAAGTCCACCACATGAATTGGCTTGGGATGACACTTGCTGTCATTTCACTATTAGCGGGCATTAGAATTGCGTTAAATATGAGAAAACGAAGTGGATAAAAGTCAAAGAACAAACTATTGGTTAAAATAGTTTGTTCTTTTTTTAAAATTCACTAATTCGACATAAAACGACTTTACTTATGACTATCTTCCTATATAATAATGGATGTTGTGTAAAATTGTTGAAAATAGTCAAAAAGGAGGAAGGCTATGAAATTTTGTAGAGAGTGTGGTACTTCACTTCATTCGGATGCAACTTTTTGCCAGGAATGTGGTGAGAAAGTTGTTCAACCTCAAAATAATGATATAAATGAAGTGCCAGAGTCGCATCATGAAAGTAGTTCCAACAAACCATTCAATCCAGTGAATAAGGATCCAAAGAAGCCGCCGATTCAATGGACAAAAAAGAATAAGGTAATTGCTTCTATAGTAGGTGCGTGTGTTGTTTTATTATTTATTGTATTTCAAATCGGCTCAACGCTTACTGATAAAGACCGCTTAATTAGTAATTTAAGTGAGGCAATTCTTGATAAAGACAGTGAAACGATTATGGGGATGCTTTCTTCTGACGATCCAAGGTTAGAAATTACGGAGGCTGGTGTAGCAAGTATCTTGGAATTCTTAGCAGCAAACCCTTCTTACTATAGCTCGTTAATGGAATCCTTAAACTATCAATCTCGACAGTTGGATTTAATAGGTAACAAAACTGAAGATGATACTTACGATTTCTATGACTATTCACAAAGCATATTTTATTTGAAGAAGGAAGGCAAAACTGCACTTTTTTTTGATAAATACACCATAGAAGTTGTTCCATTCTATATAAGAATAGAGACGAATCATCCTGATGCTATAGTAACTCTGAATGGAGAAGAGATTGCAATATCCAATAGTTATGATTTTTCAATTGAGTATGGTCCGTTAATGCCGGGAGTGTATGAATTAAAATCACAGTACGCTGGTGAATACACCATACTAGAAACTTCTGAAATAGTATCATTGTTAAATCCTTATGATCATTATTCCTATGCGGACCTAAGCCTTTATGGTGATTACATTTCTATCTATTCGGATTATCAAGATATGGCTGTAGAATCTAAAGTGTTTATTAACGGTAATGAGACTGGTTTATCGTTGCATGAAGCGCAAGAAATTGGTCCAATTACAACGGATGGGGAAATGAAGGTACACGCTGAAATGACATTTCCTTGGGGTTCTGCTAAAACAGATGAGAGTGTGATTGATGGCAGAAGCATCCGCCTAACAATAAGTAATCCACTTAATGAAAAAGAGAAAGATACTATTATGGACACGATCCATTCATTTGCTCATGAGTGGGCGGAAGCATATGAAAGTTTAGATGAGACTAAATTTTCAACGGTGACAAGTAATTATTTGAATTATGTGAAAAATGATTTTTCCAGTATGAAAGACTACGATAGACGTTGGAAAGGGGAGTACCTTAAAGGTATCTTTGACCTGAATAGTTTTAACGTTTATAAGGTAGATAACAAATATTATACCGAGGTACGAACTACCTTATACTATGACTCAGTAAGCTACCGAGTTGACGACGAAGACCTCACGACTGAAGAGAGCGAGAATAATTGGGTTTACAAGTTGGTTTATGATGAAGAAAAACAAAAATGGATGTTAGACGACTATAACTCTATGTATTCAATTGATCATAGCAATTCAAAAGAACTGGTTGCTAGTGGTAATTAACTTATAAGAAAGAAATTATTTAGGAGATGATCATATGAACTGTCCACAATGTGGAAGTATAATAGAAAATGGGTCAAAGTTTTGTACAAGTTGTGGTTGTAAGCTTGATACTGCCGGTCAAACGGCAGCGACAAGTGATGGAACAGCACCTTCTTCACCAACTACTTCTTTTCAGGATAATCAATACCTTCAGCAAGGTAGAGAAGTAAGTAAGCAATATTTAGGTTATGCACTTGAAGTCCTTAAAAATCCGATGGGGATGGGTAAAACAGTAAATGGTGATTCGTTTGTAAATGGAATAATTTCAATCGTTCTATACTCTCTATTACTTCCAATCTATGCCTACTTCCTTATGAAAAAGGTAAGTCAAGGTTTTATGCCTTTTTCGTTCTCAGATATAGTAATAATGCCCTTTATCACTACTGCTATCTTTGTGATTGTCTTAATTGCTATAATGTTTGGAATACTAAAGTTAATGAAAGTGGAAGGATCTTTTAAAGATGTTTTAGCGCGTTTTGGGACATTCCTAGTTGTTCCGGTAACATTCTTACTTGTCGCAATTATATTAGTTTTTCTATCTGTAATTTCGTTCTCACTAATTTTGGTTGTACTTGCAAGTGTCTCATACCTATTAGCGGTTATCTCAACGATTTACTCGTTTAAGACAGAAAACCATGGCGGCTTAGATGCCTTTTATGGCTCTTTGTTAACTTACATCGCTATGGCAATTGTTGCTTACATGATGGCTGAAAGTATGCTGAATAATTTAATTGATGAGTTAAGTACGATCTTTAGATACCTATAATTCTGAAAAGGGAGAGGTTATAAGCCTCTCCCTTTTCAATTTAATAATGCCAATTCCAGAACGTAACTTCGTCCACTTGCACAATAGTTACCCATGGTTCTTCACGCAGGGCTAATATTTCTTTTGTTGGTCCGGTAATTACGACCCCATAATGGAAAATTCCTTCGGTTTCTAAATACTGTAGTCGCTCGGTTAGGTTTAAACGATTGACAGCAATGCGATTCGCTTTGTTTTCATGAGGTTCGAGAAACGATAGTGTTTTTAAAAATTGCTCGTGTAAAATCGTTTCGTCTCCGACTTCATAGTCTGGCGAGGTCCGGCTTTCTGTGACAATCCCACCAAATAAAAAGCCTTTTTCCTCAGACCTCGATGTGAGAATCATGTCATCTTCATGCCAAATCGGATAGGACGGGAAACCGATAGGATCGAATATCACATCGCTTTGAAAAACATCATTTAATTCTGGTCCCGTATCTACAGCCAGCCAAGACAGATCAAGATCTTTTCCCTCAAACAATTGGAACACTTTATTCGTTTCATAGAGTTGATCAAAAGATAGATAAGCAGAGGCAACTGTGCCTTCAGGTAATTGTTCGAGCTGATGCCAATAAGGCTCATCAAATGACTCCGTAGCATTCGGATAATAGAATATTGGTCGATTTTGACTTTGTCTACCGTAATGACTGATTTCTGGGAAGGACATCATCGAAAATAAGAAATTGACTTTCATATCTCCGACCGTAATCGTTTCGTTTCCAACTCTTTTTCGAATATCTCGTGTAGCCTCCATTCGAAAGAACGTTTTAGCATTCATGCTCGTTCCTCCTAAATGTCCATCAGGTTGGGTGACGGTTAATGTATGGTCGATCACATTCCGTAATACCTCACTGCGATCGGGAGTTCCCCAACTGTAATAAACCGCTGTTAGTATTGATGTAACAATAAGAATAACTAAGAATAGGAGGAGGGCTGTGACGGCTGTTTGCAACCTTGCTTTCCACTTACTTCGTCTTAAGATTTTCCGTTGCTTTTTATCATTCACTGTCGTTTTTATCGTTTCGCTAGTTTGCTTTTTCATTTCAATAGGTGGTTCTTTTTTTTCTAAATGTTGTTGGTAGGTTTCTAGTTTTTCAAGCTCGTGTTCAAATTGTTCCAGTTCACTGCCTGTCAGTTCACCTTTTTCATAGGTATCGAGTTTCTTTTTGAATTCATCTGTCATCGTTATTCACGCCTTTCTGTTTACGAATTGCTTGCCGACCGCGAAATAGCAAGACTTTAAAGTTGGCTAGAGTCACATTCATCACCGTCGCAGCTTCTTGGTAGGACAATTCATTAAAATCGTGTAGCAATACCGCTAGCTTCTGTTTCTCAGGTAAGTGGTGAAGGAGTTCTATAATCTCCTGTATTTCTTCGCTTATTACCATTTGGTCTTCCGTACTTTTTCCTCTTTGAAACAATTTTGAGAAGAAGTTTTGTTCTTTTATAACCGTTCGTTTTCGCTTTCGCTCATAATCGATAAATGCATGATGAGCTACCGTAAATAACCAGGATTTTATATTTTCACCTTCGTAATTTTCAACATAAAGATGCGCACGAAAAAACGTTTCTTGAACGAGATCCTCAGCCGTGTAATGATCGTGGCAAAGCGAAAGGAGAAAGCGGTATATATGTGGGAAATACATGTCATAGATCGAATCGATCGTTTCTTTCATTTCGCTCCTCCTTTCACTTATAACACGAATGAAATGATGTAAAGTTACAGATAATTTGAGAAAAATTTATTAAATATGTATGTCCTTAGTGTTGTGCGTTACCGCTCAAGGCGAAAGCGGTTCAAACCATTATTTAGCTTTTGTGTACAAAGTAGCTTATGAAAGAAGGATGGATAGATTGTCCTTATTAACTGTGAAAGCAATCTTGACATTGGCTTGCCTCCGTATACCTCTTTTATTGTATACGATTAGATGCAGGTAGGGAGTTAACTATTTTTGTAGAATTAGAGTGAGGATGATCCAAATACTGTAAAACAATCATTCTAAGCATTAATTTAGAGCTTGGAATTACCTAATACTGTAAAAGTAGCAACCTAAACGGAGATATAGAGTTTCCAAAGTAAAATAATTACTATAAACACCACTTCAGTGTTGATACTCTCCTAATATTGTAAAAAAGTTAACAAAAAAAACGATCTAGTAGGGTACCTTCCTGATAGTATATCCTGCCCCCTCGACTAACCCCTTGGATCCACCCACTAAAATTAGTTAAAACAAATTAGAGAATATACGTTCGTTAAAATTGTGTAGAATGGGGTCCTGTGTGTTATAATGTAGTCATTGGAAATCGAACGAAATCGTTTTTATATATAGTAAAAAAAAATGAGCATTGTACAAAAAATAGTCTACGAAAAGCGATCGGTGTCGCCACCCAAAAGAATATTGGGCAGAGCGCACTTTTGTGAATAGAAGGAGGAGCCAGGCGATGGAGCACAGTTTTGAGTTAGTCTCTCAATATCAACCACAAGGAGATCAACCAGCAGCGATCAAAGAACTTGTAAAAGGCGTTGAAGAAGGAAAGGTTCATCAGACGCTATTAGGAGCAACAGGGACAGGGAAAACATTTACGATCTCCAACTTAATTAAAGAAGTCAATAAACCGACATTAGTTATTGCCCATAATAAAACGTTAGCGGGTCAGCTGTACAGTGAGTTTAAAGAGTTTTTCCCGAACAATGCGGTTGAGTATTTCGTAAGTTACTATGACTACTATCAGCCAGAGGCATATGTTCCTCAATCTGACACGTTTATAGAAAAGGATGCCAGCATTAATGATGAAATCGATAAACTGCGCCACTCTGCGACAAGTTCACTTTTTGAGCGTAAAGATGTCATTATTATTGCGAGTGTTTCGTGTATTTATGGTTTAGGTTCTCCTGAAGAATACCGTGACCTTGTCGTTTCACTCCGAACGGGTATGGAGAAGGAACGTAACGAGCTTTTACGAGATCTAGTCGACATTCAATATGACCGCAATGATATTAACTTTACACGTGGTACGTTTCGTGTTCGCGGCGATGTCGTCGAAATCTTTCCGGCTTCTCGTGACGAGCAGTGTATTCGTGTGGAGTTTTTTGGAGATGAAATTGAACGAATTACAGAAGTCGATGCGTTGACAGGTGAAATAAAAGGTGAGCGAAATCATGTGGCAATTTTCCCAGCTTCCCACTTCGTTACACGTGAAGAAAAATTAAACCGTGCGATTGTAAACATTGAAGCAGAACTTGAAGAACGGTTGAAAGAACTGAACGAGAACGGAAAATTACTTGAAGCTCAGCGTCTAGAACAGCGCACTAAATATGACTTGGAAATGATGCGAGAAATGGGCTTTTGTTCAGGGATTGAAAATTATTCAAGACATTTAACGTTACGAAAAGAAGGCGAGACCCCATACACTTTACTGGACTTTTTTCCAGAGGATTATTTAATTGTAGTCGATGAGTCGCATGTAACGTTACCGCAGATCCGTGGCATGTATAACGGGGACCGTGCGCGAAAGCAAGTACTCGTTGACCATGGCTTTAGATTACCATCTGCCCTTGACAACCGCCCTCTTCAATTTGAGGAATTCGAAGGAAAGACAAACCAAATTGTGTACGTTTCAGCAACACCAGGGCCGTATGAACTAGAAAAAACACCACAAGTCGTCGAACAAATTATACGTCCAACCGGCTTGCTTGATCCTACACTCGAAGTCCGTCCAATCGAGGGTCAAATTGATGACTTAATCGGTGAAATTAATGAACGGGCAGCTCGGAAAGAACGAGTACTTGTTACGACATTAACGAAGAAAATGTCTGAGGACTTAACCGATTATTTAAAAGAAATCGGAATCCGTGTGCAGTACATGCATTCCGAAGTGAAGACGTTAGAGCGGCTCGAAATTGTCCGTCAACTTCGAATAGGTACGTACGATGTGCTTGTCGGGATTAACCTGCTAAGGGAAGGTCTTGATATTCCTGAAGTCTCATTAGTGACGATTTTGGATGCAGATAAAGAAGGATTTCTACGTGCCGAGCGATCTCTTATTCAAATGATTGGCCGTGCTGCACGTAATGCAAATGGTCATGTCATCATGTATGCCGATAAAATGACGAAGTCGATGAAGATTGCTATTGATGAGACGAACCGCCGCCGCCAAATTCAAGAAGAATACAATGAAAAACATGGCATAACGCCAATGACGATACAAAAGAAAATTCCTGACGTTATTCAAGCCACGTACGCGGCAGAAGCAGATGCAACGTATACGGCTGTAGTACCAACGGGTAAGATGAGCAAAAAAGATCGGCACGCGATGATCGAACGAATGGAAAAAGAAATGAAAGAAGCAGCGAAAGACTTAAACTTCGAACGTGCAGCAGAGTTGCGTGATTTAATTTTAGAGCTAAAAGCGGAAGGATGAAGGTAAGATGGCACTCGAAAATATCATCGTTAAAGGAGCACGTTCCCACAATTTAAAAAATATTGATGTAACGATACCGAGAAACAAATTAGTCGTATTAACAGGCCTTTCAGGATCGGGAAAGTCATCGCTCGCGTTTGATACGATTTATGCAGAAGGTCAACGTCGCTATGTCGAGTCGTTGTCCGCGTATGCCCGTCAATTCCTTGGACAAATGGACAAGCCCGATGTCGATGCAATTGAAGGGTTATCACCTGCAATTTCGATTGATCAGAAGACGACGAGTCGGAACCCGCGTTCCACAGTCGGTACGGTTACGGAGATCTATGATTATTTACGTCTTCTTTTTGCACGAATTGGCCGTCCGATTTGTCCGAAGCACGGCGTTGAAATTAGTTCACAAACAGTGCAACAAATGGTTGACCGCATTATGCAGTACCCAGAACGTACGAAGATGCAAATCCTCGCCCCGATCGTTTCTGGACGTAAAGGCGAGCACGTCAAAGTGTTAGAAGATATTAAGAAACAAGGGTTTGTCCGTATTCGTGTCGATGGGGAAATGCGTGAAGTCGCTGAAGACATTGAACTGGATAAAAATAAAAAGCATAGTATTGAAGTTGTTATTGACCGGATTGTCATGAAGGAAGGAATTGCAGCGCGTCTGACAGATTCAATTGAAACCGCTCTAGGACTGGGGGACGGGCGTGTTCTAGTCGACGTGATGGGTGAAGAAGAACTTTTATTCAGTCAGCATCATGCGTGTCCGCAGTGTGGATTTTCCATTCCTGAGCTTGAGCCGCGGATGTTTTCTTTTAATAGTCCATATGGTGCTTGTCCTACGTGTGATGGTTTAGGTACGAAGTTAGAAGTCGACTTAGATCTCGTCATTCCCGATCGTTCTAGATCATTAAATGAGCATGCGATTGCTCCGTGGGAACCGACGAGCTCACAATATTACCCGCAGCTGTTGAAGTCAGTGTGTGATCATTACGGGATCGATATGGATCTCCCGGTGGAGCAAATTCCTGAATCGTTATTCAATAAAGTGTTATATGGAAGTGGTACGGAAAAAATCTATTTCCGCTATGAAAATGAGTTTGGACAAATTCGGGAAAATGACATTTTATTTGAAGGGGTATTAAACAATATTGCCCGTCGTTATCACGAAACGTCATCTGATTATATTCGTGAACAAATGGAAGGCTATATGGCGCAACACCATTGCCCGAAATGCAAAGGTAATCGGCTTAAAAAAGAAAGTCTGTCCGTTTTAATCGGTGGAAAGCACATTGGTGAAGTGACGGCGTTGTCTGTTAAAGATGCGAAAGTACTTTTTGATAAGCTTGAACTGACAGATAAAGAACTTGCCATTGCCCGTCTCATTTTAAAGGAAATTAATGAGCGCCTCAAGTTCCTCATTAATGTGGGTCTTGATTACTTGTCGCTGCAACGTGCAGCAGGGACGCTGTCTGGCGGAGAGGCGCAGCGGATTCGCTTAGCGACTCAAATTGGTTCGTCCTTGATGGGTGTTCTTTATATTCTCGATGAGCCGTCGATTGGCTTACACCAACGGGACAATGACCGCTTAATTGAAACGTTGAAGCATATGCGGAATTTAGGGAATACGTTAATTGTTGTAGAGCATGATGAAGATACGATGATGGCGGCAGACTACATTATTGATATTGGACCTGGTGCAGGAGTGCATGGTGGAATGATCACGGCAAAAGGGACGCCTGAGGAAATTATGGAGGACCCGAATTCCTTAACTGGTGAATATTTATCCGGAAAGAAATTCATCCCGCTTCCAGCTGAGCGACGGAAATCGGATGGACGCAAGCTGACGATTAAAGCAGCGAATGAAAACAATCTACAAAAAGTAAATGTCGATATCCCGATCGGGGTGTTTGTCGCTGTAACGGGTGTTTCTGGTTCAGGAAAAAGTACACTTATTAATGAAATTTTATATAAATCGCTCGCACAAAAACTGCATAGAGCGAAAGACAAGCCAGGATCGCATAAAGAAATTACGGGTCTTGAGCATGTGGATAAAGTGATCGATATCGACCAGTCGCCAATCGGCCGTACGCCACGTTCGAATCCGGCTACGTATACAGGTGTATTTGATGATATTCGCGATGTCTTTGCCTTAACGAATGAAGCGAAAGTGCGTGGCTATAAAAAAGGCCGCTTTAGTTTTAACGTCAAAGGTGGGCGCTGTGAAGCGTGCCGCGGTGACGGGATTATTAAAATCGAAATGCACTTCTTACCGGATGTGTATGTGCCTTGTGAAGTTTGTCATGGCAAGCGATATAACCGTGAAACGCTAGAGATTACGTATAAAGGAAAAACGATTGCAGATGTGCTGGAAATGACAGTTGAAGATGGCTTAGAATTCTTTGCCAACATCCCGAAAATCAAGCGTAAAATTGAAACATTAGCCGATGTCGGTCTTGGTTACATGAGGTTAGGACAGCCGGCCACTACTTTATCAGGTGGAGAAGCGCAACGTGTCAAACTCGCTTCTCAGTTACACAAACGCTCTACAGGAAAGACGATCTATATTTTAGATGAGCCAACAACAGGACTTCACGTTCACGACATTGACCGGTTATTAAATGTGTTGCAACGATTAGTCGATAACGGGGATACTGTTCTTGTCATTGAGCATAATCTAGATGTCATTAAGACGGTGGATTATATCATTGACCTAGGCCCAGAAGGTGGCGATAAAGGTGGTCAAATTGTGGGTACTGGAACACCAGAAGAGGTCTCCGCGGTAAAAGGTTCGTATACCGGATATTATTTAAAGCCGATTTTGGAGCGAGACTTGCAGCGAATGGAAGATCGAGTCAAAGAAAAAGAACTTCTGAAAAAGTGATAACGAACAGTCGTGTTCGATAAAATAGTAGTAGTAGTCAGAGCGTGTGAAATGGATGTTCCATGCGCTCTGCGTATACAAAGTGAGTATACAGATTGAATATACTTAGGAAGACCGTATGCCTACTCGACGAATTCTACTATTTGATCTGTGTCAGGAATACGCATTTTATTAGAGCGTCTCAATATAAGTAGATTTTAAGAATATTTTTAGAGATCTTTAATTAATTTGTAACTTTTTTCTTCATAGGACGTATGTATTATTGAGTTGTGAAAAGATTTTCCATAGAGGAGAGGTTCTAAATGGAAGAACGTAAAATGATCTTGAAAATGATTGAGGACGGAAAAATTACAGCAGAAGAAGGATTAAAGTTATTAAATGCGCTGCAGCAAGACGAACCAAAAGAAACGAAGGAACAAAAATCAGAGAAAAAGCAACAAACCGCGTTATCTGAGCGGGTGGATTGGGATAGTAAACGACAATCCCGCCGTACGTATCGTCAAACGTCAGGAGCAAGCATTCTTACAGGCTTTATTGAAAATGCGGTTCAAAAGATTAAAGACTTAGATTTAGACTTTAATTTCGGTCCTTTTGTTGAAATTGAGCATATTTTTCACCATAAACATTTTACCGGCAAAGAGCTGGATATTTCACTAGAGAATGGTTCAGTTACATTAATTCCATGGGAAGAGCAAGACATTCGTGTCGAGTGTAAAGCGAAAGTCTATCGCGCTCGTGATGCCGAAGATGGAAGACAAACGTTTTTACAAGAAACGGTCTTTGAAGGAAGACAAGACCGAGTCAAGTTTTACTCTAAAGTAAAGACGATCAAAATTCAAACAACATGCTATATTCCAAGAGAGTACTACGATTCGATTAAAGTCTACACGTTTAATGGGCATATTAAAGGGGAAAACCTTCAAGGAGGCAAGGTGGAGACGAAAGTTGTTAACGGAAGCGTTCACCTCTCCGATGTAGAAAGTAAGAAGCTTTACGCCGAAACGGTGAATGGACCAGTGGACATTTCATCCATCCATAATGAATGGTGCGAAGTGAAGACGATGAACGGTGCGATTACGTTGGAAGGTAAAAATATCGACGTCAGTGTCGAAACGGTCAATGGAGCGATTCACTATCGACTTGATGAAGTCGCTGAGCCGTGTTACGCAGATTTAAAGGCAACGACAGGAAGTATCGATGTCTCGTTACCAGATGATCTCCGTGTAGAAGGAAAGCTCGAAACGAATGTTGGCGGGTTTACGTGTGATTTAAATGGGCTGGAGATTGTCGAAGAGAAAAAAGATTTCGTACAAAAGACACTGTCATTTATTGCAAACAAAGAATGTTCTCCACGTTTTAAATTAGAAGCAGAAACCAATACAGGATCTATTCAAATTGAGCAACGCTCGTAAAATGCGAGGTGAAGAAACATGCAAAAAAGATTATTTCGGACTGTTCATGATCGAAAGCTAGCTGGCGTTTGTGGCGGGCTAGCAACTTATTTTGGAATTGACCCGTCTCTTGTTCGCGTTTTATTTATCATTCTTTTCTTCTTAACAGCAGGATTTCCTTTGCTGCTCGGTTATATAGCAGCGGCTTTCGTTATTCCAAACGAAGGAGATATTGTTGACTAATGGGTTGGCTATTACACTTACTTGTCAATAGTATTACACTGATTATTGTTGCCCACTTTTTTGGACAGTTTCATATTACTGGCTTTGGAGCAGCTTTCTTTGCGAGTATCATTCTTTCGATCTTAAATTTTATTGTACGACCGATCCTCGTTATTCTGACGTTGCCTGTTACTGTCCTAACCTTAGGATTTTTCCTATTTGTGATCAATGCGATTACGTTAAAGTTGACAGCTGCTTTCATGGGGTCCTCGTTTGTAATTGACGGCTTCGGAATGGCCATTTTAGCAGCCATTATCATCACGATCCTCAATACACTGATTCAAAAAATGCTTGTCGAACCATTGAAGAGATCATAGCATGACATACTATATTAAAAAGCATTGAAACAATGACAACTCATTGTTCAGTGCTTTTTCGTGTGCCAAGACACATTATAAAGGGAAAGGGGCTGATATTTATATTTAAAAGGAGGAAATATATAGAAGAGACAGTTAATCAAAGCGGCTGATTAGTGAATGAAAAGAGAACAATCATGGAAAGTTCATGCACTAAAGCGGGAGATTGAAATTGGTCTAAGACCCTACTTCCAACCAATAACCCCACGTATACTCTCCCTCTATATGCAAACCCCTAAATACCGGTTACCATCTATCGTGCTTCTATGATAGCCAGTTTTCGCTTACAGGCATTTTTATTTACAATACAAAATTTTCCTTATAACATAGTGGTTGTGCAATGCGACCTACAGATCAATAGTTTTTTCTCATAGATTGTTGCTTCTTATTTTTGGAACATATCCATCCGAAAGCTTGCTTTTTAGCTATTTTTATATGCTATACTCCATCTTTCTATCTACATAGAATGCCTGACCTTTTTTCTTCCGTCCTTTTAAGGTTATAATGTGTAAGTAATGTTGATGTATAGGATGGAGGATAATCAGATGGCAAAAGTTACTGCAAATGATTTGATAGAAAATTTCCAGTTAGAGCTTATTAGTGGAGAGGAAGGAATTTATCGGCCGATCGCAACGAGTGATATTTCCCGACCAGGTATTGAAATGGCTGGTTTTTTTACATATTACCCGGCAAACCGCCTTCAGTTGCTCGGTCGAACGGAGCTTTCGTTTTTTGAACAATTAAGTGATATTGATAAGAAAGAGCGGATGCTTAAGCTTTGCACATATGACACTCCAGGTATTATTATTTCTAGAGGACTAGAAGTTCCAGCTGAGCTTGTTGCTGCTTCTGAAGAAAAAGGAGTGCCGAT
Source organism: Alkalihalobacterium sp. APHAB7 (assembly GCF_048323755.1). Classification (NCBI taxonomy): domain Bacteria; kingdom Bacillati; phylum Bacillota; class Bacilli; order Caryophanales; family Bacillaceae; genus Alkalihalobacterium; species Alkalihalobacterium sp. APHAB7. The sequence continues at coordinate 415,765 of NZ_JBLWFS010000001.1, forward strand.
TTTAAGGTCACCAGTTACGACAACGCGTTTAAGTAGTAGGCTGACGAACTATTTAGAAAGCCGGCTAGCTCCGATGACCGCTATTCACGGTGTTCTAGTTGACATATATGGAATAGGTGTACTGATTATGGGAGCAAGTGGTGTCGGTAAAAGTGAAACGGCACTCGATTTAGTTCGCCGTGGTCATCGTCTCGTTGCCGATGACTCCGTGGAAATTCGTCAAGAACATGAGGATACGTTAATTGGCCGTTCACCGGAATTAATTAAACATCTGCTTGAAATTCGCGGGTTAGGTATTATTAATGTGATGACTCTTTTTGGAGCTGGAGCCATTCGTCCGTTTAAACGAATTGCACTCGTTATTAATCTAGAGTTATGGGATCAAAAGAAAGCTTACGATCGCTTGGGCTTGGAAGAAGATACATTAAAAATTATTGATGTAGACGTACCGAAATTGACGGTTCCCGTTCGTCCTGGTCGTAACTTAGCGGTAATCATAGAGGTTGCAGCGATGAATTTCCGATTAAAACGTCTTGGTATTAATGCCGCCCAAGAATTTTCTGAGCGTTTAACGGATGTGATTGAAGAAGGAGATAGAGACGACTATTTATAGAGGTTGTAAAATTTTAAAAAACCTTATTAAGTCGAACTTAAATGAAGTATGAGGTGAAATTGATGGAGGAAACGATTCAACCATTAAGTAGAATTGCGTTTGAATTAGGTCCGATCACGGTTTATTGGTATGGGCTTTTGATTGGATTAGGGGTAGTGGTAGGTTATTTAATTGCAAATCGTGAGACGGAACAGCGTGGGCTGCCAAAAGATACGTTTGCTGATCTATTAATTTGGGCATTACCAATTGCAATTATTTCTGCACGTATTTATTATGTCATTTTCCGCTGGGAGCATTACGTGGATAACCCGCTAAAGGCGTTTGCGATCTGGGAAGGTGGCTTAGCGATCCACGGTGGACTCATTGGTGGTGTTGCGACGGTTATTGTTTTTGCAAGAAGAAGAGGGTTATCCTTCTGGAAAATTCTCGATATTGCTGCGCCGAGTATTATTATTGCACAAGCGATTGGGCGTTGGGGAAATTTTATGAACCAAGAAGTATACGGTGGTCCAGTATCACGTGAATTTCTTGAAAGCTTAATGCTCCCGCAGTTTATTATTAATCAAATGTATATTAATGACCCCATCCATGGGTTAGGGTACTATCATCCAACCTTCTTATACGAGTCAATCTGGAATATTTTAGGTTTTGCTCTATTATTATGGTTACGTCGTGTCAATTTAAAGCAAGGGGAAATTTTCCTAAGCTATGTCATTTGGTATTCGATCGGCCGGTTCTATATTGAAGGAATGCGTCTAGACAATTTAATGATTGGTGACACTCTTCGTACAGCGCAAATTGTTTCGATCGTCCTAATTGTCGGTGCTGTGATTCTATGGATTTATCGTCGAAAGACAGGGTTAGCTTCAAAGAATTATTTAGATGAAGAAGTGGCTGGAAAACCAACTGCTGGTCAAACGAAAGCAAAAAAGAAAAAGAAGAAGTAAGGTCTTGTTCGGGGAGGAGCTCAAGGTGGGAATACTAAAACGGGGATTAATGGTAGGATTACAAACAACATGGACCTTAGGGAAAATCATCTTCCCTATTACACTGATCATTACAATTCTCGGCTATACCCCAGTCCTTGAGTGGCTGGCTCAATTGCTGGCACCTGTCATGGGATGGATTGGCTTGCCTGGGGAAGCCGCTATTCCGTTAATTTTAGGGAATGTGCTGAATTTATATGCCGCGATCGGTGCGATTTTAACGATGGAGCTGTCGGTAAAGGAAGTCTTTATTTTAGCGGTTATGCTTTCTTTTTCTCACAATCTATTTGTGGAATCTGCGGTAGCGGCAAAGGTTGGTATTCGGATGTCTGTCGTATTGGCGGTCCGATTAGGCTTAGCGTTCTTCTCAGCGTGGATCATTCATCTGTTTTGGCAGGGCGGAAGTGAAATCGCCCAATACGGCTTTGTTTCTTCAGGGAAAGAGACTGAAGTCTCAGGTTGGTTGGCAGTTGCGTGGAAAGGAATTGAAAGCGCGACACTCGGAATTGCACAATTGGCGCTTATCGTCATTCCACTGATGATTTTTATTCAAATTATGAAAGAATTAAACTGGTTGAAAGTATTCTCGAAATGGATGTCACCGTTTACGAAGATGCTCGGAATTCGTGAAAACACTTCAACGACGCTTGCCTCTGGCTTATTCTTTGGGTTAGCGTTGGGAGCAGGGGTTATGATCCAAGCAGTAAAAGAAGACGGAGTGAAAAAGAAAGATTTATATTTAGTATTTATTTTTCTCGTGGCTTGTCACGCTGTTATCGAAGACACTCTCATATTTATTCCATTGGGCATTCCCATTTGGCCGTTACTGATCATCCGGATTGTAACAGCGATCGTTTTAACGATGGTTATCGCCTTTATTTGGAACCGCTATGAGAAAAAACAAAAGCAGCAAGTAACAGGAAAGGAAGCTGTAAATGAAAATTGATACACTACTATTTGATCTCGACGGAACGTTAGTTAATACGAATGATTTAATTATTTCATCCTTTTTACACACACTTGAGCATTATTTCCCAGGGAAATATACTCGTGAAAAGGTGATCGAATTTATCGGACCGCCGCTTGTTGACAGTTTTAAAGGCATTGATGCTGAACGTGTCGAGGAAATGATTACGATGTACCGTGAACACAACTTATCTAATCATGATTTGTTAGTCCAGGAATATGAAGGTGTGTTTGAAACGATCGAACGCTTGCATAAAGAAGGATTTAAGCTAGCAGTCGTAACGACGAAAATGAAAAGCACGGCAATTCGAGGATTAGAAGTTACAGGCCTTGACCGCTTTTTTGAAGTGATTGTAGCGATTGATGACGTTGAAAAAGTAAAACCGGATCCAGAGCCGCTCGAAAAAGCGATGAAAGCCTTAGGTTCATCTGCTGAAACGACGATCATGGTTGGTGACAGCCAATATGATATTTTAGGTGGAAAAAACACGGGCACAACTACGGCTGCGGTTGCTTGGTCCATTAAAGGTGAAGCGTTTATTCGTTCGTTTGAACCGGATTATGTATTAGAAGATATGAGAGATTTATTGAAAATCGTTGGAGTGGAGTAAATGTGAGAAAGACGAAACGGTATTCCGTCGAAGGCAGTAATTCGCTTTGGCAAATTTATAAGACAGTTCCTTTTTGGAAAGTAGCGAAAAGCTTTGTCGTTATTCAAGTGGCTCGTTATACCCCGTATATTGGCTTGAAAAATTGGATGTACCGGAAGTTTCTTAAGATGAAAGTCGGTGACCAAACGGCAGTGGCGTTAATGGTCATGATGGATGTCATGTTTCCTGAGAAAATTTCCATTGGTCGGAATTCGATCATCGGCTACAACACGACAATCCTTGCACATGAGTATTTGATTAAGGAATATCGTCTCGGTGATGTGATCATTGGCCATGAAGTGATGATTGGTGCCAACTCGACGATATTACCAGGTGTCACGATCGGCGACGGCGCGATTGTATCAGCGGGCACGCTCGTACACCAAGACGTTCCGGCGGGAAGTTTTGTCGGCGGAAATCCGATGCGAGTCATCTACACGAAAGAAGAGATGGACGAGCGCAATAACGTTCATTTTATGGAATAATGTAGATGAGGGGTGCCATTGGCGTTGCAGTTTTGCGGTGTCAGGCACCTTTACCATTTTACAGTGTTAAAGGTGCCTGGCACCGTTTTTGCGTGAGCGGACTGAGAGGACCTTATTTCAACGAAACTACCTATTTGGGATATGTTACGGCACTGAGAGGCTCTTATTTGCCAATATTCACTGAGAAAAACCTCAAAAAGTAGTGAATAAGGGCTTTTCAGTGCCCTAATTTCGATAAAATTGCTCTTTTAACGCAAATAAGGGCTTCTGAGTGCCTTAAGTTTTCAAGCCGAAAGAATCCGGGTAACTATGGCTTGTGCATATACGCCAACTATAGCTTGTGTTTAAGCAAATTTATAGAACGACCTAAAAGCTTGAAATCCTATTAGCACCAACCGCTATATCTTCTGTTTTCGCCCGCAAGCCTCTCTCCACTATCCCTCCATACGCCCAGCACTTCCCACGTTCTCCTGCATACGTCCACTATTCGCTCACCGTCATCCCTACATACGTCCACAATCCGCCTACTATTATCCCTGCATTCGTCAACACTCTTCCTTCGCACCCAACATTCTATGCATCACCGCCTGAATTTTTGAACTTTTTGTATCATTACTGTTCCTTTCTTTTCCAACAGTGTTACTATAGTTGTATAAATACTTCAAGAATAGCGTGGCTAGTGCTGCCGGCTTATGTTTTTAACCTTCATTTTCTAGCCAAATTAAAGTGAGGAAAGACTACTTATATTGGTTGACGATTGTAATAGATGCGTGTAAACTACTATGTAATATCCTTTATCTTGTTAGTATATTAGCGCACTAAAGCATTGTACCGAAGCATTACTCTGAAGCATCATACTAAACCAGTGTACTGAATTGCACTAAAGCATTGCGCTAATTGTACTAAGCAATGTACAGAAACGTACTAAAGTATGGAGAGTGAAAACATGTCAAAACCATTTATGTTCGAAAAACCGATTGGGATGAGAGACACGTTACCGGAATTATTTGAAACGAAGCAACGAATTGCAAATGAAATAAATGAAGAAGTAACTCGTTGGGGGTATCGTGCCATTCAAACGCCAACGTTAGAATATTACGAAACCGTTGGAGAAGCTTCAGCGATCCTAGATCAACAGCTATTCAAGCTACTCGATCAAGACGGAAACACATTAGTGCTTAGACCGGACATGACCGCACCGATCGCACGTCTCGCCGCATCGAGTTTAAAAAATGAGGCCTATCCATTACGCCTGTCTTATCATACAAATCTTTACCGCTCCCAGCAGCGTGAAGGCGGAAAACCTGCCGAATTTGAACAAATCGGCGTTGAACTTGTAGGAGATGGAACGTCAAGTGCGGATGCAGAAGTGATTGCACTGATGATTGCTACATTACGTAAAGCAGGGGTAGAGAATTTCCAAGTGGCGATTGGCCATATTGGCTACGTGAATGCATTATTGCTTGAAGTGGTCGGAAATGAAGAGCGAGCCAATGTGTTAAGACGTTATTTATATGAGAAAAATTATGTAGGTTACCGTCAGCATGTAAAAAGCCTCCCGTTATCTTCAATTGATAAAAGTCGTCTCTTAGACTTATTACAATTACGCGGTGGAAGTGAAAAAATTCAAGCGGCAACCCAATTAGTTCAAAGCGAAGCGGGCGAGAAAGCCCTGGAAGATTTAACAAAGTTGTGGGAAGCATTAGAATGCTACGGTGTAACGGAATTTTTAAAAATTGATTTAAACCTAGTCATGCATATGAGTTACTACACAGGCGTTGTGTTTGAAGGCTACGGAAGTCGCTTAGGCGTTCCGCTTGGAAGTGGCGGACGCTATGATGAGTTGCTCGCTAACTTTGACCGTCCAGCTCAAGCAACAGGCTTCGGCATTCGCCTCGATTTACTTGTTGAAGCGATTGGGACGAAGAAAGAGCTAACACCACAAACGTGCATCATTTTCAGCAATGAACGTAGAAAAGAAGCGATTGAACTTGCAACAGAAAAACGTGAGCAAGGCAACGCCGTCATTTTACAAGATTTAGCGGGAATTAAGGATGTCGATGTTTTATCTGAGCAATTTGCAGACGTCATCTATTGTATCGGTAAAGCAAAGAACGGAGGTGCTGGTGATGAGTGAGTGGTTAACGGTTGCGATGCCTAAAGGTCGTATTTTTGAAGAAGCAGCAGATTTACTAAGAAAAGCTGGGTATGCATTACCAGCAGAGTTCGACGACTCGCGAAAATTAATCGTTGATGCTCCTGATGCGAAAATGCGCTTTATTCTAGCAAAACCGATGGATGTTCCGACGTATGTTGAACACGGGGTAGCTGACGTTGGTGTGGCCGGGAAAGATACGATGTTAGAAGAAGAGCGAGATGTCTATGAAGTCCTCGATTTAAAAATTAGTGAATGTTATTTAGCGGTAGCGGGTCTGCCAACGTATGAGAAACAAAGTGAGATTGCTCCAAAAGTCGCTTCAAAGTACCCGAATGTCGCGATTCGTTATTTTAAAGAACAAGGCGAGCAAGTCGAAGTCATTAAATTAAATGGATCGATTGAGCTAGCGCCTCTCGTTGGTTTAGCTGATCGCATTGTCGATATCGTCTCAACAGGACGGACGTTAAAAGAAAATGGCTTGGTTGAATTAGAAAAAATTATGGACATTACGTCTCGTCTGATTGTTAATCCAGTCAGTTATCGAATGAAAGATGAATGGATTGATGATTTGGTCGAACGTTTGGCTAAAGTCATTGAGGGGGAAGACGAATGAAAATTATAAATGTAACAAAAAACGTCTCTCTTAAGCGAACAATCGAAGCAGGAACAGAAACGCAACAGCAAGCGGTAATCCAAATTATTGAAAAAGTAAAAACGTACGGCGATGAGGCATTAACGGCTCTGACGGAAAAATTTGACGGGGTCCGCCTTAATTCATTTACAGCGACAAATGAGGAAATTGAAAAAGCCTATAAAGAGATTGATGACGATGCTTTAGCTGCAATCCGAGAAGCGATTGAAAATATTCGCGACTTTCATGCCCGCCAAAAACGGGAAACGTGGATTACGACAAAAGAAGATGGAACAATGCTCGGTCAAAAAGTCACCCCGCTTGATTCGGTCGGGGTGTATGTTCCAGGCGGACGCGCAGCTTACCCATCATCGATTATGATGAATGTCATTCCGGCTCAAGTGGCTGGAGTGGAGCGCATCGTGATGGTCTCGCCGCCGCAATCGAATGGGTCGTGGCCTGCAGGTGTTCTTGTGACGGCCAATGAGCTTGGCGTAAAAGAAATGTACAAGGTCGGCGGGGCTCAAGCGGTTGCTGCATTAGCGTATGGCACGGAAACGATCGCCCCGATTGATAAAATCGTTGGACCAGGAAATATTTATGTAGCACTTGCGAAACGAGCAGTATTTGGACAAGTCGATATCGATATGATTGCCGGCCCGAGTGAAATTGTTGTATTAGCCGATGAAAAAGCAAATCCTATTTTTATCGCGGCAGATTTACTATCGCAAGCGGAACATGATCCGATGGCTTCGGCTATTCTTGTGACACCTTGTGCAAGTCTGGCACAAAAAGTGGCAGATGAAGTCGCTGTGCAACTTGAAACCTTACCGAAAAAAGACATTGCCGCGGCATCGATCCGTGATTATGGTGCGATTTATGTTGCGGAAGATTTAGCGGAAGCGATCGATGTCGTCAATCAGCTGGCACCTGAACATCTTGAAGTGCTAACAGAAGAGCCGCTCACTTTGCTAGGTAAAATTAAGCATGCTGGAGCAATTTTTCTTGGTCCTTACAGTTCAGAGCCTGTTGGCGATTATTTTGCCGGACCGAACCATGTGTTGCCAACCAACGGAACGGCCCGTTTTTCAAGCCCGTTAAATGTCGATGATTTTACGAAAAAATCGAGCATTATTTATTATAGCCAAGCAGCATTACAAGCGAATGGTAAAAAAATAACAACACTCGCTCGTCTTGAAGGATTAGAAGCCCATGCACGAGCCATTGATAAGCGACTAGAGGAGGAAAAGTAAAATGGAACGTACAGCTAGTATTGAACGAAACACAGGTGAAACTCAAATTAAACTACAGTTTTCAATCGATGGAGAAGGAAAATCTGATTTAAATACAAACGTTCCTTTTATGACTCATATGCTTGATTTATTCACGAAGCACGGTCACTTTGATTTAACCGTTGATGCTAAAGGTGATGTTGAAGTTGATGATCACCACACAACAGAAGACATCGGCATTTGTCTTGGGATTGCACTTAAGGATGCGTTAGGCGACAAAAAAGGAATTAAACGTTACGGAAACGCGTTTGTACCGATGGATGAGACGCTAGCTCAAGTCGTTGTTGATTTAAGTAACCGTCCACATCTTGAATTTCGTGCTGAATTCCCAAGTCAAAAAGTCGGAACGTTTGATACGGAATTAGTGCACGAATTTTTATGGAAGCTTGCACTTGAAGCACGTATGAACTTACATGTCATCGTTCATTATGGCCACAACACACACCACATGATTGAAGCGGTCTTTAAAGCGTTAGCGAGAGCTCTAGATGAAGCGACACAAATTGACGAGCGCGCTAAAGGAAGAATTCCGTCGACGAAAGGAATGTTATAAATGATCGGTGTCATTGACTATGGGATGGGGAACTTACATAGCGTAAGTAAGGCGCTTGAACGTTTAAATAAAGACTATTTTGTCTCTGAAAAAGTAGAGGAGCTTCAAAAAGCAGACGGTCTCATTTTACCTGGGGTTGGTTCGTTCCGTGATGCGATGGAAATTTTAAAACAAGATGGACTTGCTGATTTTGTTAAGGATTGGGCTAAATCCGGTAAGCCGTTACTAGGCATTTGTTTAGGAATGCAGCTTTTATTTGAAGAAAGTGAAGAAAACGGGGAAACGAAAGGATTAAATCTTTTACCTGGTGTCGTGCGCAGGTTTTCTGGTGTAACGGCCGAAGGGGAAGCGTACAAAGTCCCTCATATGGGCTGGAATCAGCTGGAGTTTCATCAGCCAGAACATCCGTTAGTAAAAGACGTTGAGAACGGCCACGTCTATTTTGTTCACTCTTACGTCGTCCGTACAGATGATAAAGACGTTTTGATTGCTAGCAGCGAGTATGACGGGGAAGTACCTGCTGTAGTCGGTAGAAATCATATTATGGGAACGCAATTCCACCCAGAAAAAAGCAGTTCAATCGGAATGAGCATTCTTGCAAACTATGTGAAATTGGTAGAGGGGAGCCTTTCAAATGAGTAAAGTAACGTTATATCCTGCAATTGATATGCGTGGCGGGAAATGTGTCCGCCTCATCCAAGGTGATTATGATCAAGAAACGGTATATGGTGACTCGCCGTTTGAGATGGCTAAAACATTTGCTGAAGCTGGGGCTGAGTGGATTCATATGGTCGATCTTGATGGAGCAAAAGCAAAGAAACCAGTTAATTTTGAGCACGTTCTTCGGGTAGCCAAAGAGTTAAACGTAAATGTACAAATCGGTGGCGGTATTCGTACGAAAGAAGACGTTGCTTTTTATTTAGATCAAGGTGTTGACCGTGTCATTCTCGGAAGCGTTGCCGTGAACGACCCAGATTTTACAAAAGAAATGCTAGCTACATATAGCGGGGAAAAAATTGCGATCGGCCTCGATGCTCGTGATGGATATGTTGCAACGGAAGGCTGGTTGGAAACGTCTCAAGTTAAAGCAGAAGAACTCGGAAAAGAAATGGCGGACTTCGGAGCAGAGGTCTTTATTTTTACAGATATTTCTCGCGATGGAATGCTATCAGGTCCAAATGTGGAAGCGTGCCGATCTCTTGCGAAGGCGACAGGAAAAGAAGTGATCGTATCCGGCGGTGTCAGCCAATTAGCGGATTTAACAGAAGTAAAGCCTTATGCTGCTGAAGGAGTTCGTGGTGTCATTATTGGTAAAGCACTGTATACGAACCAATTTACGCTGGCGCAAGCGTTAAGTGAGGTGGAATAAGATGTTAACCAAACGAATTATTCCATGTCTCGATGTTAAAGAAGGCCGGGTTGTAAAAGGGGTTCAGTTTGTGAACTTACGAGATGCGGGTGACCCTGTTGAGCTAGCTGCTTTTTATGATGAGCAAGGCGCTGATGAGCTCGTATTCCTCGATATTTCCGCCTCTCATGAAGGTAGAGAAACGATGGTCGAAGTCGTTGAAGAAGTGGCTGCTAAGCTGGCGATTCCATTTACCGTTGGCGGGGGGATCAACTCATTAGCCGACATGAAGCGTGTGCTTCGTGCAGGTGCCGATAAAGTGTCGCTCAATACAGCAGCGGTAAATCGTCCAGAGCTGATTACAGAAGGTGCGGACTACTTCGGTTCTCAATGTATCGTTGTTGCGATTGATGCCAAGTACGATGAAGAGCTAGGTTCATGGCGTGTGTATACACATGGCGGTCGAACACCAACCGATTGGGAAGTGATTGAGTGGGCTAAAGAAGCGGTTCGTCGCGGTGCAGGAGAAATTCTCCTCACAAGTATGGACCAAGACGGTGAAAAAACAGGCTTTGACTTACCATTGACGAAAGCTGTAAACGCAGCTGTAACAGTCCCAGTCATTGCTTCAGGCGGTGCAGGTGCAAAAGAGTGCTTCTATGATGTATTCACGGAAACGAAATGTGATGCGGCATTGGCTGCCTCTATTTTCCATTATAAAGAAACGTCTGTAGCTGAAGTAAAGTCACTGTTAAAAGAAAAGGGGGTACCCATGCGATGAATTTAGAAAACTTGAAGTTCGATGAAAAAGGTTTAATCCCCGCGATTGTTCAAGATGCGCAAAGTAAAGAGGTATTAACATTAGCTTATATGAATCGAGAATCTCTTGAAAAGACGATCGAAACGAGAGAAACATGGTTTTATAGTCGCTCTCGTCAAGAGTTATGGCATAAAGGCGCAACGTCAGGAAATACGCAAACAGTGACCGATTTGCGCTATGATTGTGATTCGGATGCGCTAGTAGTACTCGTGGATCCGAGCGGCCCTGCTTGTCATAAGGGCGTGTACACGTGTTTTGCCGACTCTTTATTGAGTGAGGGTGAGGTAGGTGCTCAGGAAGACCGCTTTGCAATTTTCTCCCGCTTAGAGTCACTGATAGCGGAACGTGAAGCTGAAATGCCGGAGCAATCGTATACGACGTATTTATTTGATAAAGGTGTCGATAAGATATTAAAGAAAGTCGGCGAAGAAGCTGGCGAAGTCATCATTGCAGCGAAAAACCGTGATCCAGAAGAGTTAAAATGGGAAGTGGCGGATTTACTTTTCCACCTGCTCGTCCTTCTGCGCGAGCAAAAGCTCCCACTTGATGAGGTGCTAGCCGTACTTGAGGAGCGTCATACGAAATAACAAAAAAAGAAGCTGGTTGAGGGAAGGTGAATTATTGTTCGATATTCACCTTCTTTTTGAATTTAAGAGGAACTGAAAAGTTTAAGAAGAAATTGGTGGACAGTCGGTAAACCTGAGGTCAGGATATTTGTTACTAAAATAATGGCTTCTGAGTTTGTAAAGAAGTTCAATCAGATCTCAATATCAGTATTGGAGACTAGAGTTCCTAGTAACAAGAAAAAATCACAAAAGCCATATTGGACCCCAAAATATCCAGTAACAGGAAAAAGCGGATCACAAAAGCAGTATTCGAGCTAATAATATCCAGTAACAGGAAAAGACGCATCACCAAAGGTTAAAAGTCATCACAAGATGCCACGGATTAAGAACTAGCATCGTGCGGCCCACTCCAATGATAAAAAAACTAAAAACTCCCATTCAAGCTAATTACCCATCGTCTCAACAAAACACCCAAGCTCATCTCATCAAAATCAACTTTGTCGAAATTTCACTAATGAAAATGAAAAGAAATATAGTATACTTGCAATAGCTGAATTATTACTTTGGAGGAAAACTGTATACATGACTTTTAAAGCAAATAACGCCATTAAGTTGGGAAAAGTAATACCTTTTATTCAAAATGGAGATTATTTTTATCAAAAAGGTATTTCATTTTATCGTAAAAATAATATGGATCGGGCCATATACTACCTCGAAAAAGCTATTGAATTAAAAAAGGATGATCCCGTTTACCATTGTCAGCTATCAGCGATTTTAGCGGATAAAGGTGAATATGAACGTTCTAATGAAATTTTAGATTACGTCATTTCTGAATTAGATCCTACGATGTACGAATGTTACTTTTTTATGGCGAATAATTATGCACACCTCGGCCTATTTGAAAAAGCAGAGGAATTGGCTTTTGAATATATTGAGAAGAATGAGGATCATGAGTTTTTAGATGACTGCCTCTCTTTAATCGATCTTTTATGTATAGAAAAAGAAGACGGCTCGTTTGAAAATAAATTAGACGAAGAGGAATTGCTCATTATTCGGCACGAAAATGCGGTCGCTCACATTGCGCGCGGCCATTATGAGTTGGCCATTGATCAATTCAAAAAGATGATTGAAGATCGACCCAATTTATGGTCGGCTCATAACCAATTAGCGAAAGCACTCTTTTTAAAAGGACAACATGAAGAAGCACTTGAACGAACGTTTGAAGTGTTAGAAAATGACCCAGGTAACTTCACCGCCTATTGCCATTTAACGACCTATTATTACGAAATGGATGAAAAAGAAAAGGCATACGAGTTCGCAGCATGGTTAACAAAGATTAGCCCCATCGATATGGAACAACGCTTTTTATTAGCAGAAACCTTATGTAAAATAGAGCTATTTGAAGAGAGTTTCTTAAAACTTCGCTTATTAAAAAAAGACAATTATCATGAAACTGCAGACTTCTTACGTTGCTTTGCTGTAGCTGCTTATCATTGTGATGAAAAGGAACGGGCCTATATCCACTTTCGGAAAGGAGCAAGGCTCGGCGATCCGAAAGCTGAAAAATTTCTAGCGGATGAAGCAAAGGGTTTGCTTAAGAAAGAGATTGTTCGGTATAATTAATACACCTAAGGGTATGTAATCCCCTCCTTTTCGGAAACCAATAAAACCGCTTAACAAGATGGAAGTTCACCGTACTAGTATCGGCAATCGCTAGTGACAAAAAGGATGCAACTATCGAGCAATTTATTGGACTTCTGAAAAAGATATAACTACGATAGACAGAGAAGATAAGTGTTTACTAATTGGGGAATAGTAAAGGTAACGATCATTGGCCCTTAGCTAGTAACCAGAAGGAGTGAGATAGATGAGTGAAGAGAAAATTTATGATGTGATTATTGCTGGAGCTGGCCCTGCAGGGATGACAGCTGCGGTATACACATCCCGCGCTAATTTAAGCACTGTCATGGTTGAAAGAGGCGTTCCTGGAGGCCAAATGGCGAATACGGAAGACGTAGAGAACTATCCTGGCTTTGACCATATTCTTGGGCCTGATCTTTCAAACAAAATGTTTGAGCATGCTAAAAAATTCGGTGCTGAATATGCATATGGTGATATTAAAGAAATTATTGACGGCGAAGATTATAAAATCGTTAAAGCTGGAAGTAAAGAGTTTAAAGCAAGAGCGGTTATCGTAGCAACGGGTGCCGAGTATAAAAAAATAGGTGTACCAGGGGAAAAAGAATTAAGCGGGCGCGGTGTATCATATTGTGCAGTTTGTGACGGTGCATTCTTTAAAGGAAAAGAACTCGTAGTGGTTGGTGGCGGTGACTCTGCTGTTGAAGAAGCGGTTTATTTAACTCGCTTTGCTACAAAAGTAACCGTTGTACACCGTCGTGATGAATTAAGAGCTCAAAAGATTCTTCAGCAACGCGCTTTTGATAACGAAAAAGTTGAGTTCATCTGGAATCATACCGTTAAAGAAATTAATGATGCAGAAGGAAAAGTGGGAAGTGTCACACTTGTAAGCACGGAAACAGGTGAAGAACGTGAATTTAAAACAGACGGCGTCTTTATTTACATTGGGATGTTACCACTAAATGCTTCGGTTCTTAACTTAGGAATCACAAATGAAGACGGTTATGTTGTAACAAACGATGAAATGGAAACGAAAGTACCAGGGATTTTTGCAGCGGGTGATATTCGTGAAAAGACTCTTCGACAAATTGTTACAGCAACAGGTGATGGAAGTATCGCTGCTCAAAGCGCTCAACACTACATTGAAACATTAGCTGAAAAAGCGAAAGCAAAGTAATAGCAAGTCTAGTGGAGGGGAAAACAAGTAAAGATTCGGTTAGAATTTACACATCGACAATAATCTACAAAAAATCTTTACAAAACGTAACTGCGTCTTAACTCTTTTGTAACAGTCATGCAACATAAAAAGGTTACTATAAGAGTAAGTAATTGACCCCCTTTTTTATATATTACTTTGTAAGCACGGACAAAAAATTGTTCGTGCCCTTTTTTTTATATTAGTGGAGCGTTTTTTATTTATTTAGCTGTTTTAAATTATGCTTTTGGATTACATCAGTATGTATTACCATCTTTCCTATAGGGAGCTTACCGTTGTGAGGACCACTGTTTGATAGTATACTTAGGTCATGAGAACGTGAGGTGAGTCGTGTGCAAAGAGTTACGAATTGTATTGTTGTGAAAGACGGATCAATTCTAATGTTACAAAAACCTCGCCGTGGATGGTGGGTTGTACCCGGTGGGAAAATGGAAATTGGTGAGTCCGTACTAGAAGCAGTCAAACGAGAATATCGTGAAGAAACCGGACTTACTGTTATTGACCCAAAAATTAATGGTATTTTTACAATTGTCATTAAAGACGGGGATACCATTCAATCGGAATGGATGTTATTTACGTTTAAAGCCAATGAATTTACTGGTGTTTCGCTCGAGCAGTCGCCTGAAGGAAAATTAGAGTGGAAACCTATAGATGAAGTAAAAGAGCTGCCGATGGCTGCGGGTGATCGATTCATATATGAACATCTGTTATACAATGATGAGCCACTTTATGGTACGTTCCACTATACACCTGATTTCCAACTGCTTTCATACCGCTTAGAACCGAATCAACAGTAAAAGTAAGTGCATCTTACTACTTTAGATGTCTAGCTCCAGGTGCCATCGGCTCGAGGTCGCTTCGGTCCATCAAGCGTGTCTGAAGAGCAAGACACTTATTGCTGGCCCTCCAGCGCATGTCGCCGATAAACAGGCACCTTGCGCTTTTCCATGTCTAGCTCCAGGTGCCATCGGCTCGAGGTCGCTTCGGTCCATCAAGCGTGTCTGAAGAGCAAGACACTTATTGCTGGCCCTCCAGCGCTTGTCGCCGATAAGCAGGCACCTTGCGCTTTTCCATGTCTAGCTCCAGGTGCCATCGGCTCGAGGTCACTTCGGTCCATCAAGCGTGTCTGAAGAGCAAGACACTTATTGCTGGCCCTCCAGCGCATGTCGCCGATAAGCAGGCACCTTGCGCTTTTCTTAGAAGTCTCAAAAAAAATGAAGTAAAGGTGATAAAATGACAGAAAAAAAGGAAGATATTCAAATTGTCATTATTACAGGAATGTCTGGAGCAGGAAAAACAGTAGCTGTTCAAAGCTTTGAAGATTTAGGTTATTTCTGTGTAGATAATTTACCTCCCGCTCTGATTCCTAAATTTATTGACCTCATTGAAAGCTCTGGAGGTAAGATGAATAAAGTGGCCCTAGTCATTGACCTTCGAGGTCGTGAGTTTTTTGATCATTTCTTCGAGGTTATTGATAAATTAGGAAATACACCTAATCTTCATTTAAATCCCCAAGTTTTATTTTTAGATTCAAAAGATGCTAAGTTAGTTCAACGATATAAAGAAACACGTCGCTCTCATCCATTGGCACCAAAGGGATTACCACTCGAAGGCATCAAAGCTGAACGTGAAATGCTTGAGGAGTTAAAAGGAAGAGCGCAACAAATTATTGATACAACGGATCTAAAGCCGATCCATTTACGTGAAAAAATCAGCCAAAGGTTTTCAACTGAAGAGCAACCGTTATTCTCCATTAATCTCATGTCATTTGGATTTAAGTATGGTATACCGATTGACGCCGACCTCGTTTTCGATGTTCGATTTTTACCGAATCCGCACTATATTGACCATATGCGTCCAAAGACCGGACTTGATGAAGAAGTATCTTCATATGTATTAAAATGGTCGGAAACACAGCAATTTATTGAAAAACTTCGTGACCTGCTCGTTTATATGCTTCCGCAATATAAGCGTGAAGGAAAAAGCCAGCTCGTCGTTGGTATTGGTTGTACAGGCGGGAAGCATCGATCGGTAACATTAGCTGAGTATTTTGGAGAATATTTTTCAGAAGAGTATGTCGTCCATGTGAGTCATCGAGATATTGAAAAAGGAAAGGACAGACACTAGTGAAAAAGAAAAAGGTTGTTGTCATCGGGGGAGGAACCGGTCTATCCGTTCTTTTACGTGGTTTAAAAACATTTCCGGTGGATATTACAGCAATTGTAACTGTTGCTGATGATGGGGGAAGTTCAGGACGGTTACGAAAAGAATTGCACATCCCGCCACCTGGAGATGTGAGAAATGTGCTCGTTGCATTGGCTGAAGTAGAACCGTTAGTAGAGCAGTTATTTCAACACCGTTTTCAAAATGGAGACGGTCTAAGTGGTCACTCTCTAGGCAACTTACTTCTAGCGGGGATGACTTCGCTAACAGGAGATTTTGCAAGGGGAATCAGTGAGCTTAGTAAAGTTTTAAATGTAAGAGGGAAAGTGTATCCTGCTGCGAATCAAAGTATTGTACTTCATGCTAAGATGAATGATGGTACGATCGTTACTGGGGAGTCTAAAATTCCTCAAGTCGGTAAACAAATTAAACAAGTATTTGTGACACCTGCCAACGTGTCTCCTTTAAAAGAAAGTATTGAGGCGATACAGCAAGCGGATAGTATTATAATTGGGCCAGGGAGCCTTTATACGAGTGTTCTTCCCAATTTACTTGTTCCTGGTATAACGGAAGAAGTCAAAAAAGCGGCAGCAAAGAAAATCTATATTTGTAATGTCATGACTCAACCAGGTGAAACCGATCGGTACCGCGCATCCGATCATGTTAAAGCAATTGTTGACCATTGTGGGAATCAGCTTTTAGACTATATCGTAGTCAATCAACAGCCGATTCCTCGAGATATCATCTCTCGCTATGCGGAAGAAGGCGCTGAGCCTGTGGAGTTTGATCAAATTGAACTTCAATCCTATGGAATTCGTATAGTTAATGAGTCATTTTTACAATATAATGATAAACTAATCAGACATGATGCCAATAAAGTAGCTCAAATGATCTTACAGCTAAAATAGTGTAAAGGCTGGAAGGCTAGAAATATGGGGGTGAGACTGTTGTCATTTGCTGCAACTACGAAAAAAGAACTCACTCAATTAGAGGTAGATGAATGTTGTGCGAAAGCTGAATTAACGGCTCTTATTCGAATGAATGGCTCTCTTGCATTTAGCAACCAAAAAATGATGTTAGATATTACGACAGAGAATGCCGCAATTGCGAGAAGAATCTATACACTAGTAAAGAGGTTATTTCCGCAAACTCATATGGAGTTGCTTGTGCGAAAAAAGATGCGTTTGAAAAAAAATAATGTCTATTTAGTGAGAATTTCACAAGAAGCGAGGCAAACTCTTGAAATTTTAGGTATTATAGGTGAAGGATTTACTTTTATCCGTACAATCTCTTCTTCGATTATAAAGAAACATTGTTGCCGTCGTGGATACTTAAGGGGAGCTTTTCTAGCGGGAGGTTCGATTAATCATCCTGAAACGTCTTCATATCATTTAGAAATTTTTTCACTGTATGAAGAGCATAATCAATCTTTATGTGAGTTAATGAATTCTTTTGATTTAAATGCGAAAACATTAGAACGTAAAAAAGGATGCATCACCTATATTAAAGAAAGTGAAAAGATTACCGAGTTTCTAAATATTATTGGAGCCCACCAAGCGTTACTCTATTTTGAAGATGTCCGCATCATGAAAGATATGAGGAACTCTGTTAACCGTCTCGTCAATTGTGAAACAGCGAACTTGAATAAAACGGTAGGAGCTGCGCTAAGACAGGTG
This sequence comes from Alkalihalobacterium sp. APHAB7, assembly GCF_048323755.1. Taxonomy (NCBI): domain Bacteria; kingdom Bacillati; phylum Bacillota; class Bacilli; order Caryophanales; family Bacillaceae; genus Alkalihalobacterium; species Alkalihalobacterium sp. APHAB7. The sequence goes on from NZ_JBLWFS010000001.1 coordinate 433,526, forward strand.
GAAAATATTCGCTTGGTTGATCGTGAAATCGGTTTAGTAAATTTGCCTGGCAAGTTGAGGGAAATTGCTGAGCTTCGAGTGAAGCACCAGGATGTCACCTTGAAAGAGCTAGGAGAGATGGTGTCTACCGGAAAAGTTAGTAAATCTGGAGTCAATCATCGCCTTCGTAAAATAGATGAGTTAGCGGAACGGATTCGTTCAGGTGAACAGTTAACAGGATTTTAAACTCAATGTTGTTGTCTTTTTTGTATGAACGAACCGAAACAAATTATAGTAATAGACATATTTTTAATTAGTGGAAAATAAGGAGGTAGTTCGCTTGATCCAAAAACAATTAGAAGTGAAGTTAAAAACAGGTCTTCAAGCTAGACCAGCAGCACTGTTTGTTCAAGAAGCTAACCGTTATTCTTCAGATATTTTTATTGAAAAAGACAATAAAAAAGTAAATGCGAAGAGTATTATGGGGATTATGAGCCTTGCGATCGGTAAAGGTGTTGTCATCGATGTGATGGTTGAAGGTAAAGACGAAGAAGAAGCAATGGAAGCACTAGAAGCTTTCATTTCAAACGAAGAATAATAAAAAATCTGAGCGGTGACAACTAGTCCAGCTCAGTTTTTTTATTTGTCGGCAAGTTAGTACAGCGTCAATCATTGTGAGTTGAATTCCAATTACATGGTGACAGCACAAATAACAGCCAAGATTGCCAAGATTAGACATCCGCTGATAAAAGCGGGTGTTGCTTCCGCCGATATAATGAAAGTTACGCGGATATAGTAGAAGTTGCACTAAAAAAGTGTTGCGCGACCGATAAAAAGGAAATTCTTACAAGAACAACACAAAATCCCCAAGTGGGTTACTCGCTTGGGGATTTCATGTTCATTCAGTTCATTATTTTTCAGTTTTTGTTGTTGAAATCACGGTGTCGATTAGACCATATTCTTTTGCTTTTTCAGCCGTCATGAAGTTGTCGCGGTCTGTATCTCTTTCGATGACTTCTAACGGTTGACCAGTGCGTTCTGATAAGATTTGATTTAAGTGTTCACGCATTTGGATAATACGTTTTGCATGGATTTGAATGTCAGACGCTTGACCTTGAGTTCCTCCAAGTGGTTGGTGGATCATCACTTCACTATTAGGAAGGGCATAACGCTTTCCTTTTTCACCTGCCGCAAGTAAAAATGAACCCATAGAGGCAGCCATACCGATACAAATCGTAGAAACTTGTGGTTTAATATAATTCATTGTATCGTAAATCGCCATACCTGCTGTGATGGAACCACCAGGGCTGTTAATATATAGTGAAATATCTTTTTCTGGATCTTCTGCTTGTAAGAAAAGTAATTGTGCAACGATGGAGTTTGCCACGTTATCATCAATTGCGCTTCCTAGCATAATAATACGATCTTTTAGTAGACGTGAGTAAATGTCATAGGCACGTTCACCACGATTTGTCTGTTCAATAACTGTAGGAATTAAATTCATATTCTTTTCCTCCTTATTTTCTTATAAATTCGAAGTAGTTTTAGTTCCTTTAAGTAATGGTGTTCAATGAAGTATTGTTTTCTTGGAAACATATTTAATTAGATCCAATATTCTTATGTATATCTTACTCAAAAGGTCAATGAAGGTCAAATGATAACTACTTTCTATATAATACTATTTCGACTTTTTTACTTTCATCCCTTTTTCATCATAGCCGAAAATAAAAAAAATCAAACTTTATTTTACAGATTGGTTAACATTTTCTCTTTACAGAAACGAAAACTGTTCATAAACTATAATAAGAGACTATAAAATAGTTGAAAGATGTCACATTTTAAAGTGTGTCTCGTTAAGTAAGCGCTTACAAATATTTGGAAACCATGGTCTGTTTGATGGCTATATAAAATTAGGATACTGAAGAAGTTCATCAGTCAGAAGGATAATTAGGAAAATCAAATCATCAAGGGGAGAGTTGTTATGAGAATGGATGTTGGTCTTTTTCAACAACAGACTACAGGGTTATATATGACCAAAGAACTTCGGCAAGCGATCTCACTCCTACAATATACAACGACCGAGTTGACTCAATATATACAAGAACAGGCGTTAGAAAACCCGCTAATAGAGCTAGAGGATCATTTTCAAGTAGATCTATTGAAGAGAGAAAAGCAAAGAGAAGACTTAGAGGAGCGGCAATGGGAAAGTGGGTATCGGGAGCAGGAAGTTTCTCCACTTGATTTCGTTAGCAGTGACCGCTATAACATACATGATCATTTGTTGTATCAGGCTAAATTTCTTAATTTGGATGAACAAAGCTATGAAGTTCTTTGTTATTTCATTCTTCATGTAAATGGAGATGGGTACTTAAGTGAACCGGTTGCGAAAATGGTTGAAGAGTTAAGGATATCAGAAGAAGACGGTGAAGATATCCTCATGGTATTGCAGAATATGGAGCCAACCGGTGTTGGAGCTAGAAATCTTCAAGAGTGCCTTTTGCTTCAACTAGCGAAAAGAAAAGATCGAAACATTCTTGCAGAAATGATTATCGAAAATTATATGGAATTGCTAGCAGAAAGACGCTGGAAGGAAATATCGAAGGAATTATCTGTGACCCTTCAAGAAATTCAACAAGTGTATGACCTTATTCAAACCTTGCAGCCACGACCAGGTGTTAATTATTCAGATGACCTGCCCAAGTATGTTCAGCCGGATGTCACGGTAGAAGAATTAGAGGGAGAACTCGTTGTAGTTGTTAATGATGACTTACTTCCAAAAATTCAAGTAAATAAACAGTATCAATCGCTTTTACATGATAAAAGCTCAGACGCCAATGAATATGTTCGCAAAAAATATGATCAAGTGAAATGGCTTTTAAAAAATATTAAACAGCGTCAAGTGACTCTTTATCAAGTAACTGATGCGATTGTCCGTCATCAAAAGGAGTTTTTCTTTAGAGGGGCAGAGGCGTTACGCCCGTTAACATTAAAGCAAATTGCAGAAGAAATTGACGTCCACGAATCAACGGTAAGTCGTGTGACGACAAATAAATACATGCAGTCTCCACGTGGTCTTTTTGAACTGAAGTACTTTTTTACGACAGCCCTTACGAATGGAAATGCAGGGGAAACATCTACCTCATTTGCAAAAGAAGTGATAAAATCATTAATTGAGAAGGAAGATAAACGAAAGCCTTTATCCGATCAAAAAATTGTCGATGCTTTAAAAGCACAGCATGAAATAGAGCTCTCAAGAAGAGCTGTTGCAAAGTACCGAGATGAGATGAAAATTCCGTCATCTTCTAAGAGGAAACGATTCGAATAGTGGAGGTAGTTATGGGCAAGCTAAAAGTAACGTTTTATACAAAAGAAAATTGCTCCTTATGTGACAACGGACTAGCGGTATTAAAAATCATTCAAGAAGATCTTCCTTTTGATATTGAAATGGTGGATATTTATAAAGACGACGTTTTGTTAGAAAAATACCAAGTGATGATTCCGGTTGTTTCAATCGACGGTGAAGACATTGATTACGGAATTGTGTCGGAAGAGAAAATAAGAAAACGTTTACTTTCAGTTTGTCGATAAAATCTACTTGAAGTTTAGATCAATTCCTTGTTACAATGAGGATGTTAAAGGAATTGGTCTTTTTTTTTACGCTAGATGGGACACATTTTGTCACGCAGGGACATATAATGACCCTATAAGAGGGGATGTATAACAATAGAAGGAGAAAAAGGATGAGAAATCTTTTTGACATTCAACAAAAGCTCGTTCCTGATTTACTTGAGGTTTTGTTGAAGCGTTACAGAATACTCCAATACATTCGTTTGATGGAACCGATTGGACGAAGAAGTCTCTCTACTAGTATGGACATTAGTGAAAGAATTTTACGCAGTGAAGTTACTTTCCTGAAAGACCAACGCCTAGTTCATGTAGCAAGTGCAGGAATGAGTTTAACGAAAGAGGGTAAGAATTTATTACTGGAACTCGAAGGCATGATGAAAGAGCTGTTAGGTTTGAAAGCTCTTGAAGAACAGCTTGAACATGAATACCAATTAAATAAAGTCATTGTCGTCCCGGGTGATAGTGATCAATATGATTGGGTAAAGAAAGAAATGGGGCGTGCTTGTGTCCACTACTTAAAGCAGCATGTAGACAAACAGGCGACAGTAACCATTACAGGTGGTACAACCGTTGCCGCTGTTGCAGAAATGATGGGCTCGGATTTTCAGAGAGATGATTTGTTGTTTGTACCTGCAAGAGGTGGAATTGGAGAAGAAGTAGAAAATCAGGCAAATACGATTTGTGCTGAAATGGCAAGACAAACAGGCTCTTCGTATCGATTACTACATGTCCCTGATCAATTAAGTGAAGAAACCTATTCTTCATTAATCTCAGAACCGTCTGTTCAAAGTGTTTTACACAACATTACGAGTGCCACAGTAGTTATCCATGGAATTGGAGAAGCTAATACGATGGCCAAACGACGCGGGGCGTCAGAAGCATTCCTACAAAAGCTTACGAATCACGAGGCAGTTGCTGAAGCTTTTGGTTATTATTTTGATCATTTAGGAGATATTATTCACAGGGAGCGTACGATTGGTCTCCAACTCGAGCACTTAAACGAAGAAAAGCAAGTCATCGCCATTGCAGGCGGCTCTTCAAAAAGCGTTGCAATCGCCGCTTACTTAAAAAACCGAAGAAGCAGCGTACTAGTCACCGACGAAGGCGCAGCCCGCCAAATGCTATAGGCGGTGCCAGGCACCTGTATCGCTTTGCTGTATTAAAGCGAACGCGTGAAGCTAGACAGAAATACCTATTTATTAAAAAAAGGGCTCGCCCTTTTCATAAAAAACGGTGAACAAGCGTGCACAAATGACTAATTAAAGGCACCATTTTCAAAAAATGGTGCCAGGCACCTTTACTTAATTAAAGCAAAAGCTCATCGTTTAGGTTTTATATACTAAGGAGGAATTTAAAAATGGCAACTAAAATTGGAATTAATGGATTTGGACGTATCGGTAGACTTGTATTTCGTGCAGCACTTAAAAACCCTAACGTAGACGTAGTAGCAATCAACGACTTAACAGATGCTAACATGTTAGCTCATCTTTTAAAATATGACTCAGTACACGGGAAACTTGATGGAGAAGTATCAGTTAACGGAGACACTCTAGTTGTAAACGGTCAAGAGATCAAAGTTATCGCTGAACGTGACCCAGCTCAATTAGGATGGGGTAACCTTGGGGTAGAAGTAGTAGTTGAATCAACTGGACGCTTCACAAACCGTGAAGATGCGGCGAAGCACATTGAAGCAGGAGCTAAGAAAGTAATCATCTCAGCACCAGCAAACAACGAAGATATCACTGTTGTAATGGGTGTTAACCACGAGCAATATGATGCAGCAAGCCACCACGTTATTTCAAATGCTTCTTGTACAACAAACTGCTTAGCGCCGTTTGCTAAAGTATTAAATGATCAATTTGGAATTCGCCGCGGTATGATGACAACGGTTCACTCATACACAAACGACCAACAAATCTTAGACTTACCGCACAAAGACTACCGTCGTGCACGTGCAGCAGCTGAAAACATCATCCCGACAACTACTGGTGCAGCGAAAGCAGTAGCGCTTGTTTTACCAGAGCTTAAAGGGAAATTAAACGGTGGAGCGATGCGTGTTCCAACTCCAAACGTATCATTAGTTGACCTAGTTGTTGAGCTTGACAAAGAAGTAACAGCTGAAGATGTAAACAACGCATTAAAAGAAGCTGCTGAAGGTCCATTAAAAGGAATTCTTGGTTACTCAGAAGAGCCACTAGTTTCTGGTGACTATAACGGAAACCCACATTCTTCTACAATTGATGCCCTTTCTACAATGGTATTAGAAGGAAACATGGTAAAAGTGATCTCTTGGTACGATAACGAAGCAGGATATTCATACAGAGTTGTAGATTTAGTTGAATATATGGCAAAGCAAGGACTATAATCGTTATAGTGAAAGTTTTGGAAAGGGAGGAGAAATGCACCATACGTTTTTTCTCCCTTTTTCTAAAATCTTTCTAAATGTTGAGTTCAAATGAGGGGGTTCACTAAGTGAATAAGAAGTCAATTCGCGATGTTGAATTAACAGGAAAGAAAGTTTTTTGCCGTGTCGATTTTAATGTCCCAATGAGTGAGGGGCAAGTATCAGATGACACGCGAATTCGTGCTGCACTGCCAACGGTTCAATACCTAGTAGAACAAGGAGCAAAAGTAATCCTTGCGAGTCACCTTGGTCGTCCGAAAGGACAAGTCGTTGAAGAGCTACGCCTAGATGCAGTAGCGAAACGTCTAAGTGATTTATTACAAAAAGAAGTGACTAAAACAAACGAAGCCTTCGGTGCAGAAGTGGATCAAGCGATTTCAGCTATGCAAAACGGAGACGTTCTTCTTTTAGAAAATGTACGTTTCTATCCAGGTGAAGAAAAAAATGCTCCTGAGTTAGCACAGCAATTTGCAGCCTTAGCTGACATATATGTAAACGATGCCTTCGGTGCAGCTCACCGCGCACACGCATCAACAGAAGGAATTGCCCACCACATCCCAGCTGTAGCAGGCTTTCTGATGGAAAAAGAACTTGAGGTGTTAGGAAAAGCGTTATCTAACCCCGAGCGTCCATTTACAGCGATCATCGGCGGGGCAAAAGTAAAAGATAAAATTGGTGTCATTGAAAACTTGCTTGAAAAAGTAGACAACCTAATTATCGGTGGCGGACTAGCGTATACGTTTGTAAAAGCAAAAGGCTATGAAACCGGCCAATCTCTTTTAGAAACAGATAAGATTGATTTAGCGAAAGGTTTTATCGAAAAAGCAGAGCAAAAAGGCGTTAAATTATATATGCCAGAAGACGTTGTTATCGCTAACGAATTTTCAAAAGATGCAACGACACAAGTTGTGGATATTGATGAAATCCCAGCGGACTGGCAAGGACTTGATATCGGACCGAAAACGGTTGATACATACCGTAATGTAATCCTAGACTCTAAGCTTGTTATTTGGAATGGACCAATGGGTGTATTCGAATGGGAAGCATTTGCCAACGGAACAAAGTCCGTAGCTGTTGCACTAGCAGATGCTAATGATACGTTCACTGTTATTGGCGGTGGAGACTCTGCAGCGGCAGTAGAGAAATTTGATTTAGCAGAAAGCATGAGCCACATCTCAACAGGTGGCGGCGCATCTTTAGAATTTATAGAAGGTAAAGACCTCCCAGGAGTAGTCGCTTTAAACGATAAGTAATCAAGAGAGGATGTTCATCATTGCGTAAACCTATCATTGCTGGAAACTGGAAAATGAACAAAACACTTGGTGAAGCACTTCAATTTGTGGATCAAGTTAAAGGAGCGGTTCCAACAAGTGAACAAGTCGACTCAGTTGTTTGTTCACCCGCATTATTCTTGGATGCGCTTGTAAAAAGCGTAGAAGGAACAGAATTAAAGGTTGGAGCACAAACTATGCACTTTGAAGAAAGTGGTGCCTTTACGGGTGAAATTAGTCCGGTCGCTCTTTCTGACATCGGCGCAAGCTATGTGATTATCGGTCACTCGGAGCGTCGTGAAATGTTTAATGAAACAGATGAAACCGTCAATAAAAAAGTAAAAGCAGCTTTCGCTCACCGCCTGATTCCAATTATGTGCTGCGGGGAAACGTTAGAGCAACGCGAAGCAGGTCAAACAAATGAACTTGTTGGTGATCAAGTGAAAAAAGGTCTTGAAGGACTTTCAGAAGATCAAGTCAAACAACTTGTTATCGCTTATGAGCCAATTTGGGCGATCGGTACAGGGAAATCTTCTTCTGCTCAAGAAGCGAATGAAACCTGCGCACACATCCGTACAGTCGTTGCAGACATGTACTCACAAGAAGTAGCAGATGCGGTTCGTATTCAATACGGTGGAAGTGTAAAACCTGCAAACATCGCTGAGTATCTTGGTCAAAGTGACATCGACGGAGCATTAGTAGGTGGAGCAAGTTTAGAAGCTGATTCATTTTTACAGCTTTTGGAGGCAAAGTAAATGAGTAAGAAACCGGTGGCAATGATAATCCTTGATGGATTTGCCTTAAGAAATGAAACAAAGGGGAATGCGGTTACCCACGCGAAAAAGCCAAACTTTGACCGTTATTGGAACAACTATCCTCATGCACAATTAAAAGCTTCAGGTGAAGCGGTTGGTTTACCTGAAGGACAAATGGGGAACTCGGAAGTGGGACATTTAAACATTGGAGCAGGAAGAATCGTCTACCAAAGTTTAACGAGAGTCAACTTGTCCATCCGTGAAGGTGATTTTTATGAAAATCAAACGTTTAACAAAGCCATGGATCATGTGAAAGAAAAAAATAGCAGCCTACATATTTACGGACTTCTTTCGGATGGTGGCGTTCATAGTCATATTGATCATTTGTTTGCCTTACTAGAAATGGCAAAAACGAAGGGACTTGAGCGAGTATACATTCACGGATTTTTAGATGGCCGTGATGTTGGACCGACTACAGCGGAAGTATACATTCGAGCTCTTATCGATAAAACAAATGATCTAGGTGTTGGAAAAATTGCGACCATCCACGGCAGATATTACGCAATGGACCGCGATCAACGCTGGGAACGTGTAGAAAAATCATATCGAGCGATGGTGTATGGAGATGGCCCTTCCTATCAAAATGCGCTAGAAGTGCTAGAAGACTCTTATAAAAATAAAATACATGATGAATTTGTTCTTCCGTCTGTTATTAAGGATGAAAACGATCAACCCGTTGGAACGATTAAGGATGACGATGCGATCATCTTCTTTAACTTCCGACCAGACCGTGCGATTCAAATGTCACAAGTGTTTACGAATGAAGATTTTAGAGGATTTGACCGTGGTGAGGTATTTCCGAGAAACTTACACTATGTGTGCTTAACACATTTTAGTGAGACCGTTCAAGGTTTTGTGGCGTTCCAGCCAACAAACTTAGACAATACATTAGGTGAAGTTCTCTCCCAACAAGGCTATAAACAGCTTCGAATTGCGGAAACAGAAAAATATCCTCACGTCACGTTCTTTTTCAGTGGTGGAAGAGAAGAGCCGTTTTCTGGTGAAGAACGTATCTTAATCGACTCGCCAAAAGTGGCTACATATGATTTAAAGCCAGAGATGAGTGCGTATGAAGTAACTGATGCCCTGCTAAAAGAGGTCGAAGCAGATAAACATGATGCGATCATTTTAAACTTTGCCAACCCAGATATGGTTGGACACTCAGGGATGTTAGATCCAACGATAAAGGCAATTGAAGTCGTTGATGAGTGTTTAGGAAAAATAGTAGATGCAATCATTGCAAAAGGCGGCCATGCAATCATCACAGCTGACCACGGAAATGCCGATGAAGTTATCACTTTAGAAGGCACTCCAATGACAGCTCATACGACAAATCCGGTTCCAGTCATTGTCACAAAAGAAGGTGTGGAATTAAGAGAAGACGGGATTTTAGCCGATCTTTCACCAACTCTTTTACACTTACTTGGTGGCGAACAACCGAAAGAAATGACAGGAAAAACATTAATTAAGTAAATTGTGTTAATTTTTTATGACGTTAGAGGAATTTAAAAAGCAATCACGAATGAGTGATAGGCTATAAAGGACATCCTAGAAATGGGATACGAATGACTATACTTAGTATTTTTATGAAAAAAGGGAGATGACTTTTAAAATGACAATGATTACTGATGTTTATGCACGCGAAGTTCTTGACTCTCGTGGAAATCCAACAGTTGAAGTAGAAGTATATTTAGAATCAGGTGCAATGGGCCGTGCGCTCGTACCGAGTGGTGCATCTACAGGTGAATATGAAGCTGTAGAACTTCGCGATGGTGGCGACCGTTTCATGGGTAAAGGTGTTCAAAAAGCAGTTGAGCACGTAAACGAAGAGATTGCGCCAGAACTAATTGGATGGGATGCGTTAGATCAACTTGGTATCGACCAATACATGATCGAGCTTGACGGTTCAAGTAACAAAGGTAAATTAGGTGCAAATGCAATCTTAGGTGTTTCTATGGCTGTTGCTCGTGCTGCTGCAGACGCTCTTGGTATGCCGTTATACATGTACTTAGGCGGCTTCAACGGTAAAACATTACCAGTACCAATGATGAACATCTTAAACGGTGGAGAGCATGCGGATAATAACGTCGATATCCAAGAGTTCATGGTTATGCCTGTAGGTGCTGAAACGTTCAAAGACGGTCTTCGCATGGGTACAGAAATTTTCCATAACTTAAAATCAGTATTAAAAGCAAAAGGCCTTAACACAGCTGTTGGTGATGAAGGTGGATTTGCTCCAAACTTATCTTCAAACGAAGAAGCGCTTCAAACAATCATTGAAGCGATCGAAAAAGCTGGATACAAGCCAGGTGAAGAGATCGTTCTAGCACTTGACGTTGCAGCTTCTGAGCTTTACAGAGACGGTAAATACCACCTTGAAGGTGAAGGTGTAGTAAAAACTTCTGAAGAAATGATCGAGTTCTACAGCGATCTAGTAGCAAAATACCCAATCATCTCGATTGAAGACGGTTTAGACGAAAACGATTGGGACGGATGGAAAAAGTTAACGGACGAGCTTGGAACAAAAGTTCAATTAGTAGGTGACGATCTATTCGTTACAAACACAGAAAAGCTATCTGAAGGTATTGAAAAAGGTGTAGGTAACTCAATCCTAATCAAAGTGAACCAAATCGGTACATTAACAGAAACATTTGATGCGATCGAAATGGCAAAACGTGCAGGTTACACAGCAGTTATCTCTCACCGTTCGGGTGAAACAGAAGACAGCACAATCGCTGATATCGCAGTAGCGACAAATGCTGGTCAAATCAAAACAGGTGCTCCTTCACGTACAGACCGTGTAGCGAAGTACAACCAACTTCTTCGCATCGAAGACGACTTAGCAAACGTTGCGAAATACGACGGTAAAAAAGCATTTTATAACTTAAGCAAGTAATCATGCGAAAAGAAAAGAGTCTGATCAGCTGGAGTGTATTCTAGCTGGCAGGCTTTTTTTATTGGTTTTTTCACCTTAGCATCTTACTAATAATGGTAAAAACGGGCTAGAACAAACAATATAAAATCCGTTTCTCTTACTAAAATTAGAAAAAAGTACAACACTAGTCTTTTTTTATATAGAAAATACTAGCATGCAAAGTACATCAAAAAAGTAATGTATAGCGGGTAAGAAAATGCTTCGCTCCCTTACGTATCCACCTGAACCTTATTACGTATTGCTAAAGCATGCCGTTTTGTGATACATTAGTAGAAGCGCATACTGTGCTTGGAGGTGGATAATTCAATGCAAATGTTAATGTTCGTCTTATTAATTATCGTGTCAATTGCACTAATTGCTGTCGTTTTATTACAAGCAGGTAAAAGTGCAGGTCTAGCAGGGGCGATTTCTGGTGGAGCAGAACAATTACTCGGTAAACAAAAAGCTCGTGGTATAGATGCAGTCCTTGCTCGTGCAACAGTTGTCCTAGCGGTATTGTTCTTTGTCTTAACGATCGCTGTAGCATACTTTATGTAAAAAAGACGAAAGCAGCTGAAGCAACCTTCACTGCTTTTCTTTATATCTCAGAAAAGAAAAGGCTGTCTCAAAAAATGGGTCAGGCCCCTTATATTTTGCTGTTCAGTGTTAAGAAGTTGTTCATGAAAAAGGGTTCATGGACAAGGGATACACGATTAGCAAAACAGTGAAAAGGAGCCGGGCACAAAGAGACAGCTTTTATTTTCAGATCAAAAACTGGAAAATCAGACCAACAAATAGAAGAAATGGTTTCCCCACTTCTTGTCATAGAGAACGTAAATTCAGGTGAAACTAAACACTATATTGAGGTCTGTGAAACGAAAAGGTAGGTTCGTTCGTATGAAGATAGTTGCTCCAAAACCATTTACATTTGAAGGCGGAAAGCGTGCAGTGTTATTACTTCACGGTTTTACAGGAAATACTGCCGACGTCAGAATGCTTGGCAGGCATTTACAAGAGCAAGGCTATACTTGCCATGCACCTTTATACAAAGGCCATGGTGTACCGCCTGAAGAACTTGTTCACACGGGCCCTGATGATTGGTGGAAGGATGTTGAGAAAGGTTATCATTTTTTAAAAGAGCGTGGCCATGAAGAGATCGCTGTATGTGGACTTTCGCTCGGAGGTGTATTTTCTCTAAAAATCGGCTACACTTTACCGGTAAAGGGAGTTGTACCGATGTGTGCACCGATGAACCCCAAAACACAAGAATCGATGTATGCAGGTGTTGTCGAATATGCTAAAGAGTATAAGCGCCGTGAAAGAAAAAGTGACGAACAGATTGAGAAAGAAATATTGAAGTTTAAAGAAACTCCGATGCAGACGTTAAATGCGTTGCAAAAACTCATCAACGATGTTAGGGAACACTTAGACCATATTTATGCACCAGTTATGGTTGTACAAGCTCGTCATGATGAAATGATTGATATCGAAAGCGCAAATATTATATATAACGAAGTCGAAAGTGATGAAAAAGACATCAAGTGGTACGAAAATTCGAGCCATGTGATTACGTTAGATAAAGAAAAAGAGCAGTTACATGAAGACATACATCAATTTTTAGAAACATTAAGTTGGTCTACTACGTAAAGAGTAGAAAGGAGAGTGTAAGAAATGAGTGAAGAAAAAATTAAACACCTTCTAGCTTTTATGAGAGAAGAGGCGTACAAGCCACTGACCGTTACCGAGCTAGAAGAAGCATTTGGATTAACCGATTCAAGTGAATTTAAGGAATTTGTAAAAGTTTTAAATGAAATGGAAGAGCAAGGACTCATTGTTCGTACGCGCAGCAACCGCTTCGGTGTTCCTGAACGAATGAATTTAATTAAAGGGAAAGTCCAAGGAAATGCAAAAGGCTTTGCTTTTATTATTCCAGAGGTACAAGGAGAATCCGACGTCTACGTGTCTCAAAGTGATTTAGGAGGCGCAATGAACGGAGACGTTGTTCTTGTTCGTCTTCATCCGAAGTCCACAGGAACACGCCCTGAAGGTAGTGTGATCCGTATTATTGAGCGTGGTCTCCAACAAATCGTTGGTACATACGTAGACCATGAGCAATATGGAATGGTTGTCGCTGACGATAAGCGAATTCCAAATGACATCTTTATTCCGAAAGCAGCTTCTAAAGGAGCCGCAGAAGGACATAAAGTGGTTGTGAAGCTGACGAAATACCCTGAAGGACGTAATAGTGCCGAAGGGGAAGTTACAGAAATTTTAGGGCATAAAAATGACCCAGGAATTGATATTTTATCAATTATTCATAAGCACGGTTTGCCTCAAGAATTTCCGAAAGAGGTTCTCGATCAAGCTGAAAGTGTACCTGATGAAATTGATCCAGAAGAAATAAAAAATCGTCGCGATCTGCGTGACAAAACGATCGTTACAATCGACGGTGCTGACGCAAAAGACTTAGATGACGCTGTTAATGTTGAACGTCTTGAAAACGGTAACTACCTACTTGGTGTTCATATCGCCGACGTTAGTTATTATGTAAAAGAAGGTTCACCAATCGATATTGAAGCAGAAGAACGCGGAACGAGTGTGTATCTAGTAGACCGTGTCATTCCGATGATTCCGCACCGTTTATCGAATGGAATCTGTAGTTTAAATCCGAAAGTGGACCGTTTAACGTTATCGTGTGAAATGGAAATTACACCAGAAGGACAAGTCGTTGCGCATGATATTTTCCAAAGTGTCATTAGAACAACTGAACGAATGACGTATACAGAAGTGCGAAAAATATTAGAAAATGAAGATGAAGAAGTATTAAAACGTTTTGAGCCACTCATTCCGTTTTTTAAACAAATGGGTGAGTTAGCGGAAATTTTACGTAAAAAACGTTTTGAACGCGGTGCGATTGACTTTGACTTTAAAGAAGCAAAAGTATTAGTCGATGAAGAAGGAAAGCCAACAGATGTTGTCATCCGTGAGCGTTCAGTAGCTGAGCGTTTAATTGAAGAGTTTATGCTTGCGGCAAATGAAACGATTGCTGAGCATTTTCACTGGATGAAAGTACCATTTATATATCGTATTCACGATGACCCTAAAGAAGACAAGCTCAATAAGTTCTTAGAATTTATTACGAACTTTGGTTACGTTGTACGTGGAACGGCGAACTCGATTCACCCGCGTGCCTTACAACAGCTTATTGAAGCGGTTCGTGGCGAGCCAGAAGAAACGGTCATTAGTACAGTTATGCTTCGTTCGATGCAACAAGCGAAATATGATCCTGAAAGCTTGGGGCACTTTGGTTTGTCGACGGAGTTTTACACACACTTTACGTCGCCAATCCGACGTTACCCTGACTTAATCGTTCATCGTCTGATCCGTACGTATTTAGTCGAAGGCAAAACAGACGAAAAAACGCAAAGTCATTGGAAAAACCGCTTAGATGAAATCGCTAAGCACTCTTCCGAAATGGAACGCCGTTCAGTAGATGCTGAACGTGAGACAGATGAAGTGAAAAAAGCACAATTTATGGAAGATAAAATTGGCGAAACATTCACAGGGATCATTAGTGGTGTAACGAATTTCGGTATCTTTGTCGAGTTAGAAAATACGATTGAAGGTCTCGTTCATGTTAGTTATTTAACCGATGACTATTATGGTTATGATGAGCGTTCCTATGCGATGATCGGCGAGCGCACAGGTAATGTGTTCCGTATTGGAGATGAGCTTGAAGTTCGTTGTATTAATGTAAATGTTGAGGAGTCTTCTATCGACTTTGAAATTGTCGGCATGAAAGAACCAGCTAAGAAGCGTGAACGTAAAGCGTCACCTAAAGTTATCGTCGGTCCGAAACGCGGCGGCAAAAAAGCGGGCGGCGGAAAAGACAGTGGACCAGGTGCTGGAGATGGTGACAAGAAAAATAATGGCAAACGTAAGAAGAAAAAAGGCTTTTATGAAAATGCACCGAGAAGTAAACGCAATAAAGGGAAAAAGAAAAAGCGTTAATTAGCATTTTTGCATCTTTGGAAAAGGCGGCAACATTAGTTTGTCGTCTTTTTGGTAAAATGCTCATGTATGTGCAAGCAATGAGTTTTCAAATTAACGGGGCTGATCTCCATTTTCTTTAGAGCACTGAGAAGCCCTTATTTTCGTAATATTTCTGTTATTTTTTGGTTTAGAGCACTGAGAGGCCCTTATTTACTCTAAATCGCCTAAAAACGAAGGTGAAAACCGAGAATAAGGGCCTGTGAGTACCTTAAGCTACTATAATCAACGATATTTTATTAAATAAGGTCCTGTGGAGTCCGCTAAAAAATAGCCTCCGTGACTAATGAGGACAGTAGCACCTCAAGAGTAAGCTCTAGTAACATCTTCTTATTTGAGATCATGCACCTACCGATGACCAAGAGTACTTTGTTTAGTTACCTTCTCTATGAATTTTTCGTAAGTTTTGATATAATAGGACAACGACGTCAAAAAATGGTAGGTGTATGAGAAATGGCGAAAAAAGACAGTAATGTCATTGCTCAAAATAAGAAAGCATCCCATGACTATCATATCGAAGAAACATTTGAAGCTGGGATGGTATTGCAAGGAACGGAGATCAAGTCAATCCGTGCTGGTAAAATGAATATTAAAGATGCGTTTGCTAAAATACAAAACGGTGAAATCTACTTATGGAATGCACACATTAATACCTATGAGCAAGGTAATCGTTATAACCATGATCCGCTGAGAACGAGAAAATTATTGCTTCATAAAAAGCAAATTAACCAACTGATAGGCGCTTCAAAGGAAGAAGGGTATGCAATCGTTCCATTGAAAGTGTATATTAAAAATGGATTTGCTAAAGTATTAATCGGTCTTGCGAAAGGTAAGAAGAAGTTTGATAAACGTGAAGACTTGAAAAAGAAAGATGCAAAGCGTGAAATTGAACGTGCCTTCCGTGACAAGCAGCGAGTTTAAGTTTAAATACCTAGTGCTCGTTTAAGTACGTTAATTTGCAAGATGCTTTACTGTGTCATCGGTTCATAGAGTTTTTTGGTTTACAATATTTGTCATTTGAAAAGTACTCTAGATATGCTATAATGTAATTCCAGAGGGCGAGATGATCGCTTCTGGATTACAACTAGCTCTTGTAGCTTACTTCTGTTTTAGCAGTTGCGTCTGAATAAGTCGCATATGCTATTTATAATCTGGGGACGTTTTGGATTCGACAGGGGTGGGTTGAGCTTAAGTTGCGAGTCGAGGGGGTCGGCCTCGTTAAAACGCCAACGCCTATAACTGGCAAAACTAACAATAACTTCGCAGTAGCAGCTTAATAGCGCTTTGCGGTTCCACCCTCCATCGCCCATGTGGTAGGGACTGGGACTCACTCTAAGTGGGCTACGCCGGCTGTCCTCCGTCTGAGGACGAAGGAAGAGATTAATCAGACTAGCCTTACCGAAGCCTGTTACTGGGCTGACGTAAGTGCGAAATGCTAATACAGTAACTACACTCGTAGAAGCTTAGGTGTCGACATTCTTGGACGTGGGTTCGATTCCCACCGTCTCCACCAACATATTATGAAAAAGACCACCGTGTTAGGTGGTTTTTTTCTATTTTATAAGATTGTGGGATAAATAATAGGCTTGAATTGGAGCATTCGCCGATATATTAAAAGTTACGCCGAAATATTTGAAATTGCGCCGATATAATGAAAGTTACGCCGATATATTTAAATTTACGCCGATATATTGAAATCAGTGTATTTTATTCAAAGTAACTACGTAAATTTACATAGATTTAATGATTTAAAAAAGGTTATTTGATGCTTTATGAAGAAATTCTCCTCAAAATGATAAGGAGAGTGAGCATATTGATTAAAAAAGAACATAAGATTCCAAAAAATATACAGAAACTAGAGGCTTTACTAAGACGCCTTGCTGCTGACCATCCGAAAAGGCCGCAAATAGAAAAGGTGCTAGCAAAGGCTACAGCTGGATTCAAAGGTGAAAAGTCAATTGATTACTATTTATCATTCCTTCCTGAAGATCAATTCCACTTTCTTCACGGTCTGAGATTACTCTCTAGTGGTACAAGGTATTTTCAAATGGATACATTGATTTTATCGCCAAGATTTATCCTTATACTGGAAGTGAAAAATATTACAGGGTCTTTATTTTTCGACAAAACTCATCAGCAGTTAATCCGAAAAGTTAAGGATAGAGAAGAGGCTTTTCCTGACCCGTTATTACAAGTTCAGAGACAAAAGTTACAACTTGAAAATTGGTTAAAAAAGCACAAATATCCCGATTCAATACCTGTTCGAACACTAGTTGTTATTAGTAATCCCTCTACAATAATTAAAGAAGCCCCCAATCAAGAGGTTCTTCATGCCCAAGGCCTCCCGGATAAAATCCATCAAATAGATCAATCCTTTACAACCGATGTTCTCACTTTTAAAGAAATGAAAAAAATGGAGACTACGCTAATTAAAAAGCATGTTCCACTGGAAAAAGATATTCTTTCCCAGTTTAGTATTATGCGCGAAGATATAAAAAAAGGAGTGCACTGCCCAGAATGCTTCCATATCCCTATGATACGAAAAAGAGGGAAATGGCATTGCAAAAAATGCTTAAATGAAAATCAAGAGGCTCATATTGCAACGTTAAAAGATTATTGTCTGCTAATTCATAAAACCCTTACTAACAAGGAAGCTAGAGAATTTCTTAATATTCAATCTGATTCAATTGCTAAACATTTAATCTATTCTTTGAAACTTAAGTCAACAGGTAAAAATAAAGGGAGACAATATATACTTGAATTTCCTGAAGAATAACTCCTCTTCCTTATCCCAAAGAACTCATTTTTGTTATTACTTTGAACTCTCAAATCGCCTGACTCTTATCCTCCACGTGCACTTCCCGCCGTAACTCCACTCGAATCCAAACCACCATCAGCAGGGCAATTAAAATAAGTCCACAAATCGTCAGTACGATCCCCGTCCACTCAAAATTCACCCAGATGACACCACTGCTCGTTCCAATCACACTAGATCCTAGGTAATAGCAAAGTAAATAAAGAGATGCCGCTTGAGATTTATAATTCGTGGCTAATTGACCAACCATACTGCTTGCGATCGAGTGACTGCCGAAAAATCCGAAAGTAAAAATAGCGAGTGCCAACATAATGAGCCAAAGGTTGGAGCTTAACGTTAATACCGCACCAACGAGCATAATAATAATCGTTACCGGAAGCATTGTTTGCTTACCGAACTGGTCGCTTACTTTACCCATATACGTTGAACTAAAAGTTCCTACTAAGTAAATCAGAAAAACGAGCCCAATCATCGTTTGACTTAAATGATAAGGAGCTTCCATTAAAACGAAACTGATGTAGTTATAGACAGTGACAAAGCCTCCCATTAAAACAAAAGAGATAATAAAAAGTCCTAATAGTTTTCGGTCTTTCAATTGAGACACCAAGGAAGGAATTAGCTTTTTTATCGTATATTTACTTCGCGTTGAATTCATGTCTGTAGGTAACATCGTCCAAAATAAAAGACTCAACAATATACTTACTCCACCAATGGCACTGACGGCAATTTGCCATGAAAACCAGTCAGTCAATGCCCCGGTAATAAGTCGACCAGACAGGCCACCGAGAGTAGTGCCGCTAACATAAATGCCCATGACCACACCGAGTGTCTTCGGATGGAACTCCTCACTCACATACGTCATCGCAATGCCAGGGAAACCAGCAAGTGCAAGACCTTGTAATGCTCGAATCGCAAGGAGACTTGTAAAATTAGAGCTGAAAGCAGTTAATATACAAAGCAATGAGGAGAGAAGTAATGCCCCTGTCATCATTCGTTTCCGTCCGGTTGAATCAGAAACAATCGCAGTTACTAACATCGTCATGGCTAGAAATCCTGTTGTAATCGATAGTGCAAGACTTGCAACTGCGGGTGTAACATCGAATTCATTTGAAAAGACAGGTATTAGTGTTTGCATGGAGTATAAAATCATAAAGCTGACAAAGCTTCCAGAAAACAATGCAATGATCGTTTGATAATAACTTGAATGATCTTTTGTAATGTAAGTCAATGAATTTCCTACCCCTTTTTTAAGTCTGTGCTTTAATCATACTTTTGACAATTTATAACTTCAAATATAATTTTTTATGCTTTATACAAACATGACTTTTGAGGGTAAGAGGTTTCAGCATTAATAGTTAAAGGTTTAGTTTTAGTGGCTGGCTGAGGAGTTAGTTTAATACTTGAAAGAGATGGACTGGATGAAACAGAAATTTCAAGGTTAGATGTAATGTACCATAAGTACACACGATCTATTGCAGGAGATTGGGTAGAAAGTAGGTATATGCCTCAGTTTGTTCAATGATTTAAATATATTGTAAGAAACCACATTTAAAGTAATAGTAAATAAGTACTATTTGTATAGTGTTTTCATTTACAAATTTTTAATGCTTGTGTATTCTTATATAATAAAACAATATTTTACATATATTCCGATCTTTACAATGAGGTCGTATGGGGGATTACGATGAATGAGAATCATGCTTTTCGGTTTGTCGGTTGTCGTCTTAAAAACGATATAGTTAATGAACAAGGAACGTTATTACTTAAAGAAGGCACGATTTTAAACGAGCAGCACGTCCAGCGCTTACTTGATATGGGTATTGATATAGAAAATTATAAGATGAATTTAGTGCCTGTTATAGGGTCCACTCTCCTGGCACCTTTTCAGCAAGATTTATTACTAAATAATACAGTTGGAGAAATACGAGAAATTTTTTCAAAAGTCAAAGATAACGATACAGTTCTTCTTGAAGTGGAAGAGAAAGTGTTACCTGTCGTTGAACAAATCTCCTTAAATTATGATTTATCAACACTAATGAATGGAATCCTTAGCAAGGATGATTATACGTATCGACATAATATTGGGGTTTCCGTTCTGGCTTCACTGTTAGCCAAATGGCTTGGATATTCTCAAGAAGAGATAAATATCATCTCACTCGGAGGCCTTTTGCATGATATTGGGAAGTTGAACGTTCCTGATGATGTCTTACAAAAAGAAGGGCCGCTATCAAACAAAGAATATGAAACTATTAAAAAACATCCAGTTTATGGGTGCGATATCTTAAAGAAGTGTGGCCACTTTAGTGATGAGATTTGTTTGATGGCATTAGAGCACCATGAACGGGAAGATGGAAAAGGGTATCCATATGGAAAAGCAGCGAATGAAATTCACCGATATTCAAAAATTATTGCCATCGCAGATATTTTTCATGCGATGACATCGGACCGTGTTTATAGAGGTCAGATTGCGTTGTACGAAGTGTTAAAGCAAATGAAGAGTGAGGCGTTTGGGAAGTTAGATCCGAAAATGACCTATCTATTCATTCAACGAATTATGGAGATGTCAATTGGTAACCATGTTTTTTTAAATGATCATTCAACCGGTGAGATTGTATTTATTCATCATGATGATCCAATTAATCCTGTTATTAATATAGCAGGTGAACTTGTTGATTTAAGGTATTCACAACAGTTTATCGTCTCATTTGTGTCAGTCACCAAACAGAGTGAAATAGCATAATGATAAGCACAGGATTTTTCCTGTGTTTTTTTGTATTATACAATCAAATATTCATTTGAATGTTTGATTGTATCGCGTTATGATAAGGATATACATTCAAATAATCGTTTGAATATGAGAGGTGATAGGTTATGGCAAAAGGAGATCAATGTGAAGTTTTTCAATATGATTCGGAAAAAGTAAATCGTTTAACAACATTAATGAAAGAAGAACCTTTTGATGTTACAGCGAAAATTTTTAAAGCACTAGCGGATGAAACGAGATTAAAAATTACCTTTCTCTTAGCTTCCGAAGAAGAGTTGTGTGTATGTGATATCGCAACGATTATTGGATCCTCTACAGCAACAGCGTCTCATCATTTACGATTACTTAAAAATATAGGGTTAGCGAAATTTCGTAAGGAAGGAAAGTTGGTCTTTTATTCACTTGACGATGACCATGTACAACAGTTAATTCTTAATGGCTTAGAACATGGAAAAGAGGGGAAAGGGTATGAATGATACAGAAAAAACGTACCGTATCCAAGGATTTACGTGTGCCAATTGTGCAGGTGTCTTCGAAAAAAATGTAAAGGAGCTTCCGCAAGTTTCCGATGCCAAAGTAAACTTTGGAGCTTCAAAACTAAAAGTGTATGGAGAAGTCTCTATTGAAGAATTGGAAAAAGCTGGTGCTTTTGAGAATTTAAAGGTGTATCCGGAAAGAGAACGACAACTGGAACAAAAACCTTTTTGGAAACAACAACATTTTATTCAAACTGTCATTTCCGGACTTCTTTTAATTATCGGATGGGCACTTGTTTTACAAAGAGGAGAAAGTAACGGCATAGCGATAGGTGTTTTTGTGTCAGTCATGGTGATTGGCGGCCATCAATTATTTTGGCAAGGTTTAAAGAATTTAACTAAGTTTCGCTTTGATATGAAAACGCTAATGACGATTGCCATTATTGGTGCAGCCCTCATTGGAGAGTGGGGAGAAGGCGCAACGGTTGTTTTTTTATTTGCCATTAGTGAGGCACTTGAACGGTTTTCCATGGATAAGGCGAGACAGTCAATTCGTTCATTAATGGACTTGGCTCCACGCACAGCAACTGTTATTAGACAAGGAGAAATGATTGAATTACCTGTCGATGAAATCGAGGTAGCCGAGATTATGATTGTAAAGCCGGGGCAGAAAATTCCGATCGATGGAACTGTTCAGCATGGGGTTTCTACGGTCAATCAAGCAGCGATTACAGGTGAATCGATCCCTGTTGCAAAAAGCGCAAATGATGAAGTCTATGCTGGAACGTTAAACGAAGAAGGCTTGCTGGAAATTAAAGTAACAAAACGAGTGGAAGATACGACGCTTTCTAAAATTATTGAGCTTGTTGAAGAAGCGCAAGCCGAGCGTGCGCCTTCCCAGGCATTTGTCGATCGTTTTGCCAAGTTCTATACGCCGCTCATTATGCTTGTTGCCTTAGGAGTTGCTACGGTTCCACCTCTATTTTTTAATGCAGATTGGTCGACATGGGTGTATCAAGGATTAGCAGTGCTAGTTGTCGGTTGTCCGTGTGCACTTGTTATTTCTACACCTGTATCAATCGTAACAGCGATAGGAAATAGTGCTAGAAATGGGGTTCTCATTAAAGGTGGCGTCTATTTAGAACAGCTCGGTTCTATTCAAACGATCGCCTTTGATAAAACTGGAACCTTAACAAACGGTGTTCCTGAAGTAACGGATATTGTTGCTGTTAAACCATATACGGA
Organism: Alkalihalobacterium sp. APHAB7; assembly: GCF_048323755.1. Lineage (NCBI taxonomy): Bacteria > Bacillati > Bacillota > Bacilli > Caryophanales > Bacillaceae > Alkalihalobacterium > Alkalihalobacterium sp. APHAB7. The sequence goes on from NZ_JBLWFS010000001.1 coordinate 455,886, forward strand.
GCAGGAAGTGTTGGAAATTGGCGCTTATTTAGAAAAAAGTTCAGCGCACCCTCTAGCTTCTGCTATTATGAAACGAGCTTCACAAGTAGGAATTGAAGTTTCAAAGCAAAAAGTCGTCAATTTTCGTTCGATTACGGGAAAAGGAATTACGGGATTCATTAATAATGAAAGTTATTATGTAGGTAGTCCGATCTTTTTTAAAGAGCTAAAAATAGAGGTTCCAACCGATGTGCATACCTTGCAGCAACAAGGGAAAACCGTTATTTTAATCGGTAAGCAAAACGAGCTTCTTGGTTATATTGCTGTATCTGACCGGATCCGTACTTCAAGTTCTGCTGCGGTTCGTCGTTTAAAACAGTTAGGTGTTAAAAATTCAATCATGCTAACAGGGGACAATGAAGAAACGGCGAAAGCGATTGGGGAGGAACTTGGAATCGATCAAGTGCAGGCACAACTTTTACCAGATGAAAAATTAAAGTATGTTAAACAGATGAAGGAAAAGGGGCAAGTTGTGATGGTTGGTGATGGTGTGAACGACTCACCTGCATTAGCGACAGCAGATATTGGAATTGCGATGGGCGGTGCCGGAACCGATGCAGCTCTAGAGACGGCAGATATCGCATTGATGGGGGATGATTTAAGAAAACTACCTTTCGCGATTCGGTTAAGTCGGAAAACGTTAATGATTATCAAGCAAAATATTGCCTTTGCCCTTGGGTTGAAAGCGTTGGCGCTATTACTCGTCATTCCTGGTTGGTTAACACTTTGGATTGCGATATTTGCGGATATGGGCGCAACTTTGCTTGTTACGCTAAATGGTTTAAGGTTATTGCGTGTGAAAGATCAAGAATAGGCATCATTTTTGAAACTGCCACGTCCTTCGTTATAATAAGAAGAAGACGAACGATATTGAGGTGAAAATTGTGGACGAAAAGCTAAAACAACAATTAGATGGTTTATTAGAAAAATACACTGAGCTATTACTGGGTGTTGAGGATGAAGCGTTAAAAGAAAAAGTGCAAGCCTGGGCTCTGTATACGCATATCTCAAAGAGTATGCCACCGCTTGCGAAACATTGGAATGAGCAATACCCAGAGGCAAAAGAAAAGATGAAAGAACTCGTGTCTGAAATCCAAGCATTGAACCAAGAACACAGAAAAAATAATAGCCCGAAATCCTAAGAGGACTGAGAGGACGTTATTGTAGTTAAAAACTTCAATTTTTAAACTTTAGCGGACTGAGAGGACGCTATTTAGCTAAAATGACTTAAAATTAGATAAATTAAAGCCAAATAAGGGTATCTCAGACCGCTAACATGTGGAAATTCAGTGTTTTCTAATAAATAAGGGCTTTTCAGTCCGTTTAAATTACAGAGAAGAGGCAATCAGAATGGTGATTGCCTCTTTTTCCGTTAATTGGAACCCGGAGCTACTAAACGAATGCTTGCGTTTACCTTGTATACCTTGGCCAAGGTGTCACCAGCTCGCTATTACTTAGAAAATGAACCCGGTATATGCCGATGTTAACTTGTTGCTCGTTCGTCTACGCTTGTCTCCAAACAGCAGGCACCTTTCCCTTTTCTACTCCTAGCTATAAGGGAACTGACTGCTGTAACCAGAAAACTGTTGGTAGGCTTGATCAAGCTGTTGTTGCGATGCAGCATCAAAGCTGTACCACCCTTTTTTAAACATGACGTTGAACAATTCACGCTGACAATCTTGCGTTTCGTTACAAATCGCATTAATATCCTTGTATAATTGTTCATGACTTGCCTCATTCATTGCATAACTATAAGAAGCCGTCATATACTTTTCAGTAGCTAGTACATCATTAATAAAGTCACGATCGGACATTTGCGGTGTTTTAGGAACTTGTGTTTCAGGGTTTTCGATTTTTGTTTGTTGGCTCATGCAGAAACCCTCCTGTTATTGAAGTGCTTGATTCATTTGATTTTGTTGAGTTTGAAAATGTTGCAAAATCCGTTCATAATGCTGCTTATGCATTTGCCCAGCTTTCTCAATCGCGCCCTTCACTTCAGGGTCTGTACATTGTTGGGCAAAAAAGTGGCACTTCTTCATTGCAAGTAAGTTCCAAGAAAGCATGTCAGAAATGTAAAGGTGGTCTTTACTAGTAACGACATTTGGGGGTTGAGGCATGACTGCTTGTTGCTGGTTCATAGGCATTTGTTGCTGTTGATTTTGTTGTTGCTGCTGCATCATAAGTGTAGCCTCCCTCATACGCCACATGTTTTTGTATCCTTAAAGATACACCTTTATCGTGCAACAAAGATAATCAAACGATACATGGGAGCTGCTAACAGGGCAAAAAATAATTATTAATTTTCAGAAATTACCCTTGCTAAATGCAACAAAATTCGATATAGTTATGTTAGTAGAAAAGTTATTGCGCAATTCAATATTTTTTTAATAGAAAAATGAATGAGTATTCATTCAAATGTTTCAGGAGAAGGAGGACAAATATGGTTCGTCAAATTCGTAAAGCAGCTGTACTAGGATCAGGTGTCATGGGATCAGGGATTGCTGCAGTATTAGCAAACGTAGGAATTCCAACGCTATTGCTGGATATTGTACCTCGTGAAGTAACAGAAGCAGAAGCAAAGAAGGGGTTAACTCTTGAAGATAAAGTTGTCCGCAATCGATTGAGTGCAAATGCGGTTCAACAACTTTTAAAACAAAAACCAGCACCTTTAACGGTGAAAGATAATAAAAACTTAATTTCAGTAGGTAACTTTGAAGACGATATGCAACAACTTGCAGATGTCGATTGGGTGATCGAGGTTGTTGTTGAAAATTTAGAAATTAAGAAAAAAGTATTTACTCAAGTAGATCAATACCGTAAGCCAGGTTCGATTATAAGTTCTAACACATCAGGGATTTCAGTTGAGGCGATGGCAGAAGGACGTTCTGAAGATTTCAAAGCAAACTTCTTAGGAACACACTTCTTTAATCCACCTCGTTACTTAAAGTTATTAGAGATCATCCCAACTAATGACACAAATCCTGAAATTGTTTCATTCATGAAAGCGTTTGCTGAAGATGTTCTTGGAAAGGGTGTTGTTGAGGCGAAGGATACGCCTAACTTTATCGCAAACCGAATTGGAACATATGGACTGTTAGTAACGGTCTCAGAAATGCTTAAAGGTGAATATTCAGTTGGTGAAGTCGACTCTGTAACAGGTCCACTAATTGGACGACCTAGCAGTGCAACGTTTAGAACATTAGATGTTGTTGGTTTAGATACATTCTTGCACGTTGCAAAGAATGTTTACGATCAAGTTGAAGGTGAAGAAAAAGAAGTATTTGATCCTCCTGCATTTATGCGTGAAATGGCTGCAAAAGGTTGGATCGGTGCGAAGTCAGGTCAAGGCTTTTTCTTAAAACAAAAAGGTGAAAAAGGAAAAGAGATCTTAGAGCTTGATCCTAATACACTTGAGTATGGACCACGCAAAAAATTAAAAACAGCTTCAACCGAAGCAGCAAAACAAGCTAAAGGTTTATCAGCAAAAATTAAAACATTAGCTTATGCAGATGACCGTGCAGGACAATTAATTTGGAACTTAATCAAACCAGTATTAATTTACTCTGCAGAAAAATGCTACGAAATCGCAAATGATGTTCAATCTGTCGACCAAGCAATGAAGTGGGGCTTCGGTTGGGAGCAAGGACCATTTGAACTTTGGGATGCAATTGGTGTTGAAAAATCCGTTGCTAAGATGGAAGCAGAAGGCGCTACAGTTCCAAGTTGGGTAAAAGATATGCTTGCTTCAGGTAAAACAAGCTTCTATTCAGAAAAGAGCTTCTACTATGAAGGTGATTATAAAGCAATTGAGCAAAACAAAAAGATTATCCACTTAAAATCTTTAAAAGAAGATAACAAAGTGATTTTCAAAAATTCAGGTGGAGCATTAATTGATTTAGGAGATGGCGTTGCTTGTCTAGAATTCACTTCTCCAAATAACTCGATTGGATTAGATGTAATCCAAATGATTAACAAGTCAATTGATGAAGTAGAAAAGAATTATAAAGGTCTAGTCATTGGAAACCAAGCGAAGAACTTCTGTGTTGGTGCAAACTTAATGATGGTGCTTATGGAAGCTCAAGATGATAACTTCTTCGAGATCGATATGGTTATCCGTCAATTCCAAAATGCAACTACAAGAATTCGTTATGCTTCAAAACCAGTCGTAACGGCACCATTTGGAATGACTCTTGGTGGTGGAGCTGAAATCTGCTTACCGTCAGCGAGTATCCAAGCTTCTTCAGAAACATATATGGGTCTAGTTGAAGTTGGTGTTGGACTAATTCCTGGTGGTGGAGGTAACAAAGAACTTTACCTTCGTAACTTAGAAGGACATGTACCAGGTTCAGATCTTCAAGCGGTTGCAAACCGTACATTTGAGACGATTGCAATGGCTAAAGTTGGAACATCTGCACACGAAAGTGGTGCGAATGGGTTCTTAAGTGATCGCGACGGTGTAACGATGAATGCTGACCACGTTATCTATAATGCGAAACAACAAGCTATACATTTATATGATCAAGGATATAAAGCACCAGCTCGTAAACCAATTCCTGTTGTTGGTGAAACAGGTTATGCGACATTATTACTTGGTGCAAAAACAATGCAATATGGTGGCATGATTTCAGACCATGATCTAAAGATCGCTCAAAAATTAGCATTCGTTATTGCTGGTGGACGTGTTCCTAAAGGTAGTCTAGTGGATGAGCAATACTTGTTAGATCTAGAGCGTGAAGCATTCTTAAGCTTAGTTGGTGAGCCAAAATCTCAACAAAGAATGCAATACATGTTAACTAAAGGGAAGCCATTACGCAATTAGGATGAATGGAGGGAAGACACTTGAGAGAAGCGGTTATAGTAGCTGGTGCTAGAACACCAGTCGGAAAAGCAAAAAGAGGAACACTTGCCAATGTAAGACCGGATGATTTAGGTGCATTAACAATAAAGGAAACATTAAAGCGTGCAGGCGATTTTGACCCAAGTAAAATCGATGACGTAATTATGGGTTGTTCAATGCCTGAAGCAGAACAAGGAATGAATATGGCACGTAATATCGCAGCTTTAGCTGGATTACCAAATACGGTACCTGCCATCACCATTAACCGATACTGTTCTTCAGGTTTACAGAGTATTGCTTATGCATCTGAGCGTATTATGCTTGGACACTCTAAATCAATTATCGCAGGTGGAGCAGAATCAATGAGTCTAATCCCAATGGGTGGACACGTGATTGCCCCTAACCCTAAATTAGTTGAAGAAATGCCTGAGTACTATATGGGTATGGGTTACACGGCGGAAGAAGTGGCAAAACGTTTTGAAGTTAGCCGTGCTGACCAAGATGCGTTTGCGGTAGAAAGTCACCGTCGTGCAGCCAATGCTATTAAAGAAGGTAAATTTGAAGATGAAATCGTTCCAGTGGATGTAACATTACGTTCAGTGGGTGCGGACAATAAATTAAAAGAAAAACAAGTAACGTTCAGTGTCGATGAAGGTGTACGTGTAGAGACAACTATCGATACATTAGGAAAGTTACGCCCTGCTTTCCATCCAAAAGGATCTGTTACTGCAGGTAACTCTTCTCAAATGAGTGATGGAGCAGCAAGTGTCCTTGTAATGGACCGTGAAGAAGCTGAAGCTAATGGTCTCGCTCCAATTCTTAAATTCCGTTCATTTGCAGTAGCAGGTGTAGCACCTGAAATTATGGGAATTGGTCCAGTTGAAGCTATTCCTAAGGCTCTAGAAATTGCTGGATTAAGCCTTTCTGATATCGCATTATTTGAATTAAATGAAGCATTCGCTTCTCAATCATTACAAGTAGTTCGTCACTTAGGTCTAGATCTAGATAAAGTAAATGTAAACGGTGGAGCAATTGCTCTAGGTCACCCGCTTGGATGCTCTGGTGCAAAACTTACACTAACACTTATGAATGAAATGAAACGTCGTGGTGAACAGTTCGGTGTCGTTACAATGTGTATCGGTGGCGGAATGGGAGCTGCAGGTGTCTTTGAATTAATAGGTTAATAGAAAAGCGGAAGCGGAAGCAGCTTTGTCTGCTTCCCTTATAAAAGATTATCTTTTTGTTTCAAATAACAAATTGGGGGAATGAATGATGAGTAACGTAAAAAATGAAGTTTTAAAAGGCGGAAGCTTTTTACTTGATGATGTTTCTGCAGAACAAGTTTTTACTCCAGAGGACTTTTCTGAAGAGCATATTATGATTGGTAAGACGACTGAAGAGTTTGTTTATGGTGAAGTTCGCCCTCACCTTGAAGAAATCGAAAACCATGACTTTGAAATTTCTCGTCGTCTATTAACACAAGCTGGTGAGCTTGGACTTTTAGGTGCAGACGTACCAGAAGAGTACGGCGGACTTGGTTTGGATAAAATCAGTTCTTCAGTAATTACTGAAAAATTTGCTGGTGCTGGTGCATTCTCATTAAGTTACGGTGCACACGTTGGTATCGGATCGTTACCAATCGTATTTTTCGGTAACCATGAGCAAAAGTCAAAATACCTTCCACTTCTAGCTTCAGGTGAGAAAATTGCTGCTTACGCATTAACTGAGCCGGGTTCTGGTTCAGATGCATTAGGTGCAAAAACAACTGCTGTATTAAATGAAGCAGGAACTCACTATGTATTAAACGGTCAAAAACAATGGATTACAAACTCTGCATTTGCAGACGTATTCGTAGTCTATGCAAAAATCGATGGTGAGCACTTCACTGCATTCATCGTAGAAAAAGCATTCGATGGCGTTTCTACAGGTCCAGAAGAGAAGAAGATGGGTATTAAAGGTTCTTCAACTCGTACATTAATTTTAGAAGATGTTCATGTACCAGTAGAAAACTTACTTGGTGAAGTTGGCAAAGGTCATGTTATCGCATTTAACATCTTAAACGTTGGTCGTTACAAGCTTGGGGTAGGTACGATCGGTGGATGTAAAAAAACGCTTGAGCTTGCTGCTAAATATGCGAATGAGCGTAAGCAGTTCAAACAACCAATTGCTAAATTTACTTTAATCCAAGAGAAATTAGCAAACATGGCTGTAGGTACGTATGCAGCTGAGAGTTCCATCTACCGTACAGGCGGACTTTTCGAAGATCGTTTAGGTGGATTAAGTGAAGAAGAGCAAAAAGATGGCCGTAAAGTAGCAGACGCTATTGCTGAATACGCTATCGAGTGTTCTTTAAATAAAATTGTAGGTTCTGAACAATTAGACTACAATGCTGATGAAGCTGTTCAAATCCACGGCGGTTATGGATTTATGGCTGAGTACGAAGTAGAGCGCATCTACCGTGACTCTCGTATCAACCGTATCTTTGAAGGAACAAACGAAATCAACCGTCTATTAGTTCCAGCTACAATTCTTCGTAAAGCAATGAAAGGCGAGCTTCCTTTACTTGAGCAAGCAATGTCTCTTCAAGAAGAATTAATGATGATGATGCCTGAGGAAGTTGGAACTGAGCCATTAGAGCAAGAAAAGTATTTACTAAAAATGGCGAAGAAGATCTTCTTAATGGTAGCTGGTACTGGAGCTCAAAAGTATCAACAAAAGCTTCAAAACGAGCAAGAAATCTTATCTAACGTGGCAGACATCGTTAGTGAAGTATTCAACATGGAATCTGCTATCCTTCGTACAGAAAAAGCGATCAACCGTAATGGTTTAGATAAAAATGAGCAAAAAGTACTTTTAACTGAAGTATATTGCCAAGAAGCATTCAACCGTATCGAAGCGCATGCTAAAGAGTCATTAGTAGCTATGCAAGAAGGCGACACTCTTCGTACAATGATTTCTATCTTACGCAAATTAACTCGTCATACTCCAATCAATGTAATTGCGAAGAAGCGTCAAATTGCTGAGGCTGTATTAGCTGAAGAGCGTTACGTAATTTAATTTTAACTTGTTATTCAATTTTGGAGCTTTAGTTCCAAAAACATAATAAAACCTCCTTTCTACAAGGAAGCATTCTCCTCTCTACTAAGATCAAAGAAGTCCCAAAATGGGGCTTCTTTGACGTGTTACCAAAATACGGTTTATTCCGGTACCAGGTACCTTTAGCTCTGTAGTGCGGTAAAGGTACCTGGTACCGGTGCTTTTAGTTGTTAATTGATGCTATTTAAGGAATAATAAATGTAGAAAGTGCACCTATGTGGATTACTGCAATACGGATAATTTGGAAGGGAGAGAATAAAGATGAGTTTACAGTTTTACTGGTATCCCAATTGTGGAACTTGTAAAAAGGCAAAGAAGTGGTTTGATGACCATGAAGTGGAGTATGAAGCTATACATATCGTTGAACATCCACCGAGTCGAGAGGAATTAGAATCTCTCTATAAAAAAAGTGGATTAGAAATTAAGAAATTTTTTAATACGAGTGGTAAAAAGTACCGTGAACTCGGTTTGAAAGATAAGGTAAAGGAAGCATCTAATTCCGAGTTGTTAGATATTCTTGCTACCGATGGAATGCTAATCAAACGACCGATCGTAACGGATGGAGAAAAAGTAACGGTAGGATTTAAAGAAGAAGAATTTGTAGTAAACTGGAAAAAATAACTAGGGTTGTATAACGCTACTAATATATTATATAGTAACGATGAACACTGAAATAATTGGAGGGAATTACGTGAGTTTACCAAAAGAGTTAAAATATTCAGAAGAACATGAGTGGGTAAAAGTTGAAGGAAATAAAGTTCATGTCGGAATTACAGATTTCGCACAATCCGAGCTAGGCGATATCGTATTCGTTGAACTTCCAGAAGTCGGTGATGAAATTACAGCGGATGAGCCATTCGGCAGCGTAGAATCAGTTAAGACAGTTTCTGAGCTTTACGCACCCGTAAGTGGTAAAGTTGTCGAAATTAACGAAAATTTAGACGATGCTCCTGAGCTAGTAAACGAATCGCCATACGAAAAAGCTTGGATGATCGTTGTAGAGCTATCAGACGAGTCTGAGTTAGATAACTTAATGACAGCTGAAAAATATCAAGAAATGATTAGTGAAGACTAAGTTAAGTTTGATCGAAAAATGGAGTAGCTCTTGAGGGCAATTTCAATAACCACGCATAAAATTGGCTGACACTTCAGTGTTATCAACTTCTTATTAGGGCTCTTTTGCATCCGATAAGCTTGTTGAAAGACACGTGTCAGCCTTTTTGTGTACGCGTATAAGCCAATAACACTTCCCATTAGTCGTTGGTTTGAAAAACATCCTTTTAGGGAAATGTAAAAACAACCGCCCGAGAAAAGGAGGTTTTGTTTGATGATTGAAAAAGAAATGAAAAAAGTTGATGTTACGAGCAAAGTGGATGGAAAACTAGAAAATGGTGCGATGAATTTATACATGGATGATGCTCGTATCGGTAAAATTATTATGACAAATCAAGGCAATCAGTATGAAATGGCTGAAGGGTTTGAGTTCGATAGTAATAAAGTTTACCGTTATGAAAATGCTCATCCAGAAAAACAAGAGAAATACGTTGATGATTGTGACTTAGGGTGGTGCTAGGAAAAAGCGGGGGTAATAGCCCCCGCTTTTTTGCATTATAAACAAGCAGGATCTAATTTTTTTCTATTGCCTTATAGGTCTATTCATCATAAAATGAATTAAACTAATAATGTTTATCGGATTTAGGGGGATTAATATGAAAGAAATTCCAAAGTCATATGTTAGAACCAATCAGTATGTGATGGTTGTCCTAACCTTATTTTCAATTTTACTTCAAAATGTATCATTACTAGCACTTACTTTATTAATCGTGTTATTACCGCTTTTATTTGGGCCTAAGGCAAATATTACATTTAATGTGGCCAAGGTGCTGATAAAAGACGTTTCTAATGAAGAAACGGAAGCAGCAGAGCTGCAACGATTTAATCAAATTATTGCAGCAAGCTTATTAAGTATTGCGTTGATTGTGTTACTGACAACCGGACATTGGTTCGGATGGGTTCTGGTTGGAATGGTTACTGTAGCAGCTTCAGTCGCTTTGCTCGGGTTTTGCGTCGGATGTTTTATGTATTTCCAGTTTAAGAAATTAAAGTATGAGATGAAAAAATGAGGTGGCTGCTGTCGCCTCATTTTTTTTTTTGTTTAAAGAAGAAGTTTATTCTTGTTTGAAACTGTTGGAATAAAAGTAGCGGATGCCAGGGTCTTATACCTATAAAATTCATAATTATTTTTGAACGTAAAGGACTCAATAGCCGTTCTGTTCTGTACCAGGAATCAAGTGGTTTATTAGTGATTTATGTGTTTAACTCCTTGAAGTGCTACCGCTTAAAATTGGCTGTTTTCTTTAAAATTTCGGTTTCACCGCCTGATTGGATAAGTCGAACTCATCGTCTTTCGTTTCCTAAGCATTTTCAAAAGGGCTTTCTTTTATAAGAACGATTTCAAGGAATGTTTCCCTCGAAATGTCTCCTCTATGGACATAACCGTAATTTTACAAAAAAATAATGAGGCAAAACTCTAGGCAAACTCGAAATAATTGACTATTATATTTAGGGTAGCGAAATTAATTTCGGGGAAGGTTTGTAGCATGTCAAAATTTATTGGCGATTGGGGTAATCAGCTCAAGAGCTATAACAAAAATGTTCGGTTATTTTTACTCGCATCCTTTTTAGTGAATGTCGGAATGGGCATTTTCATGATCATTTACAACTATTATATACGTGAACTCGGATATGACGACCAGGTAAACGGGAAAGTAATTGCAATGACAGCGATGGCGTCAGCAATCTTTTTATTACCAGCTGGAATTATGAGTGATAAAGTAGGTCGAAAAAAAGTTATATTAGTTGGGGCAATATTTGCTTCTGTTACGATGTTATCACGATCTGTAATAGAAGCGGAATCGCTGCTTCTTGTTAGTGCGTTTGCCACAGGGATTTTTATGTCGTTTATTCAAGTGTCTTCTATACCGCTTTTAGCGGAAAACTCTACAGAAAAGCAAAGGGTTCATTTATTTAGTTTTAATTTTGCCCTAATCATGGTTGCAAATGTTATAGGGAATGCATTAGGTGGTACGTTAAGTGATGTCTTACAGGCATTATTTTCGCTTAGTGCGTTGTGGAGTGTACGAATTACATTGCTCGTCGGGTCCATATTTTTCTTTACATCTCTCATTCCAATTATGAAGATTAACGAAGAAAGAAAACTTAAGACCGAAAAAACAGCAGCAAGTTCATTTAAAAATATCTTTAAAACACAAAAGTCCGGGCTTAAAATGATCGCTCTTTTTGCCATTGCGCAGTTAATTATTGGCTTTGGTTCCGGTCTTGTTATTCCGTATTTGAACATATATTTTACAGACCGCTTTGAAATTAGCAAATCACTTGTCGGTATTATCTTATCTTTAGGTCAAGCGATGACAGCCGTTGCGTTTATGATCGGTCCTGCTGTTGTAAAACGTTTTGGTGAAGTTCGTGCGGTAGTTATTTTACAATTAGCATCGTTACCTTTCCTTTTACTTACAGCTTATACAGAAAATTTATGGTTGGCCGTTATTGGTTTCCTTTTCCGTCAAGCCTTAATGAATGCCGGGAACCCTATTCAGATGTCACTAATGATGAGAAGTGTAGATGACTCGATTAAGGGGTTAGCGAACTCAGTTGGGCAAATGGTATTCCAGCTCGGTTGGGCAGTCATGGGGCCTGTTTCGATGACACTTGTTATGATGTACGGGGCGTATCACGGATATGCTATCGTTTTTACCATTACAGGTTGTTTATATTTGATTGGTTCGGTTTACTTTTATTTAGTATTTAGAAAAGTTAAATAATCATTTATTTAAAATCTATTGACAACAAAATTCGACACATGTTATTATTCTTTCATTGATTAAAGTAATTTAATAGCTGCAAGCTCTTATCTAGAGTGGTGGAGGGACTGGCCCGAAGAAACCCGGCAACCTTTGAAAACATGAATTGTGTTAAGAAAGGTGCTAAATCCTGCAAGGTGAAATGCCTTGAAAGATGAGAGAAAGGACACTAACATTGTGACTAAACCTTTCTGTTCATCTATGACGGGAAGGTTTTTTTTATTAGTCCCAGCAATTAAACTTTAACAATGACGTAAGAAGACGTAGTGTTGAAGGTTGTTGTCGGCATTAATACGAGTAAACAAATAGGAAAAATAGAGATAAATAACATAGGAGAGAGAAATAATTATTAGGAGGGCACCATGATTCATTTAAGTGGCATACGGAAACTGTTTAAAACGAAAGACGGCGTTGTTACAGCGGTCGACCGTGTAGATTTAGAAATTAAAGAAGGCGAAATATTTGGAATTATCGGTTATAGTGGTGCTGGAAAAAGTACGTTAATTCGTATGTTGAACAGTCTCGAACGCCCAACAGAAGGAACCGTTACCGTTGCAGGTAAAGAGCTTTCGTCGTTAAAAGGAAAGTCTCTACGTAAAGCAAGACAAGAAATTAGTATGATTTTTCAACACTTTAACTTATTGTGGTCGAGGACTGTTAGAGAAAATATTGGATTTCCTCTAGAGATTGCAGGTGTGCCAAAAGAAGAACGTCAAAAACGAGTCGATGAATTAATTAAACTTGTCGGTCTTGAAGGAAGAGGGGGATCGTATCCTTCTCAGCTCAGTGGTGGACAGAAGCAACGGGTTGGAATTGCTAGAGCGCTTGCGAACAATCCGAAAGTTCTCCTTTGTGATGAAGCAACTTCGGCATTAGACCCGAAAACAACCGATTCGATCCTAGAATTACTCGTAGATATCAATAAAAAACTTGGCTTAACGATCGTACTCATTACACACGAGATGCATGTCATTCGAAAGATTTGTCATCGTGTCGCTGTAATGGAAGCAGGTAAAGTCGTTGAGATGGGGCCTGTTCTGAATGTATTTAAAAACCCGCAAGCTGGAATTACAAAACAATTTGTAAAACAGGTAACAGATCCAGAGGAAACGAAGGACACGATCTCTCATATTATTGAAGATGAATCAGGAAAAGTCGTTCAATTAAGTTTTATAGGGGAAGAGACGGAAAAGCCCCTCATTACGAAAATCATTCGGAAGTTTGATATAGAAGTAAATATTCTACAAGGTAAAATTTCGCAGACGCAAGAAGGGGCATACGGAACACTGTTTATCCAGATTGATGGAGATGTCGTAGAAATTGATCGTGCGATTGCTTTCATTCGTGAAGAAGGAGTACAAGTGGAGGTGATCGATCATGTTTAATGAATGGTTTGCAAAAATGAAATGGGACAAGTTGTGGGAAGCAACGGTCGAAACCATTTATATGACATCAATTTCCGTTGTAGCCACATTCGCCATTGGGCTTGTTTTAGGACTTATCTTATATTTAACAAGTAAAGGAAACCTGTGGGAAAACCGTCCCGCTAATTTAATCGTAAGTACGATTGTCAATGTATTCAGGTCTATTCCTTTTATTATACTAATTGTACTGCTCATTCCATTTACGAGAATGCTAATGGGGACGATGTTAGGAGCGAATGCAGCGTTACCTGCTTTAATTATCGGTGCGGCTCCTTTCTACGCTCGTATGGTGGAAATCGCCTTAAGAGAAATTGATAAAGGTGTTATCGAAGCTTCACAATCGATGGGAGCAACAAACTGGCAAATTATTTATAAGGTGTTAATTCCAGAGTCTTTACCTGCATTAATTTCAGGGATCACGGTTACAGCGATTGCTTTAGTAAGTTACACAGCAATGGCGGGGGTTATCGGTGCTGGAGGTCTGGGTCACTTTGCCTATTTAGAAGGTTTCCAAAGAAACAATACAACTGTAACGATGGTGGCAACAATCTCAATCTTATTGATCGTATTCATTATTCAATGGATTGGAGATTATTTCACATATAAAACTGACAAACGTTAATAAGGGGGAAAAAAGAAATGAAAAAGTTCTTAAGTTTAATTGGCGCTGCAGCAATTTCATTATCATTAGTAGCATGTGGTGGTGGTGCTGAAGAGCCACAAACAGAAGAAACACCAGGAGAAGAAGCAGCTCAAGAAGAGAATGTTAAATTAGTCGTAGGGGCATCAGCTGTTCCACATACAGAAGTGCTTGAATTTGCTGCTCCACTCTTAGCTGAAAGAGGAATTGATCTAGAAATTAAAACATTCACGGATTATATTTTACCAAACCAAGCATTAAATGAAGGCGAGCTAGATGCAAACTACTTCCAAACACCAGGCTATTTAGCAATGCAAATTGAAGAGTTTGGTTATGAGTTCGAAAGCATTGGGCCAATTCACGCTGAACCTATTGGGGTTTATTCAAAAGAATACAGTAGTTTAGACGAGCTGCCTGATGGTGCAAAAATTATCATGAGTGATTCTTTCAGTGACCACGGTCGTATTTTACCTATCTTTGAGCGTGCAGGTGTCATTGAGTTAGACGTTGAAGAAGGACAATTAGCGCAACGTGAAAATATCGTGTCAAACCCGAAAAACTTAGACTTCACAACACTTGTTGAAGCAAGATTACTTGCTCCATCATTTGAAAGTGGTGAAGGTGACGCTGTTGTTATTAACACAAACTATGCTCTTGAAGGTGGAGTAGATATCGAAAGTTACGGTATTGCCTTTGAAGGACAAGATGTTCTTCAACCAAACTTAATCGTTGTTCGATCTGAAGATGTAGATCGTCCAGAGCTCCACACTTTATTTGAAGTATTACGTTCTGAAGAAGTTGTAAACTTCATTCTTGAAACGTATGACGGTGCAGTTATTCCATGGAGTGAGTAAGATAAATTTTAAGATCAACCCAGTGGCGTTGGAAGTAATATTCCAATGCCACTTTTTTAATTTTTTAAAAAGAAAATTTATCAAGGGCCTGAGAATAACAACAGTAATAATGAATAACTCTTGAAGCAGATGATGAATTTCGAAATCGCGAAAATGGCATGCGAGTTTTATACATGAAATGGAAATACAAAGGAATAATAGGAATGTTAAAGGTGTTCAGATAAAAAGGAGGTACATAGACATGGAACAAAACCAAAATCAAGATAATCAGCAAGACAGTGTCATTCAAATGGCCTTACAAGAGTATAAAGAAGGTTTAGGACAATTCTTGCAAAAAATGCCTGATGTCGCTGGGAAGTTTAATGAGTTTACAGAAGCGTGCTTTAAAGAAGGAAAATTATCCAAAAAAGAAAAGCAGCTGATTGCATTAGGAATTAGTGTCGTTTCACAAGATGAATATTGCATTATTTATCATACAAAAGGTTGCTTAGATGAAGGATGCAGTGAAGAAGAAATTCTCGAAGCCTTAGGTGTTACTGCAGCATTTGGTGGGGGAGCAGCGATGAGTCAGGCTGTAACTTTAGTTCAAGAAGCTATTTCAGAGTTAGGTTCTTCAGATAAACAAAAGAACCATTAAAGGAGTGAAGCGCTACGATTTCGCTCACCTCCTTGCGATAAGTCAACTTTGGCTCATTAACATTCACCGTGTTTCTTTTATCTTATACGGTGCGCTCCAGTCCATACGTCGCTAAACGGGCGCTTGCGATTTTCTTTTTCTATTTTCAATCTGCGAGTAATAAAGAGTATATGTGCTAAATTGTATAGCATTGATATGTGAGAAAAGGTGAGTATGCATAACGACACATTGTCAGAAAATTTCACATTATATCGCAGTTGGGTAGAAATCGTTTGAATGATATGATTCTTTATAGAGTAAGCGTAACTGAAGCACTCAACTTAAATTGATTGCAAACTGTCAGTTACCTTATAAAAAAGAAAGGATTGATTTATTATCCACATGATTCAAACGAATTACACAGGCGACATGGAAAAGGCGATGCAACAGAACCACGGAATTGGTTACGAGGAGTACAATCGCAGCCTGGAGAAGCGCTTAGAAATTGAAAAAGCGCGCGAAAGAGACTATAAACGTTCCATTAAACTAGCT
Organism: Alkalihalobacterium sp. APHAB7; assembly: GCF_048323755.1. NCBI lineage: Bacteria > Bacillati > Bacillota > Bacilli > Caryophanales > Bacillaceae > Alkalihalobacterium > Alkalihalobacterium sp. APHAB7. The sequence continues at coordinate 471,825 of NZ_JBLWFS010000001.1, forward strand.
ATTGAATTGAAACAACGTTAAAATAAGATAAGCAGAAATAGAGGCTGACTCTTTTGTAATGAGTCAGTCTCTTTATATCGTAGTTTTCTGCATGAGATAAATAATCGTTTTAAGTTTGCAACAGAAACGGACTCACAGGCCGTTATTTCATTAAAAAGAATGCTTTTGGGGACCGTAACGGACTCAAGAGCCCTTATTTAGGACTTTTTGCTGTGTATTTTAATGATATTAAGCAAATAGGCGCCTCTCAGTCCGCTCAACTCTTAATCAGGTGGGTTTGGTTAAAATAAGGTCCTCTCACTCCTCTAAAATAGGAGATACAAAGTTAGTCTGTGTCTCGAACAATAGGAGTTTAACCGTTTTCATACTGTGGCGGCACCAAGTCCATATACAACTAAACCTTTGCATGTTTCACTGTATAGCTGCATGTGCCATCGGTTCAGCAAACGTGTCCGAAAAGCAGGAACAATTTGCTGTTTCACCAGCGCTTGTCGTCGATAGCTAGACATTTCCACGTTTCACTGTATGACATTGCAGCTGAGTTGAGAAACTAGTATTAGGTTGGACAAGGTCACAAAATACTTTCTATACATAAATATATAAAAAGTGTATAAATGTTATTAAAAAAGTTGAACTTACTTTGGATTTGATATAAGATTGTAATGAGAATAAATTGAGAATAAACAAAAGCACTTCTTTCGTCAAGAGAGGAGTGTAATCTTAGATAAAATATTGGAGGTAGTAAAGAATGACAGCACCATACTTAAAGATTGAAAATCTTCATGTAGCAATAGAAGGTAAGGAAATCTTAAAGGATTTCAACCTAGAAATTAAAGGTGGAGAAATACACGCGATCATGGGACCAAACGGTACAGGTAAATCTACATTAGCATCTGCACTTATGGGTCACCCTAAATATGAAATTACAAGTGGTAAAGTCACTTTTAACGGTGAAGACCTTTTAGAAATGGAAGTAGATGAGCGCGCTCTAGCTGGTCTATTTTTAGCAATGCAATATCCAAGTGAAATTAGTGGGATCACGAATGCGGACTTCCTTCGCTCAGCGATCAACTCTCGTCGTGAAGAGGGAGACGAAATTTCATTAATGAAATTTATCCGCAAATTAGATGAGAAAATGGATTTACTTGAAATGAATCAAGAGTTCGCACAACGTTATTTAAATGAAGGTTTCTCTGGTGGAGAAAAGAAACGTAATGAAATCCTTCAATTAATGATGCTTGAGCCAAAGATTGCCGTTTTAGATGAAATTGACTCAGGTCTTGATATCGATGCACTTAAAGTAGTATCTACAGGTGTAAATGCAATGCGTGGAGAAGAGTTTGGCTGTCTTATCATCACTCACTACCAACGCTTACTGAACTACATCACTCCTGATAAAGTTCACGTTATGATGCAAGGCCGTATCGTAAAATCTGGTGGAGCTGAACTTGCTGAACGTTTAGAAGCAGAAGGTTACGACTGGATTAAAGAAGAACTTGGCATTGAAGATGAAAAAGTAGAAGCATAAGGTAGTGAGGAGGGATAATATGTCAGTGGAAACGAAGCTTGCGTTCGATCAAGAGTATGTTAAACAATTTTCTACAGGGCGCGGCGAACCTGAATGGCTATTAAATTTTCGCTTAAAAGCGCTTGACTTAGTAGATAAATTAGATTTACCAAAACCAGATAAAACGAAGATTGATAAATGGAATTTCACTCAATTTGCTCATCTTCAAGAAGTAACAGTATCTTCTTTTGATGAGTTAGATGATGAGATTAAAGGTTTAGCTGGTGAAGTAACGAGTGAACAAAACATTGTTGTTCAAAAAGATGGTGCAACAGCTCGTCTTCAAGTGAGTGAAGCTGTTAAGCAACAAGGTGTTATTTTTACAGACCTTGCAACAGCACTTAAAGAGCATGGACAATTAGTGGAAAAATATTTTATGGCAGACGCTGTAAATGTGGACGAAAACCGTCTGGTTGCCCTTCATGTGGCATTAATGAATGGTGGTACTTTCATCTATGTACCAAAAAATACAGAGGTAACTGTTCCTCTTCAAGCCGTTTACAATATAAGTGAAGCTGCATTATTCAACCACGTGATTGTTGTTGCAGAAGATAATAGTTCAGTTACGTATGTAGAGAACTATGTTGGAAGCCCTAAAGAAGTAACGATTGCTAACATCGTAGCTGAAGTGTATGCAGGTGCTGGAGCTCGCGTTTCTTTCGGAGCAGTTGACAATCTTTCTGAAAACGTAACGACTTATGTGGTTCGTCGTGCACAGGTTGGCCGCGATGCTCGAGTAGATTGGGCACTTGGTCAAATGAATGACGGAAATACAGTAAGTGAAAATACAACACACCTAGTTGGTGAAGGTTCGTATGCTGATACAAAAACAGTAACGATTGGTCGCGGAACACAAAAACAAAACTTCACCACACAGATTTTCCATCATGGAAAACATTCTGAAGGGTATATTTTAAAACATGGCGTAATGCGTGAAGAAGCAACTGCGATCTTTAACGGAATTACAAAAATTGAACACGGTGCTTCAAAATCAAACGGTGAGCAAACTGAGCGTGTACTTATGCTAAGTGAAAAAGCTCGTGGAGATGCGAACCCGATCCTTCTTATTGATGAAGATGATGTAACAGCAGGTCACGCTGCATCTGTAGGAAGAATTGATCCACTACAAATGTTCTATTTAATGAGTCGTGGAATTACGCAAAAAGAAGCTGAACGCTTAATTATTCATGGTTTCCTAGCACCAGTTGTAAACCAACTTCCAGTTGAATCTGTAAAAGAACGTTTTACGGAAGTCATCGAAAGGAAAGTAAAATAATGAACGTTCAAGAGGTTCGCAAACAGTTTCCAATTCTACATCAGGAAGTGAACGGGAACCCACTTGTTTATTTAGATAGTGCGGCAACGTCTCAAAAGCCTATTCAAGTTATTGAAGCTTTAGATGATTACTATCGTCGCTATAATTCTAATGTACATCGTGGGGTTCATACCCTCGGTACACTTGCAACTGATGGTTATGAAGGTGCAAGGGAAAAGGTTCGTAAGTTTATCAATGCGAATTCAACAGAAGAAATCATTTTTACAAGAGGAACGACAACAGCACTCAATCTAGTTGCTAGCAGTTACGGACGTGCCAATCTCGGTGAAGGTGATGAAATCGTTATTACACCGATGGAACACCACAGCAATATCATTCCGTGGCAACAAGTGGCTAAAGCTACTGGAGCGACGTTAAAATATATTCCACTGCAAGAAGATGGAAGTATTGATCTAGCTGATGTTGAGAAAACGGTAACTCCGCAAACGAAAATTGTATCGGTTATGCAGGTTTCGAATGTGTTAGGGGCCATTAACCCAATCAAAGAAATCGCAGCGATTGCTCACAAGCATGGCGCGGTAATGGTTGTGGACGGTGCCCAAAGCACACCTCATATGAAAATCGATGTGCAAGATTTAGATTGCGACTTCTTTGCTTTTTCGGGTCATAAGATGGCTGGTCCAACGGGTATCGGTGCTCTTTATGGAAAGAAAAAGCTATTAGACAACATGGAGCCAATCGAATTCGGTGGAGAAATGATTGACTTTGTTGGTTTGCAAGAATCAACATGGAAAGAGCTTCCTTGGAAGTTCGAAGGTGGAACTCCAATCATTGCAGGTGCCATTGGATTAGGGGCGGCGATCGATTTTCTAGAGGAAGTCGGTATGGATGCAATCTTAGCGCACGAGCATGAACTTGCGCTTTATGCGATGGAGCGTATGTCTGAAATTGAAGGATTAACGATTTACGGTCCGAAAAAGCGGGCAGGTGTAGTCACTTTCAACATTGACGATGTTCATCCACATGATGTAGCGACAGTGCTTGACGCTGAAGGAATTGCTGTTCGCGCAGGTCATCACTGTGCGCAGCCGTTAATGAAATGGCTGAACGTAACAGCAACAGCGAGAGCTAGTTTTTATTTATACAATACAAAAGAAGATGTTGATGCACTTGTCAATGGATTAATAAAAACAAAGGAGTATTTCGGCGATGTCTTTAGGTAACAATCTCGATACTTTATATCGACAAGTGATCATGGACCATTATAAAAGCCCTCGAAATCGTGGAGAGTTTGAAGGAGATTCTGTAACGGTGAATATGAATAACCCAACATGCGGGGATCGTATTCAAATACAAATGCAAGTAGAAGATGATAAAATCACAGCTGCTAAGTTTGTAGGTGAAGGGTGCTCCATCAGTCTTGCTTCTGCATCGATGATGACACAGGCTGTTAAAGGTCTATCTGTTGAAGAAGCATTAAAGATGTCACAAATCTTCTCTGATATGATGCAAGGTAAAGACTATGATGACTCTACGTTTGATCTAGGTGACATTGAAGCACTACAAGGTGTATCAAAGTTTCCAGCACGAATTAAATGTGCAACGTTAGCATGGAAAGCGATGGAAAAGGGTATTCAAAGCGAAAACGAATAAGGAGGTTTTCTCATGGCTAAGAAAATGCCGGAAATCGGTGAATATAAATATGGCTTTAGAGACAAAGACGTTTCGATTTTCCGTTCGAAAAAGGGATTAACTCGTGAAATCGTCGAGGAAATTTCTCGAATGAAAAGTGAACCACAGTGGATGTTAGATTTTCGTTTAAAGTCACTGGAGCAATTTTATAAAATGCCAATGCCGCAATGGGGTGGCGATCTTTCTGGATTAAACTTTGATGATATTACGTATTACGTTAAGCCATCAGAGCGTTCTGAGAAATCTTGGGATGAAGTACCAGAAGAAATTAAAAATACGTTTGATAAGCTAGGAATTCCTGAAGCAGAACAAAAGTATCTAGCTGGGGTTTCTGCTCAATACGAATCTGAGGTTGTTTATCACAACATGCAAGAAGGTCTTGAAGAGCAAGGAATTATCTTTAAAGATACGGACTCTGCTTTAAGAGAGAACGAGGACATCTTTAAAGAGTACTTCGGTACAGTTATTCCTCCTACTGATAATAAATTCGCTGCACTTAACTCTGCAGTGTGGTCTGGTGGATCATTCATCTACGTACCAAAAGGCGTAAAAGTTGAAACTCCACTGCAAGCGTACTTCCGTATTAACTCTGAAAACATGGGTCAATTCGAGCGTACGTTAATCATCGCAGACGAAGACAGCCACGTACACTACGTAGAAGGCTGTACTGCGCCAGTTTACTCAACAAACTCACTTCATAGTGCGGTTGTTGAAATCATCGTTAATAAAGGCGGTTACTGCCGTTATACGACGATCCAAAACTGGGCACCAAACATCTTCAACCTTGTTACAAAACGTGCAGTTGCTGATGCAGGCGCTACAATGGAATGGGTTGACGGTAACATCGGTTCGAAGCTAACGATGAAATATCCTGCAGTTGTTATGAAAGGTGAAGGAGCAAAAGGTACGATCCTTTCAATTGCAATCGCTGGTAAAGGTCAGCACCAAGATGCTGGGGCAAAAATTCATCACTTAGCACCAAATTGTTCATCGACGATCGTTTCTAAATCGATCTCAAAACAAGGTGGTAAAGTAACGTACCGTGGGATTGCTCACTTCGGACGTAAATCAGAAGGTTCAAAAGCGAAGATTGAGTGTGATACGTTAATCATGGATAACCAATCAACTTCTGATACAATTCCTTACAATGAAATCCTAAACAACAACATCACATTAGAGCACGAAGCAACGGTATCAAAAGTATCTGAAGATCAGTTGTTCTATCTAATGAGTCGCGGTATTTCTGAAGAAGAAGCGACTGAGATGATTGTTATGGGCTTCATCGAACCATTTACAAAAGAATTACCGATGGAATATGCAGTAGAGATGAACCGTCTCATCAAGTTCGAGATGGAAGGTTCAATCGGTTAATAAATGTAAGGCCGCTTCTTCCCTTGTGGAGGAGCGGCTTTTTAATTTTTTTGAGTGGCGTCGACTGTTGTTTCGGAAAATTGATGCTGGTGGTTGAGTGAACACAGCACGGTTAACTAGTGATTATTATAACCAAGTAATTAAGGGAACTGAGAGGCCCTTATTAAGCCAAAAGACACTAACTTTTAATGAAAAGGGAACTCAGAAGCCCTTATATTACCGTTTCAACCAAGAATTTTTGTAATTGATAGTCAATAAGGACCATTGAGTGCCATAATGTGAATATATAGGGTGAAAAACAAGAAATAAGGGCCTCAGAGTGCCATAAAATAACTGTGAAAGAAATTGTTTGAAGAGAGTTCTAGTTACATTTATACTAAACATAGTCAGTCTACATAGAGGTCACTTCTAAACTTAAATTGGGAGTGGTAACAATGGCAAGGTTTCAGGAGGAATATGATAAATGGTTAAAAATACAAATTCTCGAAGAAAAAAATCCCCGCAGGCGTGAGCTTCTTGAAAAAGGACTTGGGCATGGGACAGTTGAGTTTCTTCGATTAGTTTGGTTCCCTGTAGTAGGAAATTTTGATGATTTGTACCCGGAATGGGAAGTCCTAGACTTTAATAATGGCTATCGTTATCTAGATCTCGCTTATAAACGAGGAGGTGCGAAAGGATGTATTGAAATCCAAGGATATGGTCCACATGCAAGAGACCTTGATGTGAGGAGATTTAAAGACTTGTGCTGGCGACATTCGTTACTATCGCTTGATAGTTGGACAATATTACCGATAGCTTACTTATCGATAAAAGAAGAAACAAAACAATGTCAGCAGCTTGTACTTGCTTTTATTGGGAAGTTTATATCTATGGAAACTCAATCGCAGTTATCATGGCTAGAAGTAGAAGTTGTAAGGTATGCACGTCGGTTAATCAGACCGATAACACCACTAGAAATTGCAAACCATTTAAAAATAGGTATTCGCCACGCTCGGCGCATTTTACATCATCTCGCCGATCTCGAAATTTTTGTTATAGCTAGCGGAAACAAACGCGCTCGTTCATATCAACTGAAAGCAGCACCTCACTTTTAAGATAAATAACTTAAAATAAGCGAACCGTAGCTACTATAATACTCACCATCGATTTCCATTTCCACCACATTCATCATTGTAACATTTACATCTCATTCTCATTCAACAGCAACTTCCTAATGCAAAGCAACTCCCAATGCACAGCAGCATCCCAATCCTACATCACCACCACTATTGACCACTCCACTCGCATATAACCTCACCTCCACAATAGCACCCGCATCACCGAAACTAACTTTCCTATCAAATAGCTAAATAAACTCGTTTCATCTCTTTCAAGTTATTATTCCGGTCTAGTTATTAAAAATGACTCATCTAAATAATAATCATTCCAACCGCATTTCCCCATAGCAGGCCCTAACTATTGTGAACATGAGAAAAACAGTAGTATGATAGACGTATCCATCATTTTGACAAAGAGGGATTGCGATGATTTACATAGGTTTAACCGGTTGGGGGGATCACGATGATTTATATGAAGGAACGAGGCCTCAGGATAAGCTGCGAACGTACAGCAGTCATTTTCCTGTCGTTGAAGTGGATTCCTCATTTTATGCGATACAACCTGTTCGTAATTATGAAAAATGGATACGTGAAACGCCATCTTCTTTTCAATTTGTCGTGAAAGCCTATCAAGGAATGACGGGGCATCAGCGTGGAGCGATTCCATTTCAATCGAAAGAAGAGATGTTTGAAGCGTTTCGTGAATCGGTCGAGCCGTTAGTTCGGGAAAACCGTTTAGCAATGGTCTTGTGTCAGTTTCCTCCATGGTTTGATTGCCGAAAAGAAAATGTTCAATATATACGCTATGTTAAGGCACAGCTTCAAGCTCTTCCAGTTGCACTAGAATTTCGCCATCAATCATGGTTTACTCCAGATATGAAGGAGAAAACAGTAACGTTTATGAAGGAGGAACAATGGATTCACAGCATTTGTGATGAACCGCAAGCGGGTACTGGGAGTGTTCCGATCGTACTAGAAGCTACCGACGACGAGAAGACACTCATACGGTTTCATGGTCGCAACTACTACGGCTGGCGTGATCCGGGGGACGGAAATTGGCGCGATGTCCGTTATTTATATAATTACAATGATGAGGAACTTGGTGAATGGGTTGAAAGGGTAAGACGACTTGAAACGTCTACAAAAGACATATATGTCGTATTTAATAATAATTCAGGTGGAGATGCGGCTGGAAATGCTAAACGATTTCAAGCAATGCTCGGCATCGAATATGAAGGACTCGCCCCTAGACAATTAACGTTATTTGATGAATGATATAGTATTATAAATTATTTTTGTAAGACGAGTAAGTAAGCGCAATTAAAGAAAGTTGGGGAACAGGTATGGAATGGATCGTTTTAGTGATTTTAGGGCTCATTGCCGGGACATTAGGCAGTTTAATGGGCTTAGGCGGCGGGATTATTGTTGTGCCCGCTTTAATGGTTCTTAGTGGTTACATCGGGATATTAGCCGGCATCACTCCGCAAGTGGCAGTTGGTACTTCTTTACTCATAATGATTTTTACAGGAGCGTCATCTACCCTCGCTTATATAAAGCAAAAGAAAGTAGACTACATAAGTGGTTCGATTTTTTTAATTGGGAGTATTCCAGGAGCTTTGTTTGGGGTTTATTTAAACAAAGGAATTGAAGTTTCCAGCTTTCTTATTTATTTTGGACTTTTTATTATTATTGTTTCTTTAATTTTAATGGTCAGAAAGTATTTAAAGCCAATTAAAGTAGGAAAAAAAGGGGTTAAACGAGAATATGTGAATGACCTAGGAGAAACCGTTCAATATGGCTTCAGTCCTTGGCTTGCTATTCCAATTTCCTTTATTGTCGGTATGTGTTCAGGATTATTTGGGATCGGCGGCGGTTCGCTCATGGTACCTGCAATGATCTTAATCTTCGGTTTTCCGGCTCATATGGCTGTTGCCACATCGATGTTCATGATTTTCTTTTCAGCCATTTCTAGTTCCGTTTCTCATATCGCTTTAGGTAACGTGGATTGGCTGTATGCGATAGCGTTAATTCCAGGAGCATGGATCGGTGGAAAATTAGGGGCCGCAATCGGTCAACGACTAAAAAGTGATACATTAGTTATGTTTTTACGAATTTTCTTAGTCATTATTGGAGCGAGATTAATTTGGCAAGGGTTGATGGTAGGGTAATTGCCCTTCGTGTTAAGAGATTATGTTAAAGCATATTGTTGAAATGCATTGATCTTTGGCTCAAAATTTGACACTGGTTTACCCTCTTCAAAAGATAATTGTCTTGGGTCTGCATGAATGAGAAGTGATGTCCACATAAAATCTTAGTCTTTTTCAATAACAACATCTACATCAAACATTAACAGCGTCACTATAAAAAAGGAGGCTTTTGGGTGTCTTCTGAACAGACTTTATTTATTTATCATACGAACGATATACATAGTCATTTTGAACATTGGCCAAAAATTGTTGAATTTATTAAAAAGCAGCGCAGCTTTCATGAACGAAAGCAGGAGAATATGCTTTACTTTGATATTGGCGATCATGCCGATCGGTGTCATCCAATGACTGAGGCAACAGAAGGCAAAGGAAATGTTGAATTGTTAAACCAAGCAGGAGTTCAAGCGGTTACTATCGGAAATAACGAAGGTTTAACATTTTCCAAGGACACTTTGAACGAGTTGTATGAAGATGCACAATTTCCTGTTTTAGTAGCGAACTTGTTAGACGAACACGATGAAGTGCCGGCCTGGGCAAAGCCTTATCACTACATCACGTTAAACAATGGAACAAAAATTGGTGTAATCGGGATGACAGCGCCATTTTTTCCTTTCTACGACAAACTAGGCTGGACCATTGTCGACCCTTTTGAAATCTTACCCAATCTCGTAGCAAAAGTTCGTGCTGAGGCTGACTTTGTGATTTTCTTATCACACCTCGGCTTCCCGGCAGACCAAGAAATAGCCGAGCACATTGAAGGCATTGATGTTATTTTAGGAGCGCATACGCATCACGTTCTTCAGTCCGGTAAAAACATAAAAGGTACATTCATCGGCCAAGCGGGGAAATTTGGCTTTCATATTGGTCAGATCAAACTTGTAATTAATGAAGAAACAAAGGAAATTGTCGATATTGAAATGGCGGCCATTGAGACGCCAACAATGCCACAATCAAAGGAAACACTTGAGCTGTTAGAGCGTCTTGACCAAAAACAACGTCAAATTATGAACGAAGAGCTTGCGGTATTGCCGTATGATTTACCGGTTAAATGGTTTGAACCTTCAATTGGTCCAGAGCTGTTAGCAGAAGCATTAAAAGAGTGGTGTAGTACAAATATTAGCATGGTGAATTCTGGTGTGCTACTCGATAGTCTTCCAAAAGGCGGTATTACGAGAGGGGATGTTCATCGAATTTGTCCTCATCCGATTAACCCATGTATTGTTACACTGCGCGGTGACCGCTTGAAAGAAACGATCTTGCATGCTTTTACAGAGCGGATGCAGCGCCTTGAATTAAAAGGTTTTGGTTTCCGTGGTGAAGTTTTAGGGAGAATGGCTTTCTCAGGCATTGAGGTTCATACTAAAAAGCTAGCAGACCAAGCAGAACACGTAGAACGGATTCTCATTGACGGACAATCGATTGATATGAAAAAAGAGTACCAATTAGCAACCCTCGATATGTTTACATTTGGAAAACTGTATCCGGCTATCGCCGAGTCTACGTCAAAAGTTTTCTTTATGCCGGAGCTTCTTCGGGATGTTTTCTTATGGAAGTTAAAACAAATTAGGTAATCGTCCAACCTTTGCACTTTTTCGTCTGTTTTTCATATTGTATAACGAGGATAAGTCAAACGCCTTGTGAAGTTTTATCTTCATAAGCAACCACGTGAGCTTGTTCTAGAGACTATTCCTAAGGGATTAAGGCTTTGGAACATATGCATTATCCGAAAAACGGAGGAGTGATACTGTGCTTGAAATGAATCCAATTTCAATCGAGGGTCATACCTTCATTGCTGTTACCCTTAAGCTTCCAAAAACAAACTTTATGGCAGTGATGAGTGATAAAGGATATATAATGTGCGGGGCACTTGACGTTGCACTATTAAATGAAAAGCTGAAAGAGCGTAAAATCATCGCAGGCCGTGCCGTTGGTGTTCGTACAATCGACCAACTCCTTGAGGCTCCGCTTGAGTCCATTACATTAGAAGCTGAAGCTGTAGGTGTTAAAGCAGGAATGAAAGGTAAAGATGCATTGTTAAAGATGCTCTAACTCAACATATGGATACTCTATCCATGTTCAATAAAAAGAGACTGACGGATTTTATTTTTTCGTTGGTCTCTTTTGTATTGGGTTAAAAGACCTATACACGCTCACCAAAATTTTCTAATCTTATCAACTGTAGTCCTGAATTTTAATTAAACAGTTGAAAGGGAGTTAACATATGTCTACACAAATGATACCCTTGATATGTCGAAATTTTATACAATTTGTAGATGACTGTAAAACAAACGCCATATTTTTAAATGAAAGGGTTTCAATTCGTTTATCGATTGGAATCATTCATTCAGAGTGTAATGTAAATTTGAATTAGAGCAGGAGCAACCTATGAGACTAGCAGCAACTAAATCACTACTTGAAAATACTTGTCTTGCAAAGCCGATTATTAATGATAATGGGCAAGTTCTCTTACAGCAAGGGGTGCCCTTAACGTCACGAATGATTGAGCGTTTGATTGAGAAGGGAATTACTTTTGTTTATATTGAGGACGGACTGACACAAGATGTAGAAGACAATGAAGTGATTTCAGACAAAGTTCGTTTTCAAGCAATTGGTACGATCAAGTCTGAATTTAATAAAATTTGTGATGATCAAACATTAAAGAAATCTTTTCATAATGCACATCTTAGTCAAAACTTCTCAAAAGTGATCCGTTCCATTTTAGCTGAAGTAAAAGAGAACCCGAGAACCATTTCTCTTTTATCTGATGTTTTTGTTTACGACTCCTATATTTTTACCCATTCATTAAATGTTACTATATATACATTAGCACTTGCATTAGAGTTGAAATATAACGAGAAACAGTTGCTGGAAATTGGATTAGGTGCGATACTACATGATGTCGGGAAGATCGAAATTCCGACGGAAATTTTAAATAAGCCAGGTAAGTTAGATTATGAAGAGTTTTTAGTCATTAAAAAACATGCACAAGCTGGCTATGAACTATTGAAAGATCAACCAAACGTTTCTTTATTAACTGCACATTGTGCGTACCAACATCACGAGCGCAATGATGGATCGGGTTATCCTCGTGGGATTAAAGGGGATGAGATCCATCCGTATGCCAAGCTCATTGGTCTTTGTGATGTGTTTGATGCGGTAACCTCTAATCGTGTTTACCGTCGTGCTATGCTTCCTCATGAAGCACTTGAATTGTTGTATTCTGGGGTAGGAACATTGTATGATAAGGAATTGATAGAGGCCTTTCAAAGAACAATTGCGGTGTATCCAGTAGGTATAACAGTCGGTTTAAGTGATGGCAGGGAAGGTATTGTCGTAAAACAAAATAAACAGCTATCCACACGTCCAATCATCCGGATTACGAAGGAGAATGAACGTCAAGTTAAACCGTATGACCTTGATCTAATGACACATATCAATATGACGATCACAACGTGTGAAACTGTATTAGCAAATAAAGAAGTTAAAGTTTAAAGGGGGCTGCATGTAAGTTGGGTACAAGTGAAACGAATTATCTTCAACTATGTAGACATGTACTTAAAAATGGAATAAAAAAAGAAGATCGAACAGGAACAGGTACCATCTCCACTTTTGGCTACCAAATGCGTTTTGACCTTAATGAAGGATTTCCGTTATTGACGACCAAACGTGTTCCTTTTCGACTCATTGCCAGCGAGTTACTTTGGTTTATGAAAGGTGATACAAATATCCGCTACTTATTACAAGAAAACAATAATATTTGGAATGAGTGGGCGTTTGAACGTTGGGTAACGAGTGAAGAGTATGAAGGGCCAAACATGGATAACTTCGGGTTACGCTCGCAACAAGATGATGAATTTAGAAAGCAGTATGAGGAACAACTAGAATTGTTTAAAAGCCGTATACTGAAAGATGATACATTTGCTGAAAAATACGGAGATTTAGGACAAGTCTACGGAAAGCAATGGAGAGCATGGCAAACGTCAACAGGGGAAACATTGGACCAATTAGCCGATGTAATTGAAACGATTAAGAAAAATCCATCTTCAAGACGCCTGATCGTGTCTGCTTGGAATCCAGAAGATGTTCCATCGATGGCATTGCCTCCTTGTCATACGTTGTTTCAATTTTATGTTTTAGACGGAAAGTTATCGTGTCAATTGTATCAAAGAAGCGGCGATATTTTCCTTGGCATTCCTTTTAATATTGCAAGCTATGCATTACTTACCCATTTGATTGCTCATGAATGCGGTTTACAAGTTGGCGAGTTCATTCATACGTTAGGTGATGCTCATATCTATTTAAATCACTTGGAGCAAATTGAAACGCAGTTAAGCCGAGAGCCCAAACCGCTTCCTAAGTTGGTATTGAATGAGAATGTCAAGTCGGTGTTTGATTTTGAGATGAAGGATATCTCCATTGAAGGATATGATCCACATCCGACGATTAAAGCTCCCGTTGCCGTTTAATGATAGGCCGAATAGGCTCTTAGCAGGCACCTTTCGCTTTTCTATTGTCTAGCTGCAGGTGCCCAGCGTCTAGTGGACTTCGCACCCCTCCTTACGATAAGTCAACATCGGCTCAATGACGATCGCCGTGTTTCCTATATCTCATACGGGGGAGCTCCAGTCCATAAGCCGCTAAACGGGCACCTTTCGCTTTTCTATACTCAAGGTTATAATAGACCTTGAGTATTTTTCGTACTTTGAAAGGGGTTGTTTTCGTTGATTTCATTTCTAGTTGCGATGGACAATAACCGTGTGATCGGTAAAAATAACGATTTGCCGTGGAGTCTCCCTGCTGATCTGGCGTATTTTAAAAAAGTAACTATGGGACATCCCATCGTTATGGGGCGGAAAACGTATGAGTCGATCGGACGACCATTGCCGGGACGAGAAAATATCATCCTCACGCGTAATCAAGAATATAGTGTAGATGGTTGTACCGTGCTTCACTCGTTAGCAGATGTGAAACAAGTTGTAGATGCAGACGATAAAGAAACGTTTATTATCGGTGGTGCTGAAATTTTTAAAGAGGCGTTTCCAATCGCGGACAAGTTGTATATCACGCATATCGATGAAGAATTTGATGGCGATACTTATTTTCCAGCCTTTCCTGATAGTGAGTGGAAAGAAGTGTCGAGAGAAAAAGGGATAAAAGACGAGAAAAATCCGTATGATTACTACTTTACGGTTTATGAAAGAAAGTAACGAATGGTCGTTACCTATCCAAATAGAGGATTTACCTTCTTAAAATAGTTAGATCTGACTGAAGTCGTATCGATAAAAATTAAGGGTTTCTTATAAATTTCAGGTCAAGGCCGTCCCCCTTCTGCATATATTTTTTGCAAAGGGGGTTTTTGTTGTGGTTCGTTTTAGACAGCGTGGGGTGTGGAAAGGCCCTCTCCTTAAAAGAAAAAGAGGGAATGGTCCTCTCTTTAATCAAAATTCAGGAAGGAAAGGTCCGCTTCCATTTCGTTATGTTCTGTTATTATCTTTTGTTATTTTTATTGTTCTAACCGCACAAGGGCTTTGGCTAGTAGAGAAAGGTATTCGGCCGACGCTTATTCATATTGCCAAAACGGAAACACAAGTTTTAGGTACAGAAGCGATTAATGACGCCATTTCTAAGAAAATTGCTGAGCAGTTAGATATGGATGAGTTGCTGATTGTTGAAAAGGATCAAAATGGAGATATCGCCTCGATCACATTTAATTCATCTATTGTCGCTCGTGTTCAATCTGAAGCGACACAACGGGTTCAACGCTATTTACGATTAATGGAACAAGGCAGAGTCCATGAGATGGTCCTTCCTGATGGTGTGGAAGTTGATTTTAACGAAGAAATTTACACACAAGACGGTATTATTTATACGATTCCTTTAGGTCAAGCGACAAACAATGCTCTACTCGCTCATTTAGGTCCGCAAATTCCGGTTCGATTTACAGCGATTGGGGATGTAAAGGCAAATATGAGGCATCAAGTAGAAAATACGGGCATCAATAATACGATGTTATCTCTATATCTCGATCTGCAAGTGGATGTTAAAATCGTTATTCCATTTGCAACAGATATGGAGGTTGTTAAGACCTCGATTCCGATTGGTATGACGTTAGTTCCAGGGAAAGTTCCAGAATATTATAATGTGGGTGGAACGGGTCCAGCACCTACCTTCATTAGAGAGTCAGACATTCAAGATGCTGTAAGAGATAATTAACTTAGTGCTCCAATTGAAGGTTGTCCGATAGTGGACACGTGTTGAAAAACCAAAAAGTAAGAGTTATCTCCTGCTGAAAATAACAGAAATTACATTTGGCGTTTTTTTAGAATAATGCTATACTATAGCGTGGTCAATGACAAAGTAAATAGTTACACCTCATCAAGTAATGATGAGGTAGAGGCGCGAGTTTCAAGAGTAATCAGTAGGAGGATGACAACTGTGAGTACTGATGAAAGGGGAACTTGCCGAAGTGAGAGTACTTGTTAACGTACTTTTTGCTGGGGTTGCATCGAATAGGTGTAACACTGTCACAGCACCGGTGCTGTGGAGGACTACTTTAGTTGATGGGGAGCCAATAGATGCTCGATTAGAGAGGCTTACTCAAGAAGATAGAGTCACCACTTCAACTAGATTTTTTGAAGTGAATGACACTTTAGAGTAAGCCTTTTTTTGGTTCCAATTGTAGTAAAAAAAATTAGTAGGAGGTCAAAAGATGGAAACATCAGTATTATCATTAATTCCTCCCGTGCTAGCGTTAATCTTAGTTATTATAACGAGACGTGTATTGATTTCGCTAGGGGCAGGGATTATTGTCGGTGCGTTATTACTAAATGGGTTCGATCCAATCAGTTCTTTAACGCAAATCTTTGGGATTGTAGCAGCGATTTTCTATGTGGACGGTGCAATCAATGATTGGGAGCTTTATATTATCTTTTTCTTATTATTATTAGGAATGCTCGCTTCCCTAATTGCTTTATCAGGTGGAAGTCGTGCGTTTGGTGAGTGGGCGCTTAAACGCGTAAAAACAAGAGTAGGTGCTCAATTAGTAACCGTTGTGTTAGGTATTATTATCTTTATTGATGATTATTTTAATAGTTTAACAGTTGGAAATGTAAGTCGTCCTTTAACAGACCGTCATCGAATTTCACGCTCAAAGCTAGCGTATCTCGTGGACTCGACATCTGCTCCAATGTGTGTCATTTCACCAATTTCTAGTTGGGGAGCTTATATTATCGCAATCATCGGCGGTATCTTAATGACACATAGTGTTACTCAATATCAAGCACTTCAAGCCTTTTTAATTATTGTTCCAATGAACTACTATGCCTTATTTGCTGTACTACTCGTCTTAGCGGTGGCATGGTTTAAGCTAGATTTCGGTGCGATGAAAAAACACGAAAAGTTAGCCATTGAAACGGGTGAAGTGGTAGATAAAGCAAAAGGAATACCTCCAGGGGAAAACATGGATGTTCAACCTGTGGAAAATGGTAAAGTAAGAGATCTCGTATTACCGATTATTACTTTAATTGTTGGTACAATTTTCTTTATGGTTATTACGGGAATTCAAGGAACAGAAGGAACAGCAACGATTCTTGAAATCTTTGAAAATACCGATGTAGCTGCAGCTCTCGTCTATGGAGGCTTACTTGGATTAGCAGCAGCTGTTATTTTAACATTAATGAAAAAAGTACCAGCGAAAGACTTTGGAATGGGGTTGTGGGCAGGTATAAAATCGATGCTTCCTGCGATCTATATTTTAATTTTCGCATGGACGATTATTGAAATTATTGGCGATTTAGGGACTGGCGCGTATTTAGCGACGTTGATTGACGGGAATATTCCACTTGCGCTTTTACCTGTAATTATCTTTATTGTTGCTGGTGCAATGGCGTTTTCTACTGGAACATCTTGGGGAACATTCGGTATGATGTTGCCAATCGCAGGTGATATTGCAGCAACATTAGATATTACGATGCTGCTTCCGATGCTAGCTGCTGTATTAGCTGGAGCGATTTTCGGTGACCACTGTTCACCAATTTCGGATACGACGATACTGTCATCGACCGGAGCAGGCAGCCATCATATTGACCACGTCATTACGCAGCTTCCTTATGCTCTACTAGTTGCTTTAATTTCAATTGTAGGCTTTTTAGTCCTTGGAATTACAGGCAGCATGGTGTTCGGTTTTATGGCTGCATTTGCTGCTTTTATAATAATAGTTATCGTATTAAAGAAAATAGTATAACGACTAGAAAAATAGAGGCTAACTTTAGTCTCTATTTTTTTCGATTATTTTCGACAAAGCTATTTACAAACTAGGACAAACTTATTATAATAAAAAAACGAATTATCTGAAAATTAGTAACAGAAAGGGGTACGAATTGTAAAATTCGTAATAGCTATTCACAAATGCTATGGAATTCGTGTGGATTGAATATTCATAATATTTTTAAAAATAATAATTTTTGCTAGACTATCTTACAGAAAGTAGAATATACTTGCTATTAAGAGATAGAAAATTTAGAAAATTAAAAAGAGAAAGGGGTTATGAAAATGAATGGACGTGAACAATGGGGCACACGTGCTGGATTTATTCTAGCGGCAGTCGGTTCAGCAGTAGGTTTAGGTAACATTTGGCGTTTCCCTTATGTTGCGTATGAAAATGGAGGTGGAGCATTCTTCTTCCCATATTTATTCGCACTATTAACAGCGGGAATTCCACTATTAATTATGGAGTTCACGATGGGACATAAGTATCGTGGTTCGGCACCATTATCTTATGCAAGAATGAACAAGAAAACAGAATGGATTGGTTGGTGGCAAGTAGGGGTATCATTTGTCATTGCAACATACTACGCCGTCATTATCGCTTGGGCGATGGCTTATGCATATTTTGCAATCGGTCAGCGCTGGGGAGAAGACACGGGTGGTTTCTTATTCGGAGAGTATCTCCAATTAGCTGAAGTACCAGGTCAAATTGGAAGTCTTGTACCATCTGTATTTTTCCCATTAATTCTAGTATGGGTTATTACATTAGGTGTTTTATTTAAAGGTGTTAAAAAAGGTATTGAAGTTGCAAACCGTATTTTTATTCCTGCACTTGTAGTTTTATTCTTAATTATCGTTATCCGTGCTTTAACGTTAGAAGGAGCTGCTGTTGGTCTTGATGCATTCTTCAAGCCAAACTGGAGCGAAATTATGACGCCAAGCGTATGGGTAGCAGCTTACGGTCAAGTATTCTTCAGTTTATCCATTGCATTTGCTATCATGATCACTTATTCAAGTTATCTTGGGAAGAAATCAGATATTACGAACAATGCGTTCATTACAGGTTTCAGTAACTCTAGTTTTGAAGTATTAGCTGGTATCGGGGTATTTGCTGCATTAGGTTTCATGGCGACACAAGCGGGTGTTCCATTAAACGAAGTAGCAGCGGCAGGTATTGGTCTAGCGTTCGTTGTCTTCCCGCAGATTATTAATACATTCCCTGCACTTAATGGGCTGTTTGGTTTCTTATTCTTTGCTTGTTTAGTTTTAGCAGGTTTATCGTCTTTAATTTCGATCGTTCAAACATTTGTAGCGGGTCTACAAGATAAGTTCAAAATTTCTCGTGGTAAAGCAGTTATTTTTGGTGGCGGTCTTTCAGCTTTAATCTCAGTTCTTTTTGCAACTCAAGGGGGACTATTCTTCCTAGATGCAGCTGACCACTTCATCAATACATTTGGTGTAGCACTTTCTGGTCTAGTATCAGTTATTACGGTTTCATGGTTTGTTAAGAAGCTGCCAGAACTTCAAGGCCATGCAAACTCCGTATCGGATATTCGTTTAGGTTTATGGTGGAAAGTGTGCTTAGGAGTTATTACTCCAATTGTTCTAGGTTACATGGCTATTCAAAATCTAATCGGTAATATTCAAGAAAACTATGAAGGCTATGCAACATCATTCTTACTTTACTCAGGGTGGGGCGTTGCGATTGGAGCAATTCTCATCGGATTTATCTTCTCAGCGATTAAGTGGGGGCAAAATGATTTAGAAATTCCAAAGGAAAAAGGAGCTGAACTATAATGAGTGCAAGTGCAATTGTAATGATGGTTATCGGTATCGCAATCGTTTGGGGCGGCTTAGCTTTAAGTATCTTAAATGCCGTTAGAGTGGCTAAACAAAATAAATAAGGTTTTTAAGGAAAACACTCAGATGTTGATCTGAGTGTTTTCTTATTGCTACGCACTTTACTTTATATAGAAAAAATTCCCCGTTAGATGGGGGAATGGACTAAGCGGACTCACAGGCCGTTATTTCTTTAATAAGTGGCTATCTTGAGGACGTAATGGACTCAGAAGCCCTTATTTACTAGAATCTCTAATGTATTTACTCAATATTAAACAAATAAGAGCCCCTGAGACCACCAATTGGTTAAATGAGTTGGTTTCAGTTATTATAAGGTCCGCTGAGTCCTCTTGATCAGAAAATTGTAGTTGCTAACAATAAAACAAGCTCCTCCATGTGTTTAATTATAGTTTGTACTAGCGTTTTTTACGTCTAGCCGCACGTTCTTGCTTTTCCCAAGACCTTAATGAAGGATAAGGGTCAAATGACCATTCGGTTATGCCATTATCACGATACATTCCGTAGTGAAGGTGAGGTGGGAATTTGCCTTGTGTTCCTGGTTTTCCGTAGCCTGAACTTCCCACATATCCAATGACTTGTCCAGGCTCCACAACTGTTCCCGGATCAATTCCTTTTTCGAAGCCGCTTAAATGAGCGTAATAGTGATAAATGTTATTTAAATCCCGGATTCCGATACGCCATCCGCCATATCGATTCCAGCCTTTTAATTCGACAACCCCATATGTCGTTGACCGAACAGGCACATGATAACCGGCAAAAATATCTGTACCTTCGTGAATTCTTCGACCACCCCAACCACGACGGTCACCCCATGTGCTACGGTAACTATAGTTATGGTTAAGTGGGACTGGGAACGCATTTTTCGTCAACTCAAGAGTACCGAACTTTTCGTATATCTTAGCATGTCCTGTAATGATATTTACGGTTTGATCACGTTGATAGTGTTCCCATAAGGCAATACGAAAATCTTCAAAATTAAAGCCATACGACTCTAAATGTCTGGCCATCGTATAGAGAACATCTTCATCATTATTCCTGTCTGCAGCGCCATCTCCATTACCATCTAGACCTTTACCGCCAAATAAGCTGATGGATAATGGATCAGTGTCCTCGAGATTGGGGTTTAAAGGACCGACCCATTGTTCCGGGGAGTAATAAATGCCGATGACTCCTTCTTCATCTGGGCGATCTCGTCTTGCTTTTCGTAATCCTCGTTCGTACGTATCGACAGCCGCTAAATAATTCCAAGGAATGTTCGTTAGTGTCTCAACCTTTTTATAGAGGTCCATTCGTCGTTCATATTTTGATTCGGTTTTCTGTTCTCCAAATACACTGTAAGGTTGGAATACAGCAAACAGAAAAGGAATAACGGCAAAAATGATTGCAAACTTTTTTAGCATTATGTTATTCTCCTTTCTAGTGGGTGTTACAGGCTATTGATCTGTAAAAGCTCATAATGTTAGTTTGTAATTTATTTGGAAAATAATCTGAGTTAATTATTGGTAATCTAACATGGTATTTGTGAGTACAAGGTAAAACGTGATACATTAGTATAATAAAATAATAAGTTGGAGTGAACGATTCCATGGCAAAAAAAGAAGAACATATTCGTAAACCGGATTGGTTGAAAATAAAGTTAAATACGAATGAAACTTACACTGGCTTAAAGAAAATGATGCGTGAAAACAATTTACATACGGTTTGTGAAGAAGCACGTTGTCCAAACATTCACGAGTGCTGGGCAGAGCGTAAAACAGCAACTTTTATGATTTTAGGAGACGTATGTACGCGAGCATGTCGTTTTTGTGCAGTAAAAACAGGACTTCCGACAGAGTTAGATTGGCAAGAACCTGAGCGTGTTGCAGATTCAGTTCAACTGATGGGCTTAAAGCATGCGGTTATTACTGCAGTTGCACGTGATGATCTTAAAGATGGTGGAGCTGCAGTGTTTGCTGAAACGGTTCGAGCCGTTCGCAGAAAAAATCCTTTTACAACAATAGAAGTGCTCCCGTCTGATATGATGGGCGTATACGAAAACGTAAAAACGTTAATGGATGCAAGACCAAATATCTTAAACCATAATATCGAGACGGTAAAACGGCTTACACCAAGAGTTCGTGCACGTGCAACGTATGAGAGATCACTCGAATTTCTTAAAAGAGCGAAGGAGCTTCATCCTGATATTCCAACCAAATCTAGTTTAATGATTGGACTGGGTGAAACAAAAGAAGAGATTATCGAAACGATGGATGATCTCCGTGCCAACAATGTAGATATTATGACGATTGGCCAGTATCTTCAACCGACGAAAAAGCACTTGAAAGTTGTGAAATATTATCACCCAGATGAGTTTGCTGAGTTACGAGAAATTGCGATGTCTAAAGGATTTAGTCATTGTGAAGCAGGCCCACTCGTAAGATCTTCGTATCATGCGGATGAACAAGTAAATGAAGCACAAGTGCATCAAGAAGCTTCAAAAGTTATTGAAAAAGAGGCGAACTCTTCAAAGTAACCTAATAAAAAAATAAAAAGTGACTATCCCTAGAGCCAGGTGACATGATGTGTTTCCTGGCTCTTACTGCGGGAGAGCCTCTTAAAGTCATAAATAGACGCCATCACATTAATCTATTTATGCTTCTTCTTGCCCTTGATCTTCTGGCAATTGCTTATCCCGTTGGATTGGATAAGGTGCTTCATATTGCATTTCCGGATCGCCAGCTTCTTGCAAGCGCTCAAGGTTAGGGAAGATAGGATCCATGTCTCTAATTTGTTGCTCTAATAAATCATCGACTCGTGGAGTTAAACTGCTTAAGTTACCAAAACGTTCAATGTCTTCCATCATTTCTGGATTATCCGTAACAAAAACGTCTAAGTACCGTGGTGCCATCGATTGTGCTGTTACTTTCACTTGTAGAGCAACATCTTCTCTATTTTCAACAGCATTAGCTGAGTAAGCGACAAGAATGTATTTATCCGTAACAAGCGTACCGCACTCTTCAACTTGTGGAAGATAGACGGCCATTTTACTTATGGCATCTGCAAGTAGGTCACGATCTATATAAGCCGCATCTGGTTCACGATGTTCGCGTTGTTCCTGGGCCTTTTGATGGCGGACATAGCCGAATTGCGCGTGCTCTGGATTTTGAACTCCGTTTCGTTCAGAATGAAGGATGCCAGCACCACCACCAGATGGATTATACTTTGTATGTCTTGCTTGCTGTTGCATGTTTGGAGCTTCATTTCCCATCATCGTTTGACAACCTGCAGTGATTAGCATCGAAGAAAGTACACAAGCAGTGATCATTTTCTTTTTCATTAAGACGACCCTCCTCCTTAAAATTTGTACGATTAAGTACCTTAACTAAAGTCCAAAAATGAATATTGAAAGATCTCTTTTATAGGTTGAGCGAGTCTAGCCATTTTTAATGAATGAAAATAATGGTTAATTTGGAATGCGTCAATAGGATTTTCACTAACAGAACGGTGCTGATACAAATCTACGGATGTTATGAAGTTTCAGTTTATGGTAAAATAAAATGAATGATTTAAAGAAGGTGGGATCTTGATGGTTCGGGTACAAGGCTTGAGCTTTGAAATTATAGAAGACGTCCGCAATGGCTGGAATGAAGAAGAATTCATCGAGCGTTATAGTGACGTTTTAAATAAATATGATTATATTGTAGGCGACTGGGGATACAGTCAGCTTCGCTTAAGAGGGTTTTTCGAAGACGCTAATAAAAAGTCCAATTATGAAAATAAAATAAGTACGCTTTCCGAATATTTATATGAATACTGTAATTTCGGTTGTCCTTATTTTGTATTAAAGCGAGTAAAAGAAGGGCGTAAAAATTAGTATAGAACACCTAGGGTCGTATATTGTCGGGGGCGGATAAGAAACAGCACAATTAGGATCTACCCAGTAAAACAAACTTAGGATCATAAAGTGTCTGCTTGTGATTATCAAGTACTGTTTGACTGATAAAATAATGTACATAAATAAAAAATATAACTTGATAAAAACAGTGAGGAATCAAGTTCCTCACTGTTTTGTTGTTTACTTGCTCGTATAGGGTGGTTCTTCGTTTTTATCAGGATCATCGTGAGTGGGGTGAGCACCTGGGAATTGACGTGGTAAGTTTTGGTGAAGTGATTTAAATTCATAGTTAAATGCACTGTAACTGCGTTGACCTTCACGCCAAGGAGTACTTTTTCCTAATGGACGATCAATTGGAGAACCATATGGGCCATCGGGCAATGTTTCTGGAAAGATAAAGTTACGCTGTGTCTCGACATTTGAAAAGTCAGTGTACGACGCTTCGGTTGGTTGTTCTTTATCTTTTCTTTGCGGGTGTTGTTCATCCATAATATAACCACCTCCTATGGTTAGAGTACCCTAAGAGGTGGTTTTTAGCCTTATAGTGGATGTTCAAATAGTCCGGGAAAATGGCTGCCGAATAGGAACTTCGACGAAGGACCCGACGTCGTCTCCAATTGAGGTTCCTTCGTAAGACCAACTACAGAAAGACCCTTACTAAGCCGTCCCAACCCATCTAGTTTTTAGTTACAGCAAAAATTAGAGCACTGAGAGGCCCTTATTTAAGTAAAAATCGAAGTTTTGAGTAGCTAAGAGCACTGAGAAGCCCTTATTTGCTAAAGAATAGCTATTTTGAACTGAAATTAGATCAAATAAGGGTCCTGGAGTTCCCTAAAGTACAAAAAATACTAATTTTAATGAAAATAAGGGCCTGTGAGTTCCATTAAAATGTTCTCCACACAGCACTCATGAGTATAAAGGCTTTCCCCGCTATGTTACATCATTTCCTGCAGGAACGAGCGAAGCTCCTCTGCATCTTCATCATTCAGCTTGTAAACATACTCTAGATAACCAGGCTCATCTAAATCGTCTTGTCCGATAATCGCAAAACGGTTAGATTGCATATCTAAAATAAGCTGCTTTCCGTAATGTCGAGTAGTTTTTACGATGGCGAGATCAAAGCGTTGATTTTCGCCCATAAAACTTACATATCGTGTTTTCGTTGCTTCTTCATCATCATATAAGAAAAAACGTTCTGCCATTTTTTATCACCTCTATGAGTTATGCATTTGTAAATGCGGTTTGTATTCTAAGTGATGATGCGCCTTGATATATCGAACAGTCTTTGTTTTGGCACGCATCACGATCGAATCGGTTTCAACTAAATCGCCGCCTAAAAAGCGGACACCTTGAAGTAATTCCCCAGAAGAGACGCCAGTTGCAGCAAAAATGGCATCGTCGCCACGCACGAGATCATCAAGCATTAAAATTTGATGTGGATCTTCAAGTCCCATTCGTTTACAGCGTTCAAACTCCGTATCGTCTTGTGGTTTAAGACGAGCTTGCATGTCGCCACCAAGCGCTTTAATGGCAGCAGCAGAGATAACCCCCTCAGGAGCGCCGCCGATACCAACAAATAGGTCAATCCCTGTATGCGGTAATGCTGTAGCGATGGAAGCACCAACATCTCCGTCTCCAAACAATTTCACACGTGCTCCCTTTTGACGAACTCTTTCAATCAGTTCAGCATGGCGTTCGCGTTCTTGGATGATGACGGTTACATCGTGAATTCGCTTGTTAGTCATTTTGGCAATAATGTCGATCGTTTTTTCAATCGGATCATCAATGCGGACAAGGCCTGCAGCTTTAGGACCAACTGCGATTTTTTCCATATACATATCAGGTGCATGAAGTAATGTTCCTTTATCTGCAACAGCGATAACAGCCATCGCATTAGGATGTCCTTTAGCAACAATACTCGTACCTTCAAGCGGGTCTACTGCAATATCTACTTCAGGTCCATTTCCACTACCAACTTTTTCACCTATATAAAGCATTGGTGCTTCATCTAATTCGCCTTCACCAATGACAACTTCGCCTTTGCAATTGACGGAATCAAACATGGCACGCATCGCAGTTGTAGCCGCATCATCTGCTTCATTTTTCTTCCCGCGGCCAAGCCATTGTGCTGATGCAAGAGCAGCTGCTTCTGTTACTCGGACGATCTCTAGTGCAAGTTCACGATCCAATGTATTCTCCTCCAGTTCTAAAGCTCTTTATATGTTTAGTCATGTTTAATCATAACAAAATCAACAATAATAAGGAAATAGTATGGAACAAATATCGAAAAAAATAAATCAGGGTCTAGGATATGAAATGAATATGTTATACTAATGAATAGAGACAGTTGGTACTTTTTATGTAAAAAAAGGCTGTTTTCCTAAACTTTGTTGCTTTTGGACCGTTTTTTGAAAATAAAATAGCCTTTTCAAGACAATTTCATTTTTCTGAACGACTATTTTATTTTCAAAAGCTTCACGCTATGCGAGAAGAGCCAAGCATTCGCTTGGCTTACGGTCCAAAAGCACGGAGCAAGAATCTTTGTAAAAAGAGCCAAAAAAATAAGAACATCGGGTGATCAAAAATGTATTTTGTAGACCGTGAAAAAATTGAAAATACGTTAAATCATATTGAAGTCTTACTTAGTAGATACCGAAATCAGTCAACATGGGATTCTGTAATAGAAAAGCTAGCACTAGAAAGAATTGGGCATAATTTAATTGAGTCAATTATTGATGTAGGAAATGCGATGATTGATGGCTTTATTATGAGAGATCCCGGAAGCTATGAGGATATTATCGATATTCTCGAAGACGAGAAAGTAGTAGAAGCAAGCGTAGCTGAACAGTTAAGACATGTTATTCGCTTCCGGAAGCCACTCGTACAAGCTTATGTAACTGTTGACCATAGTCAACTGCTCAACATATTAGAGGGGAATGTAGCAGCGATTGAAGCGTTCCCAGGAGCTGTACGTCATTATCTTGAGTCAGAACTCGGACCCGTATCAGCTTTTCTTCCAAAAGAGAACTAGTTTATCAACAATTGGAAGTGAACTTGTACTAAGTTTGAGAGAGTAGAAAGCAAATTAAATGATCGAAGGGGTGCTAATTTATTTAGAATTAGCACCTGTTTTCTGTCTATAAAGGTTAGGAGTCATAAGTTATAGCTAGTTGTTGACAATGGAAGTAGTTATGACATAAAATACCCTCGTAACTGGTTGACTATTTTAGTATTTTAGTCATATTTAAGGAGGTGGACGAATTGGAAAGCGAGAAAAAGAAAAGCATCATTGAGGCTGCAACAAAATCATTTTCTCTATTTGGCTATAAAGCAACAACAATGGATCAAGTCGCAAAGATAGCAAAGGTAGGCAAAGGAACAATTTACACGTATTTTGCAACAAAAGAAGATTTATTTAACGAAATTATTGAAGGTATCTCTCAGCAAATGAGACGTGTTGCCGTTGAAAATGTCAGGCCAGACAGAAAGTTTATAACTAATTTATATCATGTACTTAATGGAATTTTAGAATTTAGAGAACAACATGAACTTACAATTAAACTTTACCAAGAAGTGAAGGAAATCGGAACTCCAGCAGTTGTTGAAGCGCTGGATACTTTAGAGATTGAAGTTTGTGATTTTATTGAATTAAAGATTATTAAGGCTATTGAAAGAGGAGAAATACGTGAATGTAATCCGAAGCTCACAGCTTTTCTAATGTTTAAGACATATATAGTACTTGTGAATGACTGGAATGAGAAGAATGAACCACTTCCAAAAGAGGAAGTAGCAAATTTAATAAATCTGTATTTTATGGAAGGACTATCTAAATGAGAAGTAGTTTAACAATGAGTTAAACTTTTCTTTTGTATAAAAATGACTAAAAAACCATATTAGTCATATATTCTTTTATCATGTAAAAGGTGGAGAAGGGAGCAAGATTTTGATTTCTTTTTTATTAACGGTGAAAAGGATGGTTAAAGCAGTAATTAATGCATCGAAAGATAAGGAATTTCAAACGCTATTATTTTTTACGATCTTAACGTTTATTTCAGGTACGATTTTTTATAGCCAGGTAGAAGGAATGCGGGTAATAGATGCATTTTATTTCAGTGTCATGACTTTAACGACAGTAGGGTTTGGAGATTTTGCGCCTCAAACAGATTTTGGGAAATTGTTCACGGTCGTTTATACTTTAGTTGGTATTGGACTTATTTTAGGTTTTATTAATAAAATTGCACTAAATATTAAACCTTCTAAAACGATAACAAAACAAATTAAAAAAAGGAGAAATGCGACTGGAAGTGAAATAAATCAGGAAAATTGATGTAATGAGATAAAATTTTTTATTTCAAATTGACCGTAAAACTCATTTAGTCATTTAATAATTGGAGGTGGAACTAGAAAGGTTTCGTTTTAGTTGTTAACGAAAGTTAGTATCGAAATTTATTTGTCTGAACACCTACTTTGTATTATAGGCATATGGGTATCCAGTGGGCGGGCAAGTAATACAAGACGAGCAATATACTTAAAGTTAAGCGATGCCTTAAAAAAGGCGTCGCTATTTTTATATATACTATACATTTTTATATAAAAATTTACATAATATAATAAATCGAATACAATATAGAGGAAGGTGGTGTTAGGATGGATAGTACAGCCTCCTCGACTCGAGAGCAAATTTTACAATTGTTAAAAAAACATAAAAGTCTAACGGTTGCTAATCTAGCCAGTCATCTTGGGATTACAGAAATGGCTGTTAGAAGGCATTTAGGGACGTTAGAAAGAGATAATGTCGTTGAAACGAAAATGGTAAGGCAAGCCATGGGAAGACCTACGACACTGTATTCATTGTCGCAAGAGGGTGAAGAATTATTCCCACGCAATTATGCTTCGCTCACACTAGGTTTCTTAAAAGATATTGAAAAATTAAGTGGTAAACAAATGATTGATCAGTTGTTTGAACTACGAAAGCAACGAATGAAAGAAGAGCTAGAAGATCGCTTTAAAGGCAAAAGTTTTGAAGAACGAATTAAAGAATTAGCAGACTTTCAGTCAAACAATGGATATATGGTGGAATGGGAAAAGTCAGATGACGGCACCATACACTTCAAAGAATACAACTGTCCGATTTCACAAATCGCCAAAGAATACCCTGTAGCGTGTGCATGTGAGCAATCACTTTTCCAAGAGTTGTTAGATACGAATGACATTGAATGCGAAACATGTATGGCGATAAACGAAACACCGCATTGTTACTATAAAATTAAAGCGCCAGAAAACAATGATTAAGACGAAAAAGAAGTATAGCTGAAGCTATACTTCTTTTTTTCACCCATAATGACTATAATAGTGATGAATTAAAGTACTAAAGGTACCAGGCACCTTTAGTGAGGCAGTGGATTAAAGGTGCCTGGTACCTTACAATAAAAGGGGTTTTTATGATTTTTATGAAGAATTATAAGGGTTTTTTAATTGATTTGGATGGAACGGTATATCGAGGCAAGGAGCGAATCGAAGAAGCAGTGGAGTGGATTAATACCATTCATCAAACTGGGCTTCCTTACTTGTTTGTGACGAATAATTCATCGAAGACACCGGAGCAAGTTGCCGATACATTAAAACAAATGGGGGTTCAGTGTACAAGTGACCACGTCTTTACGACAAGTATGGCGACTGCTAACTATATCGCACAAATTGAGAAAGCACCGAAAGTGTTTATGATTGGTGAAGTTGGCTTAGAGGAAGCTTTGCAATCTAGAGGGTTAGAGTTGACGGTAGAAGAAGCAAACGTTGTCGTTATGGGAATTGACCGTGAAGTTACGTATGAGAAGTTTGCGAAGGCCTGCTTACACGTAAGAAATGGCGCGACATTTATCTCGACCAACGGAGATAAAGCGATACCGACCGAAAGAGGACTTCTACCTGGGAATGGTTCGCTCACGTCAGTCGTCGCCGTTTCAACTGGAGTTACCCCAACGTTCATAGGAAAGCCAGAGTCGATTATTATAGAGCAGGCTTTAGAACGACTAGGAACGAGTAAAGAAGAGACGTTAATGATTGGGGACAACTATGATACGGATATTATGGCTGGTATTCGAGCTGGGATCGATACATTGATTGTACATACGGGAGTTACTTCAAAAGAAGACCTAAAACAAATGAAAGAACAACCAACCTATTCATTAGACTCACTAGCTGAATATGTGTTTGCAGAAGAATAAAAAACAAAAAGGTACGTGGCACCTTTAGTGTACTAAAGGTGCCACGTACCGAATAATTATTCACAATTTGCGGCACGATGCGCTAGTCGACTAGATGCAGCAGCGGCAATTGCACCGACGATGTCGTCTAAAAATGTATGACATTCCTTTGATTCTTTATCGTTCAACCTTTCAAGGACGCCTGGCTTTTGCTTATCGATATATCCGTAATTCGTAAATCCTATTGAACCATAAACGTTAACAATCGATAATGCAATGATTTCATCTACGCCGTATAAACCTTCATCACTTTCGATAATGCTCAGTAGTGGCTCTTCAATTAATTTCTTTTCAGCCAACTTATCGAGTTGTATCCCTGTAATAATCGCATTTTGTACTTCTCTTTTAGAAAGTACGCGATCAACATTCAGCTTGCACTCCTCAATATCTAAATTAGGATGATATTTCACTTGTAAAAAATAAACAAGATCGGCAATCTCGTCTAAAGTAACCCCGCGTTCTTCTAATGATTTTCTCGCGACTTCTTCGAGGTTATACTCTTCTTTCATCTACATCACCTCATTCAAAATATCAGCAACTCGTTGTCCTTATAGAGGATGTTCAAAAAGTCCGGGAAAAATCTCTGGCGAATTTCTTTGTTGGTTTGCTGCTGCGTTCCTCACGTATTAATAGCATACGCTGCGGTACTCGCAACTGCACCGCGTCGAAATTCTTGGATCTTTTTGTCCTCCTTTTTGAACACGTACTTATACTGTTTATTGTATGTTGCTACTAAAAAAACATACTTGTCATAAATACAATGAAGCCTAATCTATAGTTACACTTTTTGAAACCTGGGTCATAGACTATATTATGAAGTAGGCTGACGAGGAGTGAATCAAACATGTTTGAGCGCAATATCTACGACCATTATCAGCTGTACTGTGAAGAACGGTTTATGTTGGGTGATCTTGAAGGATTTGAGACTAACAAAGAGTATTACGTATTTGTTCCTATTGAATTTACCGCAGGCCAATCCGTTCAAGATATGATGGTAATGACCGAACATTTAAAAACAAACGGAGAACGTGTCGTAGCTGAAATTGTACGTACGGTTCAAAATCAAGCAGTAGCTTTAATTGATGGGGTAGACGGATATTTATTTAAGCTTCCTAAAAGTGAAGAAGAGTGGAGATCAGAAGCAGCGGAAAGTATGGGGCGCTCGCTTGCCTTTTTTCATTATAAGGGCAGTAATATCCAGACTGCAGCCCATTCTGCTGCGAATTACTATGGACAATGGAAGTTGATATGGGAAAAGAGATTAATGCAACTTGAGCAATGGTATCAAACGATGTTAGGAAGGTTGCCGCAAACCGAAGTGGATGATGCCTTTTTAATGAGTTTTCCTTATTATTTGGGGCTCACTGAGAACGCCATCCAATTTGTTGCCGATAGCGATATCGATGAACCTTATCGTGGAAATGAACAACCAGTGATTTGCCACAATTGCTTTACGGATCGGGCCTGGATTTCTTCACCGAACACCGCTCAATCCCTGATCAAGCTTCCATCTCACTTCATCATCGATCATCCAAGTCGGGATGTTGCAGAATGGATCAGACACGAATTTTATGGAGATGAATTTTCAGAGACAAATATATTGAGGTTTATTTATGATTATGAAAATGTCAAGCCACTCACTTCTTATTCGTGGAGAATGATTTATGCAAGATTATTATTTCCGTTAAACTATTTTGAAACGCTAGAAAATTACTACGGAACCCAATTAAAAGAAGAGCGCTTGTATTATGGGGAAAAGTTCTTTCATTTACTCGACCGAGAACAACGAAATCAAAAATTTTTGTCTGAATTTCATGATTTAATGGGAAATAGCGAAATGATTGCGCGTGTTCCAAGGGTTGATTGGCTCCAGCAGATATGAGAAGATCAGTAAAAAAGGTAGGAAATTATGTATGAAGCCATATGTTTTTATTACGAGAAAAGTTCCAGAACAACTCCTTACCGAGTTATATGAAATGGCTGAGGTCAAGATGTGGGAGCACGAAGATGTCCCTGTTCCAAATGACGTTTTAAAAAAAGAGCTAGAACGAGCTGACGGGTTATTTTCACTGGTTTCCGATCCGGTCCAATCCGAACAGCTGTCAAACTGCCCCAATTTAAAAGTAATCGCCAATATGGCAGTTGGTTATGACAACATTGATGTCGAGCTTGCAACGAGTAAAGGTATTGTCGTTTGTCATACGCCAGACGTACTTACAGATACAACAGCTGATTTAACATTCGCGCTGTTACTTGCAACCGCACGCCGAATTCCTGAGGCAACACGCTACATTACACATGACGAGTGGAGCCAGTGGAGTCCCTATTTACTTGCAGGAACGGATGTCCATCATAAAACGATTGGAATCGTCGGGATGGGGCGCATCGGTGAAGCTGTTGCAAGGCGGGCGAAAGGTTTCGATATGACCATTTTATATCACAACCGCACAAGAAAAACAGGAGCGGAACAGGAAATAGGCGCACGCTATTGTACATTTGAAGAGGTACTGAAACAATCAGATTACGTCGTTTGTTTAGCGCCACTCACACCAGAAACAAAAGAACTATTCGATGAAAAGGCGTTTCAACAAATGAAGGATTCGGCAATTTTTATTAATGCATCAAGGGGTGGATTAGTTAAGGAGTCCGCACTTGTAGAAGCATTGAAAAATGGTGTTATTAAAGGGGCAGGACTCGATGTCTTTGCCGAAGAACCAATTCGAGCTAACCATCCGCTGGTTCAACTGCCAAATGTTGTCGCGATTCCTCATATAGGAAGTGCAACTGTGGAAACGAGAGATGCCATGGTCGAAATGACGGTACAAAATATTGTTCGAACCTTAAGAGGAGAACAACCGATTGCTGCGGTTAATTTAAAAGAATTAGGAGTTTAAATGAATGGCTCACCAAATGGAATGTTGTTTTATTAATCGATTAAACGGCAGTGAAGCTATCTTTTCAGAGCTGGAAAAACGGCCGAACGTCAATGTAGAAACGTTTAGTTGTATAGGAAATTGCCACCAGTGCTCCGAGGAATTTCACTGCA
This sequence comes from Alkalihalobacterium sp. APHAB7, assembly GCF_048323755.1. NCBI lineage: Bacteria > Bacillati > Bacillota > Bacilli > Caryophanales > Bacillaceae > Alkalihalobacterium > Alkalihalobacterium sp. APHAB7. Next base: position 504,343 of record NZ_JBLWFS010000001.1, read on the forward strand.
TGCTGAATGGAGAACGATTAAGAGCATCAACACCTGAGCAACTATATGAAAAAATTATTGAAAAGATTAAATAAGAGGCAAAGGGCGGCAATAGAGGCTGTCCTGGCCTTTTTTATATGGAAACATATTTTTGTACATATAGCATGAAGAACAATGAAAAACAAAAAGTGAATACCCAGTTGAACAAAAAAGATATTCTCGAAGTTATTACTATTATTAACTCCAAATACGGTTACGTCGGTAAATTGTGAGTTACGCCGATATATTTGAAACTGCGCCGATAAATCATGAGTTACGCCGATATATTTGAAATTGCACCGATAAATCATGAGTTACGCCGATATATTTGAAACTGCACCGATAAATCGTGAGTTACGCTGATAAATTGAAGTTTGCGCTGCTATTTCAAAAATGGCCACCATTAAAATTCATATTGTTCATCAATTCTTTATAATCGAAAGCAACACAATATGTTAGAATTATTTTAATTGAAAAATAATTCAAATAAACCCTTGTAAATAAGTGGCGCTAGAATTATAATGTCCATTATAGATATACATTTGTTTATTCTGAATACACATATAAAGGATAAAACCTATGTTGAGGAGTGGAGAATGTGAACGGAATTTCAATCGGTTTACTTGGCCTGGGAACGGTCGGTACAGGGGTCATTAAAATAGTAGAAGGACATCAAGAAGAATTGATGCACCAAGTAGGATGTCCAGTGACGGTAGGTAAAGTACTAGTGCGTTCACTTGATAAAAAAAGAGACGTAGAAATTGATGAAAACAAGTTGACGGGACACCCTGAAGAGGTTATTGATAACCCTAATATTGACGTAGTCATTGAAGTCATGGGGGGAGTAAAAGAAGCGAAAGCGTATATTGTTCGCTCATTGCAAAATAAAAAACATGTCGTAACCGCCAATAAAGATTTAATGGCTCTACACGGTGCAGAGTTATTAAAGATTGCTCAAGAGAATGGTTGTGATTTGTATTATGAAGCTAGTGTAGCAGGGGGCATCCCGATTATTCGCAGCTTATCAGAGGGGTTGGCTTCTGACCGAATTACAAAAATGATGGGGATCGTTAATGGAACAACGAATTTCATTTTAACAAAAATGAGCAAGCAAGGCAGTTCCTATGAAAACGTACTAAAAGAAGCGCAAGAATTAGGCTTTGCTGAAGCAGATCCTACTTCAGACGTCGAAGGTCTTGATGCAGCAAGGAAGATGGCAATCTTAGCCACATTAGGCTTCTCAATGAACGTGAAACTTGAGGATGTCGTTGTACGGGGGATTACGACCATCACACAAGAAGATCTTCATTATTGTGATCAGCTCGGTTATACGATGAAATTAATTGGTCTAGCAGATCGTAGTGATGGAAGAGTAGAAGTGAGTGTCCAACCGACGTTATTGCCGAATGAGCATCCATTAGCTGCCGTTAATGATGAGTTCAATGCGGTCTATGTGTACGGCGAGGCAGTAGGCGAGACGATGTTCTATGGACCTGGAGCGGGTTCATTACCGACAGCTACAGCAATCGTATCTGATCTTGTGACTGTGATGAAAAACATGAGACTTGGAGTAACAGGACGAAATGTCATTGCTCCACTTTACCATAAAGAATTAAAAACAGACGCAGAAATTCAATCTAAATATTTCTTGCGTTTACATGTTGTCGATAAGGCCGGTACATTCTCAGCAATTACCTCACTGTTTGCAGAACACGGTGTGAGCTTTGAGAAACTTTTACAATTACCAATCAAAGAAGCAGATCTAGCAGAAATCATCATTATTACGCATACGACAAGTAAAAAGACGTACGAAGATATTTACCAAGCATTAAATCAACTGGATGTTGTTCAATCTGTTGAAAGTAGTTACCGTGTTGAGGGAGGAAAATAATTATGAGTCAGTGGAAAGGTTTACTAGAAGAGTACAAACAATTTTTACCAATAAATGAAGATACACCGATGTTATCGTTACGCGAAGGAAATACACCACTCATTCCATTAGAAAATTTATCGAAAGAATGGGGCGTCGAAGTCTATGTAAAAGTAGAAGGGGCAAATCCGACCGGTTCTTTTAAAGATCGTGGAATGGTAATGGCTGTTGCCAAAGCAAAAGAAGACGGAAGTAAAACGATCATTTGTGCATCTACAGGAAATACGTCTGCTGCTGCAGCCGCGTATGGAGCACGAGCTGGACTTCGTTGCATCGTCGTTATTCCAGAAGGAAAAATCGCGCTTGGAAAGCTTGCGCAAGCGGTTATGTATGGAGCAGAAGTGCTTGAGATTAAAGGAAACTTTGATAATGCATTAGATATTGTTCGTAAAATTAGTGAACAAGAACCGATTACACTTGTCAACTCAGTCAACCCTTACCGTATCGAGGGACAGAAAACAGCAGCTTTTGAAATTTGTGATGCCCTCGGTCAAGCACCTGATGTGTTAGCTATCCCAGTAGGTAATGCTGGAAATATTACAGCTTATTGGAAAGGCTTCAAAGAATACAATGAGCATAAGCAAACGGGACTTCCAGAAATGCGAGGGTTTGAGGCCGAAGGTGCAGCAGCGATTGTAAAAAATGAAGTCATCGAGCAGCCAGAAACAATTGCTACAGCCATTCGGATCGGTAATCCAGCAAGCTGGAAACAAGCAGTAACTGCAGCGGATGAATCGAACGGAAAAATTGATTATGTAACAGATGATGAAATTTTAGCAGCCTATAAATTGCTTGCAAGTCGTGAAGGTGTTTTTGCGGAACCGGCATCTTGTGCATCCATTGCAGGCTTAATCAAGCAAATTCAATCAGGTGAAATTAAAAAAGGTTCAAAAGTGGTTTGTGTGCTTACAGGAAATGGGCTTAAAGATCCGACGACAGCAATGGACACAGTCGAGGTAAAACCTCTTGTGCTACCAAATAGTGAGGAAGCCTTTATGGAACACATTAAAGGCGGTGTGCATCAATGAGCGTAGAAAAAATGCTCATCACTGTACCAGCGAGCTCAGCTAATTTAGGGCCCGGGTTTGATTCGATCGGTATAGCCGTCAATCGATATTTAACCTTAAAGGTGCAGCCGAGTGAAAAGTGGCGATTTCATTCCGAGTCTCCAGAGCTAAGGGGAGTACCTGAAGGAAAAGAAAACCTCATATACGAAGTGGCAGAACATATCGCCCACGAACTTGGCGGAGATCTTTACCCTTGTGATGTCGAAATGGTCAGCAATATTCCATTAGCAAGAGGGCTCGGAAGCAGTGCAGCTGCCATCGTTGCGGGAATTGAGCTGGCTAACCAACTGTTAAAAGCAAACTTAACGATCGATGAAAAAGTGAGATTCGCAAGTCTCTGGGAAGGTCACCCTGATAATGTCGCACCATCGATTTACGGCGGCTTAATCGTCGGAAGCCACAGTGCAGAGCGAACGGATGTTGTCTACTGCGGCGTGCCTGAAATTGACCTCGTGATGCTCGTACCTGATAAAGAATTACTTACAAAAAAAGCACGAAGTATTTTACCTGAACAATTACCATTTAAAGAAGCCATTAGAGGCAGTGGACTTGCAAATGTCTTAGTGGCCGCGATTATGCAAGGGAATTGGGAACTAGCCGGGCAAATGATGACCCGGGATCTATTTCACCAACCGTATCGTCTTCCGCTTGTAGACGGATTAGAAGATGTAATGAACTCGATTGATGAGCTAGGTGGTTACGGTGCTGCTTTAAGTGGGGCAGGACCAGCGATCATTTGTTTTACAGAAAAAAATAATGGGGAAGTTCTAAAACAAAAATTAGAAGAGAACTATCCATCTTTTTCAGTAGAACGAGTCGAACCAGCGAGCGAGGGAGTTAAAGTAGAAATTGTGAATTCGGCGGTAACTGAAAGGTAACAAAAAAAAGATCCCCGGAGACGGGGATCTTTTGATTACATTAAAATACTTGTTCGATCTCTTTTACGCCTGGTACTTCTTCTAATAGAGCACGTTCGATACCAGCTTTTAATGTGATCGTTGAACTTGGGCAAGAACCGCAAGCTCCTAGAAGACGAACTTTAACTACACCTTCTTCATCGATATCTACAAACTCAACGTCTCCTCCATCACGAAGAAGGAATGGACGAAGTTTATCTAATACTTCTTCAACTTGTGCACGCATTTCTTCACTTGCCATTTATAACACTCCTTTCTTTCCTCAATTATAATATCCATTCACTAAAAAATCTATGATTGTGCACTGTAAATCCTGAATTTCCAATTTTTCAACGTTGGTAATGGGAGCTACATGCTTTCTTCTGTAAAGTAAATGCTGGAACAGACTTTACGCTATGAGGTTTTGACTGCTGAACTTTATGGCAACACTGAGGGTCGTTTGATTTGCTGTTCGATTTTTCATACAGAATGAATTAACCGGACTGAGAAGCCGTTATTTTGATAAAAACCTTCACCTTAGCGAAATTAGAGAGTCAAGTCCACAATCCTGTGTAAATTAGAGAATCAATGTTTTCATCTAACTAGTTGTTATTAGTGTGGTTCATTATTTTTTGGAGAAAGAGGGGGTACCCCCTCTTTCTCCAAAAAATTTCGCTGCGCGTGAGGCATAGGGCGGTCATGGTAAGTATTTTCGGTTGCCTTGATCTAACGTTTTCTCGTAATCGATTAATACTGCTCCAATTAAACGTAATGCTGATTGGGTATTAGGAAAAATTCTAATTACGCGCTCTCTTCTTCTAATTTCTACATTTAGGCGCTCTAAATTGTTCGTTGTTCTAATTTTTATACGATTTTCGATAGGTTCATCCAAAAATTGAATCGCATCTTCAAAGCCCTCATCTAATACTTCAATCGCTTTTTCATAACCTTTTTCATTTTCATATGCCTGAATAAATTCACCTTTAAGCTTTCTGGCTTCCTCTGGAGAAGGTGCATCAAACATCCGTTTCAACATCTCTTTGGCCTCAATTGAGTTCTTCTTCGGCATCCGATCGACGATATTCCATTTGAAATGGAAGGTACAGCGCTGCCAGCTTGTTGCGATGAATGAATCCTTAATGGCATTTTTCAAGCCTTCATGTGCATCAGAAATAACCAGTCTTGGAGACTGCAATCCTCTTGCTTTTAACTGATCGAAAAATTGAGTCCAACCTGCTTTAGTCTCGGCGTGATTAACACTTAGACCAATGATCTCTCTTTTGTTTTTTTCATTTACTCCCACCGCAATATACACCGCTTTAGACACGACTTTATTATGCTCCCGTACTTTGATATACATGGCGTCCACAAAGATATACTTATAGTACATGATATTGAGTGGACGCTCAGCCCATGCCTTTACGATGGGATCTAATTTAACTGTAAGACTTGATACCATAGACTTAGAGACACTTTCACCACAAAGTTGTTCCACAATCTTTGTTACCTTACGAGTAGAAACACCATTAACCACCATTTCAAGCATAGATAAAACGAGGGCTTGATCTGAGCGTTGGTATTTCTCAAATAAAGTCGTAGAGAAATCACCGTTTCTTGTACGAGGAACCTTAAGACTGAGCTTTCCAACCGCTACTGTAAAGTCTCTTTCATAGTAGCCATTTCGATAGTCTTTACGGTTTCCAACTCTCTCGTAAGACTTGGATTCCATATACTCATCGCGTTCTTTTTCCATATACTCATTTAATACCAGTACAAGAGAAGATTTAATCACGGCGTCTAACCCAGAATTCATGACCTCTTCTTTTAAATCTTCCATATTTAGGGTAAACTTAATTTGAGTCATATCAATTTCTCCTTTACGGTTTTTCGTGGTTGAAAACATTGTAACCAGAAATTGATATGGCTTATTCTTTTTACACAATTATATGGACTTTATCAATTAGAGGACTCAGAAGCCCTTATTTACTACTTTCACTGTAGTTTTTTAATGATTTTAGACAAATAAGAGCCTCTCAGTCCGCTAAACACTAAAATAAGAGAATTTCCTTGAAATAAGGTCCTCTCAGTCCACTAAAATAGGAAAGCTTAACTATATATAAAAACTTGCGGGTTAACTCGATTAATTTCAGTCCTACGTCGCTACCCGATCGCTTGCGCTTTTCTTTGTCTAGCTCCAGCGATCAGCGCCTAGTGGACTTCGCTCTCCTCCTTACGATAAGGCAACATCGTAACGCTAGCGCTCTACGTGTTTTCTTTATCTCATACGGAGCGCTCCAGTCCCTACGTCGCTACCCGATCGCTTGCGCTTTTCTCATACTACAGTGTATGATCGTTTTATTAAATTGTTGAGGGTGATTGAGTTGAGTAGTGTAACGATTAGTATATACGGAGCGGAAGTAAGATGTGCAAGTTGTGTCAACTTACCAACTTCTTTAGAAACGAAAGAATGGTTAGAAGCGGCACTTACTCGGAAATATCCCAATGTATCGTTACAATTTAGATACGTTGATATTGAGCAGGACGAGGTGGCAGAAGCCGATCAAGTTTTCGTGGAAGCGATCCATAACGAGGAATACTTTTACCCACTTATTGTCATAGACGGTGAAGTTGTTGCAGAAGGTAATCCTAAGTTAAGAGCAATTAGTGAAAAAATAGAAGAGGTTATTAAATAATATAACTCGGTTAGAAGGAGTGTTCGGTTCATGAAAAGGGAATATACATGAAAGATAGTATTCCCTAATCAAACCACACGAAAAATCCCTCTAGGACGCTCCTAGGGGGATTTTTTTCGGAAAAACTAATTTACCAGTCTCGGTGTTACTTATCGGTTACGGCTGTTTCCACTTTACGTTGAACCATCAACCGGAATGGTATTTGTACATCCAAAGTACGCCGCTTTTGAGTACGCGTGGTACGCGACCTAATAATGTGCGTTCACCCATTAGTCCGAACCCGTGTTTCTTCCCGAGTGAACCAAGTACACCTTTTAACTTAATCTTCGGAAGGGTTTCAGGGATAGGTTCACCGTTCCACCGTTTTTTTAGAACCATGACAATTTGTTCACCTTGTCCTTCAGCAAGCTGAGCACTTGGTGCGTGTGGTAAGCTTGCACAGTCGCCGACAACAAATACATTCTCGTCATTTGGCAGGTGATGATGAGGTGTTAATTGTACTCGACCTTGCTCATCTTTATCCGTATTTAAATTTCTAACCACTTCTACCGGTTGAATACCAGCCGTCCAAATAATGGCATCACAATGAATCGGTTCGTTATGGTTATATAATGTATTTTCTTCTACAGACGTGATGTTCGATTTATTGATGACCTCTACACCGTGGCTTTCAAACCAATTTTGCACGTAAGAACTTAAGCGGTGAGGAAACATCGATAATACAATTTCACCACGGTCAAATAACTTGATCGATAAATCCGGACGACTTTCTCGTAATTCACTTGCGAGCTCGACCCCGCTTAATCCAGCCCCAACAATCGAAACGACAGCATTTGGGCGTAAGTTACTAAGGGTTTCATACGTTTTGCGTGTTGCTTCCATACTTTGAATACTTAATGTGTGTTCAGGTGCGCCAGGGACATTGTGATATTTATCTTCACAGCCTAAACCAATAATCAATGTATCGTATGAAAAAGCATCCTCATCTTTTAAATGAATTAATTTATTTTCTAAATCAATGTCTTGGACCGTCGCATATTTAATTTTTAATCGTTGGTCATCTGGGAAGTGGACACGAATATGTTGATCTGATTCGGTACCAGCAGCTAGTGCATAATATTCCGTTTTTAAACAATGATAAGGCATTTTATCAATCAATGTTACTTCAATATTGTTAGGTAGATCGTTAGTTAGTAAGCGTTGTAAAACTCTCATACCACCATAGCCGCCACCTAATACTACGAGTTTATGCATGTGATGATTTCCCCTTTTTTCTAGTATTGCCTGTAAACAAATGGTGATCAGTTCCATCATTTGTTTAATCACTTTTTGCTTGGGCTGTCTGTCGGCAAACATGACAAGGCCATATAAAAATTGACTATTTATTAAGTGACTCCAATTTTTAATACATACATCTCGATTGATTTCGTTCATTTGTATGGATTGGTCTAATATGTTTTCCCAATATGTATGAATAGTCTGCTCAGATTGCAGGGAATGGACCCACATTTTTACGGTTAATTCAGGGTTATCGTTATAATCTGCTAACAATTCCGCAATTACTCTTTCAATCTTAAATAAAAGCGTTTTCTTAGTGAAGAAAGCGTCACTCATTAAAGTAGTTACCGCTATCAACCGCTCAGCGATTAAGGTTTGTAATATGGACTCTTTCGTAGGAAAATAATTAAAAAAAGTACCTTTTGCAACATTTGCTGCTTCAGTAATTTCTTTGACTGTCGTTGCGTCAAATCCATTCTCACGAAAAAGAACAATTGCGGCACTGACAATTCGTTCTTTTGTACGTTCTTTTTTATTTTTTTCCATCTCAGTACTCCTTAAAAAGTGACCGTGGTCAGTTTGAATTATAACAATTCCATGTCTAAATAACAACAAATTTGTGAAAAATATAGGGCTTTTAAAGTGGAGTTTTTGAGTATTTTTGATAAAAACATGTTAATATTGATTTATTGTACTAAGGCATGTAGCATTATGAGCAGAGTGAGAAATAGAGGTGATAACTGTGATAAAACCAATCGTAGAATTTTGCCTAAGTAATTTAGCCAGCGGTAGTCAAAAGGCAAAAGAAGAGCTAGAGAGAGACCCCAATTTAGATGTGATTGAATACGGATGTTTGGGTCATTGCGGTCAATGTGCCGTATCGCATTTTGCTCTAGTAAACGGCGAGTTTGTATATGGTCAGTCAACAGAGGAATTAGTAAACAACATCTATATATATATCGAAGAAAATCCAATGTTTTAAGATAAGCCAGCTCTTGAAAAGGAGCAGGCTTATTTTATAAGAAAAGATAAATTTGGCAGGATGTCTAGTCAGCGGCTCGAGGTCGCTTAGGAGCATCAAATATGTCACGAACTAGGATTCAATCTGTTGGACCTCCAGCGCTTGTCGAGTACTTCTGCTTTTCTTACGATACAGATACACTTGATAAAAAAGCTCTATTTATCGTTGCGAGCTATAAAGAAGGAGTTTTTCTATTGGATGTCATTCCATTTGAAAATACGTGGCCTTATGAAAAAGTAATGAAAGATATTTATTTTAGTGAATGTCCATATTGCGAGTCAGAAAGTGTCTTGATTCATTTAAAAGAAAGTGACTTAAAGAGAGCTAAAGAAGGGATAAAAACAATTGTTGTTATGCCTTGCTGTCATCATAAAATGACGATATTAGAAGCGGATGATGATTACTTTTGGACGGATGAAAAGTTAAGAAAGTGAGGAAGCTTTATGAAATTCACAAAAATGCATGGACTAGGAAACAGTTATATCTATGTCGATCTGTTTCAAGAACAACTAAACGAAGAAGAGTTGCCGCAACTAGCTGTAGAAGTAGCTGATAAAAATAAAGGAATTGGTTCGGATGGGATGATCCTTGTATGTCCTTCTGAGATAGCCCCCGTAAAAATGCGAGTCTTTAATAATGATGGTTCAGAAGCGAAAAATTGCGGGAATGGTCTTCGTTGTGTCGCAAAATTTGCCTATGAAAAGGGCTATGTTAAGGATCCCACGTTCCAAATTGAAACACTAGGCGGGTTAGTAGAGGCGACCGTTCACTTAATAGGGGAACAAGTAGAAGAAGTAACAGTCAATATGGGACAACCTCGCTTAGCGAGAAAAGATTTGCCGATGATAGGTGACCCGGAAGGACAAGTAGTTGCTGAACCGATTGAGCGCAATGGCCACTCTTTAGAGATGACCGCGGTATCGATGGGGAATCCTCATGCGGTATTTTTCGTAGATCAAATTGCTGACGCGCCTGTAGAAACGTTAGGCCCTGTACTTGAAAAGGACGAGATTTTTCCTGAATGGGTTAATGTAGAATTTGTTGAGGCGGTTAATAATAATGAACTGCACTTCCGTGTGTGGGAAAGAGGTTCTGGAATTACGCAAGCGTGTGGAACGGGAGCGTGCGCTGCTGTAGTAGCTGCGGTCTTAAATGATAAAGTGAAAAAGGGCGAAGAGATCACGGTTCATTTGCTAGGCGGCGATTTAAAAATCACTTGGTCAACGGGTGGAGATGTTCTGATGACAGGGGCAGCAGAAACGATTTGTACAGGTGAATATGTTCGAAAATAAGCAATAACAAAAACGGTCTCCATGGGAAGACCGTTTTTTATTACCTCATTGAGTTGGCGCAATGAGCCATCGCCAAATTAAACAAACATTTAATTAATATTTCTTAATGATGTTATAGAATGTGTCTCGCTCTACTGGTGTTCTACCAGCTGTTTTGATCAAGTGGATTAACTCGTCCCGTGTAATACCAGATGAAGTTAATGCACCGACAGCATGAGAGATACGTTCCTCAATTAACGTACCGTGAATATCATCAGAACCGAACGTTAATGCCATTTGTGTTAGTTGAACGCCAATATTAATCCAGTAAGCTTTAATGTGATCAAAGTTATCTAGCATCAGTCGACTGATCGCAACTGTTCTCATATCATCAAAAGCAGACGTTCTTCGTTTTAAACCAGCGTTAACCGAACGTGGCTGCATAGCTAGTGGAATAAATACCATGTAGCCATTTGTGCGATCTTGAAGCTGACGTAAACGATCCATATGAATCAATCGCTCTTCATACGATTCAATCGATCCGTATAGCATTGTCGCATGTGTTTTTAACCCAAGTCCGTGAGCAATTTCATGAGCTTCTAACCATTGATCTGTAGATGCTTTATCTGGACTCATTTTCAAGCGGTAACGCTCAGTTAAAATTTCAGCTCCGCCCCCAGGTAACGTATCTAAACCAGCTTTGATTAGTTCTTCAAGAACTTCTTTCATTGAAATGCCAGCAATTCTTGAGAAGAATTCAATTTCAGCTCCAGTGTAAGCTTTTACTGTAGCTTGTGGATAATGTTTTTTCAACGTACGGATTGTATCTAAATAGTAATCAAAAGGAACTTCATGGTTATGACCACCAACGATGTGAAATTCACGAATATTATCGTTCCAACGATCACTAACGTATTTTAGTAACGCTTCTTCGTCCATTGTGTAAGCCCCGTCTTCACCAGGCTTACGCTTAAAGCCACAGAAACCGCAGTCTGCTTCACAAACATTCGTAGGATTAATATACATATTTTCAATAAAATACACGTTGTTTCCATTCTTTTTTTGATTCACTTCATTTGCAAGTTGAGCAACTGAAAGTAGGTCTGGAGTGTCGTATAAATACAGTCCGTCTTCGATTGTAAGGCGTTCACCATTTTGTACTTTGCTTGCAATTTCCTGCATGCGCTTGTCGAGAGTAAGTGTAGACATCAAATTACCTCATTTCATTATATTTGGCCGAGTAAAAGCACTTGTGTCATAACAGCACTTTTTAGCTAATTAGTGTATTCATATTCAACTTAAGATATAGAAAAAATGATAGAAATCTATTCAAACTGTTCTGAGGATAAATTCCTTTACATCTAGATCATATAAATCATTGATATTGTACCATTGATATCATTATCCCCCAAGTTATGTGAAACATTTTGTTTTTAAATGTTCTTCTATTATACTATCAAAAAAAAATAAGAAAAAGAAAGAAAGAAGAATTGTAAAAAACTAGATTTTTACGTTTAACATTCTTTCAATAAGGGTAAACCGTTAGTAACCAGGCATTTTTCAATGTAAAACTTATTCTGAAAAAAGCGTGAGTTCAAGATATATCATTTTGTAAACAATGGATCTTTTTGGTAAAATAACAATTAAAGTTTGTCCTTTACAAAAGGCTGTATTCGAAAACTTTTTTTCTTTTGGGCCGTTTTTTTGAAAATAAAATAGCCTTTTCTAGACAAATTCATTTGTCTGAACGGCTATTTTATTTTCAAAAGCTTCACGGAATGCGTGAAGGGCAACAATATTTGAGAAAAGAAACTTATAGAAAAAGAAAAATAAGGACGAAAGGATAGGGGTGAGTGGTTTGGAGAGAATTTGTTGTGAAGAGTGCCTATCGACAATTGAACTTTTAAGAGAAAAAATGGTATCAACGGCTCTACAATATGGATTTAACCACCCACTAGTATTGGAGTACAGTCAAAAAATAGATGAAAAACATAATGAAATATTAACGAAGCAGAAAAAACAAATGTTTTTTAATCAAAAAGTAAAAGAAAACGTCCTTCCTTGAGAACAATGTGTATAGGTAGTAAAATAAGATATAGTAGAGGATGTTCAAAAAGTCCGGGAAAAATATCTGGCGAATTTCTTTGTTGGTTTGCTGCTGCGTTCCTCACGTATTAATAGCATACGCTGCGGTACTCGCAACTGCACCGCCTCGAACTTCTTGGATCTTTTTGTCCTCCTTTTTGAACACGTACTAGTAGAGGAGGGATTTGAATGTTAACCATTACAGAATCAGCAATTGCTCGTATTAAAGAAATGCTTAATGAAGAAGAGGAGCAAGGGTTAAAGCTTCGAATTGGTGTGAAAGGTGGAGGCTGTAGCGGCCTTTCATACGGCATGGGCTTTGATAAAGAAGAACAAGACAGTGATAAAAAATTAGACTATGATGGCTTAGAGGTACTAGTTGACGAAGAAAGTGCACCTGTTTTAAATGGTGTAGTGATCGATTATAAACAAAACATGATGGGTGGCGGATTTACGATTGAAAATCCAAATGCGATCGCATCATGTGGTTGTGGTTCTTCATTTAGAACAGCTGAGAATGCTGGTAAGCCTGAAGATTGTTAATAATAAAGGTATTGTAGAAAAAAGGCTGAGATATTCAGCCTTTTTTTCTTGGTGTCATGATCACGCGCCTAGCTATGCGTCTTTGTGTATGGTTAAAACTAGATCATTCAAGAAAGTATAAAATCATTTGAGTGACATATGTTATACATACATTATACAAATAGCTGAGCAACAATTAAATGGTGGCTTTGTAAAATAAATAATTTCCAAACCACACCTCCACATGTTAAATAGATACAAAAAGGCTGAACTTTTATTCAGCCTTTTTGCTTTTAAATTCATTAAAACATGCTTGAACTGTGACCAGGCTGGAGGCGAGCATCTGGGTCCATATAGAATTTAGCGTTGTTAACGGCAGTAGGGGCTTCACCAAAGCCGACGGCAATTAATTTAACTTTGCCCTCATACGAAGCGATGTCGCCAGCAGCATAAATGCCTTTAACGTTCGTTTCCATTTTTGAATTCACAATAATGGAATTTTTTTGTATGTCAAGACCCCACTGTTTAATGGGACCTAGTGAGGAGATGAATCCGTAGTTGACGATAACAGCATCCACATCAAGGGTTTCTATTTTATCACCTCGTACTTCTTCGAGGACAACTTGAGTAATGTTCTCCCCATCGCCTATTAATTCTTTTATTGCAAAAGGAGTTTGAATGTCGACCTTGGATTGATGTAACAGTTCTACACTATGTTCATGTGCTCTAAATTTATCACGACGGTGAACGAGCTTTACACTTTTAGCTATTGGTTCTAACATGAGTGCCCAGTCAACAGCAGAGTCGCCGCCACCGCTCACTAATACTTTTTTACCTGCAAACACACTTAAATCATTTACAAAATAGTGGAGGTTTTTTCCTTCGTATTGCTCAGCCCCGTCCAATTCTAAACGTCGTGGTTGGAATGCTCCTGCTCCAGCAGTAATTATGATACTTTTTGAATAATGTATTTCTTTATTTGTATGAATTTCAAACACTTTATCTTTATGTTTTTTAATATCTTTTACAGATTGTTCTAACACGACAGTTGGATTAAATTTACTCATTTGCTCTTTTAAGTTATCGACCAACTCTTGAGCGCGAATTTTTGGGAAGCCAGCTATGTCATATATGTACTTTTCTGGGTATAATGCGGAAAGTTGACCGCCTAGCTGTGGCATACTTTCGATAATTTTTACTTTCGCCTGTCTCATACCACCGTAGAAGGCCGTAAATAAACCGACAGGACCACCGCCCACAATCGTAATGTCATAAACATTGCGTTTTTCCGTCATAACTGTGCACCTCCATTAATTTATCTAAATATTTTAAAAATATGTAGCCAACTTTAATTTTAGAAGTTATAATGGTAAATTTAAAAAGGTTCTTTTGGAATGTTTTAGCTTCACGCTGTGCGTGGAGAAAGCATTCGCTTGGCTAACGGTTCAAAAGCAAGAGCAACAATCTTTGAGAAAAGAGCCTATAATTAAGGATTATTAATAAAAATGTCTAATCCTGTCGATTATACCGGTCTTTATAAAACTGTACATTCCAAATAAATGCACGCATAAACGTACGGATATAAGAAGAAATTATAAAAAAGATAGTTGAAAAATATAGTGAAAACCAATATGATAATAGATGTGATTTGTGACTATTTATCGAATTAATTTGTTAACCTTTGTATAATTTTATAAAAAATTTTACCTTTTTAAGTGAAGTAAATCACAAACTAGTAAATTACTTCAGAGATTAACAGTATTTAACTAAAAAGAAAATGGAAGTGATGAACTTGAATAAGCCAAAAATTGTAATCTTAGGAGCAGGCTACGGGGGAATGATTACAGCTTCTCGCCTAACGAAAGAGCTAGGTTATAATGAAGCAGACATTACGTTAGTTAATAAACACAATTACCATTATCAAACAACTTGGTTACATGAACCAGCTGCTGGTACATTAGATCCTGAAAAAACTCGAATGAAAATTAGTGATGTATTAAACCTAAATAAAATTCAGTTCATTAAAGATGTAGTTGTTGATATTAAAAAGGATGAAAAGAAAGTAATCCTTGAGAAAAACAGCGAACTCGATTATGACTACTTAGTGGTTGCGTTAGGTTCAGAGCCTGAAACATTTGGGGTGCCTGGAGTGTTTGAACACGCATTTAGTAAATGGACGGTGAACGGTGCTCGCCAAGTGAGAGATCACATCGAGTATCAGTTTTCTATTTATAATAATGAAGATGAAAAACGTGATGAATTATTAACATTCGTAGTTGCAGGTGCTGGTTTTACGGGTATTGAATTTATCGGTGAATTATCTGAACGTGTACCAGAATTATGTGAAGCATATGATATACCACGTGAAAAAGTGAAAATGTACGTCATTGAAGCTGCACCAACGGCATTACCAGGATTTGACCCTGAATTAGTTGAGTATGCCATGAACTTATTAGAAAGCCGTGGCGTTGAGTTTAAGATCAGCTGTCCAATTAAAGAAGTGACAGAGCATGGTGTGCTTCTTGCAGATGGAGATGAAATTAAGACTGAAACTGTTGTTTGGGCAACAGGTGTACGTGGTAATGCACTTATCGAAAAAGCTGGATTTGAAAACATGCGTGGTCGTGTAAAAGTGGATCCAGACCTTCGTGCACCAGGTCATGAAGAGATCTTTATCATTGGAGATTGTGCGTTAATCATTAACGAAGAAATTAATCGTCCATATCCACCGACTGCTCAAATTGCAATGCAACAAGCAGCAGTTTGTGCGTCTAACCTTAAAGCGTTAATTCATAACGCACCAACAAAAGGCTTCAAACCAGAAATTAAAGGTACAGTTGCTTCTCTAGGTGGTAAAGAAGCGATTGGTATCGTATTTGATCGTAAACTTTACGGTTCTTCTGCAAACTTCATGAAGAAAATGATCGACAACCGCTACCTATACATGCTTGGTGGAACACCTCTCGTACTTAAAAAAGGGAAAAACCCACTTTAAGCAGTAATACAAAAAGCTGACTCTCATTAAAATGTACCCTATAGAGTAGACACTAAAAAAAGTCTACCTGTAGGGTACTTTTTTGTATAATTAAGAAATACGACAGAGAAAAAACATGGAGACGGAGAAAACAAAATGAGTAAAAAAATTTTTACAGTGAAAGAAATTAAGCTACTATCAGCTAATAAATATGTTAAATCAGTTAGTACAAAAGGAATTACTTATACTGATGAATTTAAGCATCTTTTCATTAATGAAAATAAAAAGGGAAAGT